>NZ_JBSFVY010000016.1:130628-232131 GCF_053592555.1 Streptomyces sp. NPDC002643
GCGGCGGGGTTTGGCCGGGGCTTCCTCCGGCGTGGCCGCCTCGGTGATTACCGCTTCCGGTGTCTCGACCACGGCCTCGGCGGTCTGGCGGGTGCGGCGGCGTGGCTTGGCGAGCGGCGCTTCCTCTGCCTTCGGTTCGGCCGATACCGCTTCCGGTGTCTCGACCACGGGCTCGGCGGTCTTGCGGGTCCGTCGGCGCGGCTTGGCCGGGGTCTCCTCCGGCGTGGTCGGCTCGGTGGTCACCGCTTCCGGGGTCTCGACGGCGGCCTCGGCGGTCTTGCGGGTGCGGCGGCGTGGCTTGGTAACCGGGGTCTCCTCGGCCACGGGCTCTGCGGGAGTCGTCTCGGCGGTCGCCGTGGCCTTGCGGGTGCGGCGACGGGGCTTGGCCGGCTCGGCCTCGGCCGTGTCCAGCGCGGTCTCCGCAGCCGTGGTCGCCGGGGCCTCCACGGGCTCTGCCGACGCCGTCTTGCGGGTGCGGCGGCGACGGGGCGTGGACGTTTCCTCAACGGGCTCAACGGCCTCGACGGCATCAACGGCTTCAACAGCCTTGACGGTCTCGGCGACCTCCACGGCCTCTGCTGCCTCGACGACCGCTGCGGCTTCCGCGATCGTTGCCGCTTCCGCAGTCGTACCCTCGGCCGTCTCCACCGCGTTCTCGGCGGCTTCCGCCGCGCGTGCCGCTCCGCCGCGTGTACGGCGACGGCGCGGCTTGGCGGTGTCCTCGGTCGGCTCGGCGGCCGCCGTGGGCGTACCCTCCGCCGTCTGCGCCACCGCCTCGGCCTGCTCCACGGCCGTGCTCGCCCCGGTGCGGGTGCGGCGACGACGGCGGGGAGTGCGGGGCTCGGTGTCCAGCGGGGCGGCGGTGGTCGCGGCCTCTGTGGGCTCGGTGGCCGGGGTGGTCGCGTCGACGGTCGCCCCGCCCCGCGTCCGGCGGCGACGGCGCGGCGTACGCGCGGGGCGCTCACGCTCGGCGGGTGCGCCGGAGGAACGGCCTCCGCGCCCGCGTGCGCCACGCCCGCCCGGCTCGCCCAGGTCTTCCAGTTCCTCCGCGTCGAGGCCGGCCCGGGTGCGCTCGGAGCGCGGGAGGACGCCCTTCGTGCCCGCCGGGATGCTGAGCTCCTCGAAGAGGTGCGGGGAGGTGGAGTACGTCTCCGGCGGGTCGTTGAAGTTCAGCTCCAGCGCCTTGTTGATCAGCTGCCAGCGCGGGATGTCGTCCCAGTCGACGAGCGTGATCGCCGTACCCGAGGCGCCCGCGCGGCCCGTACGGCCGATGCGGTGCAGATACGTCTTCTCGTCCTCGGGGGACTGGTAGTTGATGACGTGGGTCACGCCCTCGACGTCGATGCCGCGCGCGGCGACATCGGTGCAGACGAGGACGTCGACCTTGCCGTTGCGGAACGCGCGCAGCGCCTGCTCGCGGGCGCCCTGGCCGAGGTCGCCGTGGACGGCGCCGGAGGCGAAGCCGCGCTGCTTGAGCTGGTCGGCGAGGTCGGCGGCGGTGCGCTTCGTACGGCAGAAGACCATGGCCAGTCCTCGGCCGTCGGCCTGCAGTATGCGCGCGACCATCTCGGGCTTGTCCATGTTGTGCGCGCGGTAGATGTGCTGCGCGATGTTCGCGACCGTCACACCCTCGTCGTCCGGCGCGGTGGCGCGGATGTGCGTGGGCTGCGACATGTAACGCCGTGCCAGACCGATGACCGCGCCCGGCATGGTCGCCGAGAACAGCATCGTCTGACGCCGTGCCGGCAGCATGTCCATGATCTTCTCGACGTCGGGCAGGAAGCCCAGATCGAGCATCTCGTCGGCCTCGTCGAGGACCAGGCACTTGACGTGCTTCAGGTTGAGCTTCTTCTGGCCGGCGAGGTCGAGGAGCCGTCCGGGCGTGCCGATGACGACGTCGACGCCCTTCTTCAGGGCCTCGACCTGGGGCTCGTACGCGCGGCCGCCGTAGATCGCGGTGACGCGGACGTTGCGCACCTTGCCGGCGGTCAGCAGGTCGTTGGTGACCTGGGTGCACAGCTCGCGGGTGGGGACGACGACGAGCGCCTGCGGGGCGTCGGTGAGGTCCTCGGGCTTGGCGCGGCCGGCCTCGACGTCGGCGGGGACGGTGACGCGCTCAAGGAGCGGGAGGCCGAAGCCGAGCGTCTTGCCGGTGCCGGTCTTGGCCTGGCCGATGACGTCGGTGCCGGAGAGGGCGACCGGGAGCGTCATCTCCTGGATGGGGAAGGGGGTGATGATGCCGACGGCTTCCAGGGCCTCGGCCGTCTCGGGAAGGATTCCGAGATCTCGAAACGTCGTAGTCAGGGTGCTGCCTCTTCTGTGTACGCGGTGTGAGGCGAGCGCGGGGGTCGTGTCGGACCGTGCCGGGGACGTCGGCCGCCTCACGGGCGGGCCGTGTGGCACGGGACCACTGCCGACGCTCTAGCGCTCATACCGCTGAGGGGGTCCCTCCGAACGCCGTACGCAGAGTGCCGTACGGAAAAGGAGGGCTGTCGGGTCGGAGCCGATCGGGCCACCGACCGGGCATCCTCATGCATGGGCCTGTCGAGATACGGTCGAGATGCCCGAGAATGCATGGCGAGGTCGACGTCCTCAGCAGGCGCATTACCACCATACCCCGGAATCCTGCACATGTGATGGCCGATTTGGTCACGTAGTCGTCGTCACACTGGTCGACCGGTCCCTTCCGTCATGCGGGGAGCGGGCTATTGTGCGCTTCATGACGACGTCTGACAAGCCCGAGAACCCTGAGAACGCCGAGAACCCCGCCGGTGCCGCGGACGCGGCGGATGCCGCCGATGCCGCCGAGGCCACCGGGATCGCCGCCCAGGACTGGGACCAGGCATCCGCCGACCCGCAGTACCGCGCCGCCGTGGTGGATCTGCTCGGAGCGCTGGCGTACGGGGAACTCGCGGCGTTCGAACGGCTCGCGGAGGACGCGAAGCTGGCGCCGACGCTCGTCGACAAGGCGGAGCTGGCGAAGATGGCCGCCGCCGAGTTCCACCACTTCGAGAGGCTCAGGGACCGGCTCACCGAGATCGGGGAGGAGCCGACGCTGGCCATGGAGCCGTTCGTCGGCGCGCTGGACGGCTTCCACAAGCAGACGGCGCCGTCGGACTGGCTGGAGGGGCTGGTCAAGGCGTACGTCGGCGACTCGATCGCCAGCGACTTCTACCGTGAGGTCGCGGCCCATCTCGACTCCGACACACGCGGGTTGGTGCTCGCCGTGCTCGACGACACCGGGCACGCCGGGTTCGCCGTGGAGAAGGTGCGGGCCGCGATCGACGAGGACCCGCGTGTCGGGGGGCGGTTGGCGCTGTGGGCGCGGCGGTTGATGGGGGAGGCGCTGTCGCAGTCCCAGCGGGTGGTCGCCGACCGGGACGCGCTGTCCACGATGTTGGTGGGCGGGGTCGCGGACGGGTTCGACCTCGCCGAGGTGGGGCGGATGTTCTCGCGGATCACTGAGGCGCACACGAAGCGGATGGCTGCGCTTGGGTTGGCCGCGTGAGCGCCTAGTCGCCGTGGGGAGCTGTGTCTGTTGGCGGCTGCGGGTTTGATGTGGCTGGTCGCGCAGTTCCCCGCGCCCCTTTTCGGGCTGCGCCCGTCAAAACAGGCTGCGCTCCCGTCAGCTCTTGCTTCGGAAGTGTCCCCAGGCCCTGTGCTTACGCCGGGGCCGAGCTGCGGCGAAATCTCTCTGTGGGCCTCAGGAGGAGGGAGAGGGAGGCCGCCGCGATGACGAGGGCGCCGGTGAGGGTGACCAGGTAGTTGACGGAGCCCAGGGCCGTGTGGGTGAGGAAGGCGCCGAAGAGGGCGCCGGCCGTGCCGGTCGGGAGGACCAGAGCGCGGGAGGGCAGACGGTGCGGCAGACGATGGGCGGCGGCCCACGCGAGCGCGAGACCGAGGATCGCGGAGCCGAGCGCTTCCAAGAACATGATCGGGGTCCCTCCCGCACGGCCGTGGCCTGGGCAAATCGGTCGTAGCCGGTCCTACCCGCGAGTCATGAAACGCAATCCTCCTCCGGGGAGGAGTTGTGCTCCATCTGTGGGCGCCGTCGGTGGACGGCGTGTACGGGGGCGCAGAGGCATACGTGTGGGGCCCGGTGGCATGTTCCACCGGGCCCCACACGTATGCCTGTTGAGCTGTGCCCGCCGAGCGCGGCCCGCGCCGCCGCCCGACTACAGCGCGCTGAAGCCCACCTTGCGGACCGTCGGCTCGCCGATGTCGACGTACGCCAGGCGGTCGGCCGGGATCAGGACCTTGCGGCCGTGCTCGTCCGTGAGGCTCAGCAGCGCCGACTTGCCGGCCAGCGCCTCGGCAACCGCACGCTCGACCTCCTCGGCACTCTGACCGCTCTCCAGAACGATCTCGCGGGGCGCGTGCTGCACGCCGATCTTGACCTCCACGGCTATGTCCCTCCGACGGTCAGTGAAGTGCGCGGGCCTCCGCGCCGTACCCAGCACACATTAGCCCGGTGAGGGGACGTCCACGCTCCGCTCAAGAACGCCAAGAGCGAACAGGGAGCGGGAACAAACGCCCGGCCGGGGCAGGGGCTCAGCGGCCGACGGCGTTCAGGAACGTGCCGTGCTCGGTGGGCGTGGCTCAGGAACGGCCCGTGTCCAGCGCACGGCGTTCGGGAACGGCTCGTGTCCGCAGTGCGTCGCTCGGGAACGGCCCGCGCTCAGTGGTGGTCGATGCCGTGCAGGGGGAAACCGGCGATGCCGCGCCAGGCCAGGGAGGCCAGCAGCTGGACGGCCTGCTCGCGCGGGACGCTGCGGTCGCTGTGCAGCCAGGACCGCGCCACCACCTGGGCGAGGCCGCCGAGGCCGGAGGCGAGGAGCATCGACTCCGGGCGGGACAGGCCGGTGTCCTCGGCGATGACGTCGCAGATGGCCTCGGCGCACTCGTTGGTGACCTTGTCGACGCGCTCGCGCACGGCGGGCTCGTTCGTCAGGTCCGACTCGAAGACCAGCCGGAAGGCGCCGCCCTCGTCCTCGACGTACGCGAAGTAGGCGTCCATCGTGGCCAGCACCCGCTGCTTGTTGTCGGTCGTCGACGCGAGGGCGCCGCGTACGGCCTGGATCAGGGCCTCGCAGTGCTGGTCGAGCAGGGCCAGATAGAGGTCGAGCTTGCCCGGGAAGTGCTGGTAGAGCACGGGCTTGCTGACGCCGGCGCGCTCGGCGATGTCGTCCATCGCCGCCGAGTGGTAACCCTGGGCCACGAAGACTTCCTGCGCGGCGCCCAGCAGCTGGTTCCGTCGGGCTCGGCGCGGAAGGCGAGTGCCCCGCGGGCGTGCCGCCTCTGTCTGCTCGATGGCTGTCACGCCGCCTCCCAAAATCGTCCACTTGCGGTGTGCGCCGCGCCGCCATCGTACTTTTCGGTAACCCCGGTGTGCGCGGTGCGAGCGCAGAATTTCACGGACCGGACGACAGGGAAAGTGCCGTAGACCACGTCAAACAAGGGCAGAGCGGGTAGCCGGAAGCCCTTTCTGGTCACCGATTGTCGCTTTTCGCGCCCTTGACGGTCGGTGCCGTTCAGGAGTTACCGGCTAGCTGGAATCGCCCTGGTCCGGTCACCTGCAACCGGTCACCTGTAGTCGTCCTCGTCGAGGGAGACCACACGAGCCTGCTCCGCGAGGTCGCCCTCGTCGGCGGCGTTCCGGTCGGCGTCGGTCAGGGAGTCGTCCCGGTCCGGTGTGACGTCGGTGTGCTGCTCAGCGGCGTCGGCCTCGGGGGCCTCGACGTCGTCGGGCGGCACGGATTCGTCCTCTGTGAAGGTGTCGGGATCGGACGGGTCAACGGTCATCGTGGTTTCCCCTTCCTGGTACTCACGAGCCTAGGAGACGGGCGATGGTGGCGCTATGCGGTCCGGCGGTGACGGCCGGGGTCGAACGGTGCTCGCGTACCCCCGGCGCGGCCCGGCACCCGTACGGTCAAGATCCGTGCTCTGTGACGGCCAACACAACGGCGAACACATGAACCACTACGTGATCACCTCGTAACATTGCCGCCATGTCTTCGACCGAGTTGCCGTCCGTGCTGACCGCCGCCGTGTCACCGAAGGCGAGCGCCGTGCATGTGGGCCCGGGCGAGCGGCTGCGGTCGGTGCGATTGCCGGGGATCACTCTGTCGGTGCGGTCGAGACCGCCCGCGACGGAGGATCTGCCGCCCGCCCTGTACGTGCACGGGCTGGGCGGTTCCTCGCAGAACTGGTCGGCGCTGATGGAGCAGCTCGACGGGGTCGTGGCCGGCGAGGCCGTCGATCTGCCGGGCTTCGGCGACTCGCCGCCGCCGGACGACGGCAACTACTCGATCACGGGCCACGCGCGCGCGGTCATCCGCTATCTCGACGCCGCCGAACGCGGCCCCGTCCACCTCTTCGGCAACTCCCTCGGCGGCGCGGTCAGCACCCGCGTCGCCGCCCTGCGCCCCGACCTCGTCCGTACGCTCACCCTGGTGTCGCCCGCGCTGCCGGAGATCCGTGTGCAGCGGACCGCCGTACCGACCGCGCTGCTGGCCGTGCCCGGAGTGGCGGGCCTGTTCACCCGCTACAGCAGGAACTGGACGGCCGAGCAGCGCGTTCGAGGAGTCATGGGCCTCTGCTACGGCGATCCGTCGCGCGTCACGGAGGAGGCGTTCCGCACCGCCGTGGAGGAGATGGAGCGACGGCTGCGGCTGCCGTACTTCTGGGACGCGATGACCAGGTCCTCCCGTGGGCTCGTGGACGCGTACACGCTGGGCGGTCAGCACTCGCTGTGGCGTCAGGCCGAGCGGGTCCTCGCGCCGACCCTCCTCGTCTACGGCCGTCGTGACCAGCTCGTCGGCTATCGCATGGCCCGGCGCGCGGCCCGTAGCTTCCGCGACTCGCGGCTCGTCTCGCTTCCGGAGGCGGGGCATGTGGCGATGATGGAGTACCCGGAGGCGGTCGCCTCGGCGTTCCGTGAACTGCTCGCCGACACGGCCGAGTCCAGGGAACTGGCAGGCTTCGACGCGGGTGACACGGTGGCCGAAGGGGTGACCGAAGAGATGGCCGAGGACGTCGTCGTCAAGGCGTCGGCCGCTGTCGACAGGGACGATTCCATCGGGGACGGGTCGGTCGACGACTCGTCCGATGTGGGGAGCTGAGGCGCGGCGTGGGACGGCACAGCCGCAAGGGGCGGGCGCCCAAGGGCGATACAAGCGAAAAGCGGGTGACCGGCGGACAGCCGGCGGCCCGGGCGGCAGCCGCCGGGGCCGGCAACGGTCGTACGGCGGGCCCGCGTTCACCGGGGGGTCCCGGCTCACCGGGCATGGGCGGGCCGGCCACCTGGGGTACGACGCCGCCGACGGGTCCGCGCGGTGGAGGGGCGCCGTTCGGTCCGCGTGGCGGTGGGTCGGCGCCTTGGGGTGACACGGGGCCACCGTCGGCCCAGGGGGCCCAGGGGGCCCAGGGGGTCCCGCGTTTCGCCGATGGCACTCCGGCACATGGCTTCCCGCGAGTCGCCGACGGCACACCCGCCCAGGGGGTGCCGCGTTTCGCCGGTGGCGCGTCGGTTCAGGGAGCGCCCCGGTCCGCCGACGGCGCTCCGGCGCGCGGGGCGCCCGGATTCCTCCCCGACGGTACGCCGGCGCACGGTTTTCCCCGGCTGCCGGACGGCACGCCCGCTCATGGATCGCCCCGCTTCCCGGACGGTACGCCGGCGCACGGCTTCCCACGGCTGCCGGACGGAACTCCGGCCCACGGGATGCCCCGGCTGCCGGACGGCACGCCCGCGCAGGGGTTTCCGCAGTTCCGCGGTGGCCATCCCGAGCAGCGGGAAAGGGGCGGCGGCTGGGGGCAGTTGGGCGGTGCCGGGCAAGGCGCGGTGCCCGGTGGTCCGGGTGGACCTGAGGGGATGCGGTCCGGGCCCCGCGCGCCGATACCACGGCCGAGGAACGAGACCGTGGCGTCCAGCGGCCCTCGACAGGCCTACCTGGACGCCTTCGACGAGGTCGACGACGTCTTCGCGCCCGGAGAGACCCACCGGGCGGGCCGGGGCGCCGACGGCCGGGTCGAGGGGGTCCTTCAGGAGAAGCCGCTCACCGACGCTTCCGACCAGGACTCCGGGACCTCCGACACCTCCGGGGACGAGGGCGCGGCGGCCAAGGAGAAGGGCAAGGGCGGCAAGGGGCTGGCCTTCACCGGGATCGCGGCCGCCGCGGTCACCACCGTGCTTGCCGTCATCGTCGGCGGACAGGTCACCTTCGGACGGGACGACACCGCCACCCGGACGCAGGCCACCGACGCCGGCGACCGCGACGTACGCGACACCTCGCGCAGCGACGACCGGCCCACACCGTCCAGTTCACCCAGTCCGAGCGCGACCGCGCTGTCGTACGACGAGAAGATGGGCGAGAAGTACGCGCTCGCCGCCGATCTGGAGGGCAACGGCAAGTTCCAGGTGGTCAAGGGCTTCGACAAGGCGCCGGGGACGGGGCGGAAGTACCGCTACCGGATCGATGTCGAGGAGGGGCTCGGGCTCGACGCGGAACTGTTCGCCGAGGCCGTGCAGAAGACCCTGAACGACAACCGGAGTTGGGCCCACAACGGCGGCCGTACCTTCGAACGGATCTCCTCCGGACAGCCCGACTTCGTGATCACCCTGGCCAGCCCCGGCACCACCGCGGTCTGGTGCGCCAAGTCGGGCCTCGACACCACCGTCGACAACGTCTCCTGCGACTCGCTCGCCACCGAGCGCGTGATGATCAACGCGTACCGCTGGGCGCAGGGTTCCAAGACCTACGGCGACAAGATCCACGCGTACCGTCAGATGCTGATCAACCACGAGGTCGGTCATCGCCTCGGCTTCGGCCATGAGACCTGTGACAAGGACGGCGACCTCGCCCCCGTCATGCAGCAGCAGAGCAAGTTCCTCACCTTTGGCGGGATCACCTGCAAGGCCAATCCCTGGGCGTTTCCGAATGGTTGACGAGGCCAGGAGGGTGCAGCCGTTCCATCGCTGACGGGGCGTGATCACTTGATCCCTTAGCGCGACGGAACGCGTCCCGCTCGGGAAAGTTACGACCGTTCACCCCTTTTGGTGGCGCGATGGACAACCGTCCGTCGCGCCACCGCCTTGTCCGCATACGTTCTTCCCGCTGCGAGCCGCCGGGTGAACGGCGGCTCCCCAAACGGGAGATCGGGGGTGCACGCGTGCGCATCGGAATGCTTACGGAAGGTGGCTATCCGTATGTCAGCGGTGACGCCAGGCTGTGGTGCGACCGACTCGTGCGCGGGCTGGAGCGACACGAGTTCGACGTCTACGCGCTCAGCCGGAGCGAGCGCCAGGAGGACGAGGGCTGGATTCCGCTTCCGCCGCAGGTCACCCGGGTCCGTACGGCACCTCTGTGGACGGCCGAGGACGACGGGGTCGTGTACGGCAGACGGGCGCGACGGCGCTTCGCGGAGGTGTACGGGGAACTCGCGATGGCGGTGTGCGCTATGGGGGCGCCGGGGGTGGGGGGCGTGCCGGGTTCGTTCGGTGCATCCGGTGTGCTTGGTGCGTCTGGTGCGTCTGGTGCGTCTGGTGCGTCTGGTGCGTCTGGTGCGTCTGGTGCGCCGACTGCGGCGGCCGGTGTGGGGAGCGTGGTGGGTGCGGATGGCTTGTCGGGTGCGGGGAGCGCGCTTGGTGGGACCGGGGCGCGGGGTGTGGCTCAGGGAAGTTTCGAGGGTGGCCTCGGTGTTGAGGCGGACCGTTTCGGCAGGGCGTTGTACGGGCTTGCCGAGCTGGCCCGGGACGAGGGTGGCCTGGTGGGCGCGCTGCGCTCGGAAGTCGCCGTGCGGGCGTTGGAGCGCGCCTGTCGTGCGCCGGGCGCGTTGGGGGCGGCTCGCGAGGCGCGCGTACCGGATCTGCTGACCGTCGCCGCACATCTGGAACGCGCCCTGCGCCCCCTTTCACTCGACTGGTACGAGGACGACGGGCTCGGCTCGGTCGATCTCTGCCATGCGACGGCGGGCGGTTCGGCCGCGCTGCCGGGGCTGCTGGCCGAGCATTTCCACGGGGTGCCGCTGCTGGTCACCGAGTACGGCGTGCCGTTGCGGGCGCACTATCTGGGGGGCTCGGGGCAGTACGGGACTGGGGCTTCCGGGCGGGTCGGGGTCGCGGGGGCTGAGGCTTCTGGGGAGGCGGGGGGTGTCGGGGAGGCCAGGGCTGGCTCTGGGGCTCTCGGGGTGGCCGGGGTTTCCGGGGCCCGGGCCGGGACTGGGGTTGGCGCTGGGACCGGGTCCGGGTCCGGGGCCGGGTCCGGGGCGTCCGGGCGGATGCCGGTGCGGGCGTTGCTCGCGGCCTTTCATCGGCAGTTGACCGCCGAGGTCTACCGTAAGGCCGTCTGTCTCACGCCCGGCAACACCCATGCCCGGCGCTGGCAGGAGCGCTGCGGCGCCGACCGCGCCAAGATCCGTACCGTCTACCCGGGCATGGACGCCTCCCGCTTCGCGGACGTGGGCGAGTCACCGGAGGGCGCGGAGCCGCACACGCTGGTGTGGGTCGGCCGGATCGAGCCGGCCAAGGATCTGATCTCCCTGTTGCACGCCTTCGCCGAGATCCGACGGGCCGAGCCGAGGGCGCGGCTGAGGATCGTCGGAGCGGCGGCGGGCGCTGAGGGCACCGCCTATCTGGGCCACTGCCGGGCGCTGGCCGCGCAACTCTTCCCCGACGAGGCGGACGGTGTGCACGCCGTCGGCGACAACCCCGTCTCCTTCGAGGAGATCGGTGAGCCCGCCGTTCCCGATCTGGCCGAGGCGTACGCGGCGGGGGCGGTCGTGGTGCTGTCGAGTGTGGTCGAGGGGTTTCCGATCAGCCTGGTCGAAGCGATGTTCTGCGGACGGCCGACCGTGTCCACCGATGTGGGGGCGGTGGTGGAGGTCATCGGCGGTACGGGGCTCGTCGTCCCACCGCGCAATCCGCGCGCGCTCGCCGAGGCGTGCGTGGCACTGCTGCGTGAGCCCGAGCGCCGCGCACGCCTGGGCGCCGCCGCGCGCGCCCGCGCGCTTGAGCTGTTCACCGTCGAACAGAACGTCGCCGCGTTCCGTGGCATCTACCTGGAGATCGTCTCCCACGCGCCAGTACGCAAGCTCGTCCTGGACGACACCGGCGAGCCGCTGCCCTTCGGCACCCCGGCCGAGGCTCATGTACCCGGACGTTGGGCCTCGTCGCGCTTGCGACCGGGGGGTTTGGGCGTCGCCGGCGTGGCGGGGGTGGCCGGGATGGCGGGCGCCCCGGGGGTATCCAGGGGCGTGGTCGGCGTCGCGGGGGTCGCTGGGGTGGCGGGAGAGGGCGGGGCTGCGGGTGCCGCTGGTGTGGCGGGGGCTGCCGGGGTGTCGGGTGCTGCTGGTGGGGCGGGGGCTGCCGGGGTGGCGGGGGGTGCCGAGGTGCCGCGCACTGCCGGTGGGGCGGGCCTCGGCGAAGCCGCGGTCGGACGACCGAGCTGGGCGGCGGGGGCGCCGGTGCGGGCCACCGTTTCGGGGCGGGGGGCGGAGGTTGGCTTGGGCGGGTCGGCCCAGGCCGCCGCGGTGCCTCCTTCGGAGGAGGGTGCGGCTCGGCCGGCGGTTCGTCCGGCGACGGCACCCGGATGTTCGGCCGGCGCTGCGGTTCCTTCGGCGTGGCCCGGGGCGCCGGTGCCTGCGGGGGAGGGGGCGTGGTGAGCGGCGAACTGAGGTTGGACGGGTTGGGGGAGCCGGGGTGGTCGGGGGCTTCCTCCTCTGAGGCCTCCCTCGACCCCGAAGGGGCTCCTCCCCTCACGGCTGCCCCCGGACCGACAGCCACGCTCGACCCGCCCCCCTCCGATCCCGCTCCCGTGGCGGCACCCGGCAAGAGGGACGCACCCGTCGCAGCGCGTCCGGTGGTCGACGGCGCCCCAACCACAGCCGCCCCCGAGCCGACATCCACCTCCAAACCGCCCCCCACCCCTCACCGCGGAGTCGTCGACCCCGTCAAAGCCCTTATGTATCGGCACCGGGAACTGTGCGAGCGGGCGGTCGACCCCTTGGAGATCGCCGCCGGGTTGGAGGCGCACGGAGTCACCGACCGCACGGCCACCCGCTTCCGGCACCGGGACGTGTTCTCGCTCGCCGAGGAGATGTACGCGCGCGTACCCCGCGACGGCGATACGCCTCCCGAATGTGAACCGGCCGTCGACAGCGGACCCGGCACGAGTGCACTCAGCGGCGGCGGCAAGGGATGGGCGGTGCTCGCCCTGCTGCCCGGCGCCCTGTGCGCCACCGCCGTGGTCGGGACGCGGCTCGTCGAAGGGCAACCCCGTTTCGTGGCCGCCGTCGCCGCGGCCGGCGCACTGGCCGTCGCGCTCGGACTACGCACCGCCCTTCGACGCGGCCCCCTGCGCACCCCGCCCGGCACGGCCAACCGCGCCGGCATCTGGACCTGCTGGCTGATCGGCTACGCCCTCCTCGGCGACGGACTGCTCGCCGCCGGACTCGACGGCGGCCCCCAAGGACCCTGGCCCCTGGCCACCGCACCCGTGCTGGCCCTCGCCCTGGCCTGCGCCCCCGCCACCTGGTGCGCCCACCTCCTCTCCGTACGCGCCCGCCGCAAACTCGCCGCCAGCCGGGGCCTCGCCGACTTCGCCGACTCCATGAAGCCGTTGCTCCTCGGCGTGTTCGCCCTCCACCTGTGCGCCCTCGCCGCCCTGCTCGCCCTGTGCGGCGCACTCCTGGACGAACGCGCCGCGTACGCCGGAGCGGGAACCCTCGGCGCGCTCCTCCTGTTCGCCCGTCTCCTCACCGCACGCGGCTTCCCCCACCTCCCGGCGATCGTCCTGCGCACGGCGGCCCTGACCGAGGCACTCGCGGTGGCCACCGTCTTCGCGAGCCGTCTGCCCGGCTGCTCCTTCCTGTCCGTCCCCGTCGAGACCGTCGTCGCCACCTGGGGACCCGGCGCCGTCCCGGCCCTGGTGTGCTCCGCCGCCGCTCTCACCCTGCTCGTCCACGCCACCCGAACGCTCACCCGGGCCTCGGCCCACACCCAGCCCTCCGGGGAACCCTGACCCCACGCCCTCCGGAAACCCCCACCCGACCTCGCGCCCGGCCCCGGGCGCCACACCGCGCCGCCCACTGCCGAGCCCGACCCACGCGCCGGGGCCCTTCGCCCCGAGCGCCTCATCCCGCGGGGCCGACACCGCGGGTCTCTCATCACACACGGCACCACCCCATAAGGAGAAAGCCAGATGATCACCTCCCGAACCGGAGAGCCCGCCCCGGGAGCCGCCCGATGAGGGTCCTGCTGATCGGAGCCAACGGATACCTGGGCCGCTTCGTCGCCGAACGTCTGCTCGCCGACCCGGCCGTCCAACTCACCGCGCTCGGCCGCGGCGACGACGCCGACGTACGCTTCGACCTCGCCACCGGCAGTCCCGGCGCGCTCACCCGCTTCCTGGACGCCGTCCACCCTGGCGTCGTCATCAACTGCGCCGGAGCAACCCGCGGCGGCGCCCGCGAACTCACCCGGCACAACACCGTCTCCGTCGCCACCGTCTGCGAGGCCCTCCGCCGCAGCGGCTGCGGAGCCCGCCTGGTGCAGATCGGCTGCGGCGCCGAGTACGGCCCCAGCCAGCCCGGCTCCTCCACCGCCGAGGACGCCGTGCCCCGCCCCGGCGGCCCGTACGGGGTGAGCAAACTCGCCGCCACCGAACTCGTCCTCGGCTCCGGCCTCGACGCCGTCGTCCTCCGCGTGTTCTCCCCCGCCGGGCCCGGCACCCCCGCGGGCTCCCCGCTCGGCCGCCTCGCCGAAGCCATGCGCCGCGCCATGCAGTCCGGCGACGGCGAACTCAAACTCGGCGGCCTCGGCGTCCAACGCGACTTCATCGACGTCCGCGATGTCGCCCGCGCCGTCCATGCCGCCTCCCTATCCGCCGCCCAGGGCGTGATCAACATCGGCTCCGGCCGCGCCGTCCGCCTCCGCGACGCCGCCGCCGTCCTCGCCCGGGTGGCCGGCTACGGCGGCGCCCTCCACGAACTCGACGCCCCACCCGGACCCATCCGGGCGACCATCGGCCACCCCCGCCCCGACCCGGACCACGCCGGCCCCGTCAACTACCCCTACCCGGACGGCTGCGGCAGCTGGCAGCAGGCCGACGTCCGCACCGCCCGCGACCGACTCGGCTGGCGCCCCCGCATCAACCTGGAGGAGTCCCTCGCCGACATCTGGATGGAGGCGGCATGCCGTATCTGACCTCGGCCCCCTCCGCCATCGCGAGCACCGGCTTAAGCCTCGGCTTCGGCATCCCCGGCTACGCCCACCCCCTTGTCGCTCCCCTGGAATGGGGCGAACTCACCCGCCCCGGCACCCCCTTGCACTGGGCCGTCCTCGATGTCTCCGACGGCCCCGGCACCCGCCCCGACCCGCACTGCCTGGAAGCCGCCGGACGACTGCGAGGCGCCGGCGTCCGGGTCCTCGGCCATCTCGCGGTGACCTACGGCGCCCGCGCCCTCGCCGAGATCCTTGCCGACGCGCACCGCTATCGCGACTGGTATCAGGTCGACGGCTATCTCCTCGACCGCTGCCCCACCGAGCCCGGCGCCCTCCCCGACGTCCACCGCGCGGTCAGCGAGCTCCGCGCCCTTCTCGGCGGCGGCCACATCGTCCTCGGTCACGGCAGCCACCCGCACCCCGGATATGTCGACTGCGCCGACCAACTGGTGACCTTCGCCGGGCCCTGGAGCGAATACCGCTGGTCTCAGGTGGCCGAATGGACCGCCGACCATCCGCCCGAGCGGTTCTGCCACTTCGTCCACGGAATCCCCCGCGGCCACCTCGACGAGGCCCTGCGCATCGCCCGCTGGCAGGGCGCCGCCACGATCTACTTCACCGACCGCACCGATCGTGGCGGCCGAACCGACCCCTGGGAGACGATGCCCGGCTACTGGGACGAAATCGTCTCGCTGGTTGGAACGGGTGTCTCGGAATGAAAAAGGGCGTGGCAGTGTTACGGGGAGAACAACTGTAGTGATTGACCGACCAACGGAGTCCCCGTGTCGCTGCCACCCCTGGTCGAGCCCGCTTCCGAGCTCACCGTAGACGAGGTCCGCAGGTACTCCCGCCACCTGATCATCCCCGACGTCGGGATGGACGGGCAGAAGCGGTTGAAGAACGCCAAGGTGCTCTGTGTGGGCGCCGGCGGCCTGGGCTCGCCGGCGCTGATGTACCTGGCCGCCGCGGGCGTCGGCACGCTCGGCATCGTGGAGTTCGACGAGGTCGACGAGTCGAACCTGCAGCGCCAGATCATCCACAGCCAGGCCGACATCGGCCGCTCCAAGGCCGAGTCCGCGCGTGACTCCGTCCTCGGCATCAACCCGTACGTGAACGTGATCCTCCACGAAGAGCGGCTTGAGGCCGAGAACGTGATGGACATCTTCAGCCAGTACGACCTGATCGTCGACGGCACGGACAACTTCGCCACCCGCTACCTGGTCAACGACGCCTGCGTGCTGCTGAACAAGCCGTACGTCTGGGGTTCGATCTACCGCTTCGACGGCCAGGCCTCGGTCTTCTGGTCCGAGCACGGCCCCTGCTACCGCTGCCTCTACCCGGAGCCCCCGCCGCCGGGCATGGTCCCCTCCTGCGCCGAGGGCGGTGTCCTCGGTGTGCTCTGCGCGTCCATCGGCTCCATCCAGGTCACCGAGGCCATCAAGGTCCTCACCGGCACGGGCGAGCCGCTGGTCGGCCGCCTGATGATCTACGACGCCCTGGAGATGCAGTACCGCCAGGTCAAGGTCCGCAAGGACCCGAACTGCGCGGTCTGCGGCGAGAACCCGACCGTCACCGAACTCATCGACTACGAGGCCTTCTGCGGCGTCGTCTCCGAGGAGGCCCAGGAGGCGGCTCTCGGTTCCACGATCACTCCCAAGCAGCTCAAGGAATGGATCGACGAGGGCGAGAACATCGAGATCATCGACGTCCGCGAGATCAACGAGTACGAGATCGTCTCCATCCCGGGCGCCAGGCTGATCCCGAAGAACGAGTTCCTCATGGGCACCGCCCTGGAGGGTCTCCCGCAGGACAAGAAGATCGTCTTGCACTGCAAGACGGGTGTCCGTAGTGCGGAAGTCCTCGCGGTCCTGAAGTCCGCGGGCTTCTCCGACGCGGTCCATGTCGGTGGCGGCGTGATCGGCTGGGTCAACCAGATCGAGCCGCACAAGCCGGTCTACTAGGCACAGGCCCTCCGGGCCCACGCCTTCCCGAGAGGGGCTCAGCACCACGCGTGCGGGCCCCTCTCCGCTGCCGCCCACCGGTCGGCCCGCGAAGAGCCGAGCGGCCCGTCGGACCGCGCTACGCGCAGATCTTGCCGTCCTTCGGCACCGTCCCCTCCAGCAGATACGCGTCGATAGTCGAGTCGACACAGGTGCTGCCGCTGCCGTACGCCCCATGGCCCTCGCCCTTCCAGGTGAGCACCACACCGACCCCCTCGCCGAGCTCCGCCGCCATCTTCGGCGCGCCCTCGTACGGAGTCGCCGGGTCCCCGGTGTTGCCCACCACGAGGACGGGATCGGCACCCGGTGCGCTCACCTCGGGCGAGTCGCTCAGGCCCGGCACCGGCCAGTCGTGGCACCAGCCCGCGGTGTCCCAGCCCAGGTACTCGCCGAAGACGGGTGAGAGTTCCCGGAACTCGGGCAACAGCTTCTTCGTCTCCCGCGCCGTCGGCCGCTGCTTCTGGTCCAAGCACGATATGACCCGTTGGGAGTGGGTCGTCGTGCCGTAGCTGCCCGAGGGCTCACGCTCGTTGTAGCCGTCGGCGAGCGCGAGCAGCTCGGTGCCGTCGCCGTCCTCGGCGGCGTCTAGCGCGCTGGTCAGCGTGGGCCAGCTCTGCTCGCTGTAGAGGGGCAGGACGATGCCGGTGGTCGCCAGCGTCTGGGTGAGCTCACGGCCGGACGACGTGGGCAGCGGCTCGGCGTCGATCCGATCCAGCAGGTCCGCGATCTTCCGAGTGCCCGTTTCCGGGTCCTGGCCGGTCGACTTGAGGTAGTTGTCGAGAGCCCGCTGGAAACCCTGAGCCTGGTTCTTCGCATGGCCCACCGTGTCGGCGGTCGGGTCGACCACCGCGTCGAGCACCAGGCGTCCCACGTTCTTCGGGAACAGATGGGCGTAGACGCCGCCCAGCTCGGTGCCGTACGAGATGCCGAAGTAGTGCATCTTGTCGTCGCCGAGGGCCTGGCGCATGAGATCCATGTCACGGGCCGTTTCGGCGGTCGAGACATGCGCCAGCAGCTTGCCCGCCGCCTTCTCGCAGCCGTCGCCGAATCCGGCCGCGTCCTTGAAGAACGCGGTCTCCTCGGTGGTGTCGTCCGGTGTGGCGTCCACCGTCTCGGCGGACGCGATCTCCTTGTCGCTGCGGCAGCGCACCCCCTCGCTCCGAGCGACCCCGCGCGGGTCCCAGCTCACCAGGTCGTACCGCTTGTGCAGATCGCCCGCCAGGCCCGCGTACGACGGCATCATGGAGACGCCGGAGCCACCGGGCCCGCCGAAGTTGAACAGGAGCGAGCCGAGGCGCTCGCTCTCGTCGCCCGTCGCCCTGCTGCGGATCAGCGCCAGCCCGATCGTCTCCCCGTCCGGCTTCGCGTAGTCCAGGGGGACCTTCAGCGTCGCGCACTGCCAGTCATCGCCCGGCGCGGGAGCCTCCGACGTCGCCTCGCACTTCCCCCAGTCGAGCCGCTGGGGAGCTGGTCCGGAGGCCGACTCTCCCTTTCCGTCGGCCCCTTCCTGCGCCCGATCCTCCGAGCCGTCGCCCATGCCGCCGCTGTAGCCGGCGACGAGCACCGCCGCCGCGGCCAGAGCCGCCGCCCGTAGATAACGCGCCATGAGTGCTTCCCCCCTCGTGGTACCGCCCGCCGTATGTCCCCGTCGGATGTCATGCCATCGTATGCGGGTCGCCGTGAACGCGTTGCGGCCTGTGGATAACTTTCTGACCTGCGCTTTTACGAGCAGACTGTGCCGGACCCCGGTACCTTCCCCGCCAGCAGGTAGTCGTTCACGGCCGACTCCACGCAGTCGTTCCCGCTGCCGTACGCACCGTGCCCCTGCCCCTTGTACGTCAGCTCGACACCGACTCCCGCACCGAGCGCCCCCACCATCCTTCGTGCGCCCTCGTACGGTGTCGCCGGGTCGCCGGTGTTGCCGATCACGAGAATCGGGGCCGAGCCGCCCGCGCTCACGTCGGGATGGTCCGCCGCGCCTTCGACGACCCAGTCGGTGCAGCTGAGCATGGACCAGGCCAGCCATTCGCCGAACACGGGCGAGGCGGTCCGAAACCGGGCAAGCTTCGCCTCGACGTTCTCGGTGGTGTAGCGGGGCTTGCTGTCCGCGCAGTTGATGGAGACGTTCGCCGCAGCGAGGTTGCTGTACTCGCCGTTCTCGTTGCGCCCGTTCAACGAGTCGGACAGCAGCATCAGCAGTTGCCCATCCCCGTCGTACGCCTGTTCAAGTCCTTCGGTCAGGTACTGCCAGAGGTCCTGGGAGTACAGGGCCTGGGCGATCCCGTTGCGTGCGGCGGACTCGGTGAGGTCGCGGGGGAAGACGCCCTGGATCGGCTCGCGGTCGAGGTCCCTGAGCAACTGCATGATCCGGTTCTCGACATTCTGGACGGTGTCGCCGACCGGGCATTCCCGCGTCTGTGAGACACAGTCCTCGGCGTAGTTGTCCAGCGCGAGCTGGAAGCCCTCGGCCTGTCCGAGGGCGCCCTGCTCGTCGTTCTGCGTGGGGTCGACGACCGCGTCGAACACCGCCCGTCCCACCTTCTCGGGGAACAGGTGGGCGTAGACGCCGCCGAGTTCGGTGCCGTAGGAGAAGCCGAAGTAGTGGAGCTTGTCGTCGCCGAGGACCTGACGCATCAGGTCCATGTCGCGGGCCGCGTCCGTGGTGCGGACATGCGGCAGGGTCCTGCCGGAGTTCTTCTCGCAGGCCCCGTTGAACGTCTTCGTGCCGTCGACGAGTTGCTCGCGCTCGGCCGCGTCGTCCGGTGTGCCGTCCTGCTCGAAGTACTCGTCGAGTTGCTTGTCGTCCTCGCACTCGATGCCCGCGCTGCGGCCGACGCCACGTGGGTCGAAGCTCACCAGGTCGTAGCGGGTGCGCAGTTCCGCGTAGTCGTCGCCGAAGGAGGGGAGGGTCTTGACGCCCGAGAGGCCCGGGCCGCCGAAGTTGAAGACGAGTGAGCCGATGCGTTTGTTCCCCGGGCCGCTCGACCGGGCGCGGATCAGCGCGATGTCGATGGTGTCGCCATCCGGGTCGTCCCAGTCCAGGGGCGCCTTCATGGTCGCGCACTGCCAGGCGCCGCCGCCGGTCGGCGGGGAGGGCGCGGGACCGCCGCCCTCGGACGCCGACGGTGCCGGGCAGTCCTTCCAACTGAGCTTCTGGGCCGTCAGCTCCTCGTCCTCGCCCTTGGTCTCGCCGTCACCGCAGCCCACCGCCAGGGAGGACAACAGCACGGCGGTGGCGCTCATGGCGGCGGCGCGCAGACGGAGAGGGCGGGGCATGCCTTCATCGTGGAGCCGCCCGCCACCGCGCGCTCGGGGCACGGGCCGTGCGGGTGAGCCACTGAGGACGCCTCGCACGGAACCGCCTTCACGCGCGTGCGCCCTCCCGGAACAGACCATCGTCGCCGCCCCTCACACGCGCGCGTGAGGCTCCCTGCACCGGCTACAGCGCTTCCTTGCGCGACAACTGGTTGAAGGCCAGCCACCCCGGCAGGACCGGCAGCCACAGGGTCAGCAGACGGAACAGCAGCACCGCCGGTGCCGCGACCTCCTTGGGGAGGCCCACGGCGATCAGACCGACGGTCAGCGTGGCCTCGACCGCGCCCACACCGCCCGGCGTCGGCGCCGCGGACCCCAGTGCGTTGCCCGCGAGGAAGACCACGGCGACGCTGGCGATGCTGATCGAGGCGGTCTCGTCGCCGAAAGCACGGATCGAGGCGTCCAGACACATCACGAAGCAGCCGGTGAGCAGGAGCATTCCTCCGATGCCCGTGATCAGCTTCTGCGGTCGCTGCAGCACGTCCAGCATGCGCGGTACGACACCGGCGAAGAGCGACCGCACGCGCGTGACGACGAATTTGCGCAGGAACGGGATCGACGTCACCACCAGGACGAGCACCGCGACCGTCAACAGGCCCGCGATGACCGTGCGGGACGGCGACAGGGACGGCGTCTTCTCGGTGCCGGTCAGATAGCCGAAGGCGAGCAGCATCAGGATGTGGCAGCCGAGACCGAACAACTGCGACGCGCCCACACTCGCCACCGCGAGCCCGGGCCGCACCCCCGCACGCTGCAGGAAGCGCGTGTTGAGCGCCACGCCGCCCACCGCGGCCGGCGCCACGATCTTCACGAACGACCCGGCGACCTGCGCCGCCACGGTTCTCAGGAAGGGGACGCGTTCCGGTACGAAGCCCAGCAGGGCCATCGCCGCCGCGACATAGCTCAGCGCGGAGAAGAACACCGCGGCGGCGACCCAGCCCCACTCGGCGTTCCGGATGAGCGGCCCGAACTCGATGTGGGTGAGCTGGGTCAGCAGGAAGTACGCGCCGATGGCACCCGCGATCAGACTGATCAGCGTGCGGGGCCTGACCCGCTCCAGGCGGGCCGGTTCGACCGGTGCCTGGGGCCTGATCAGCAGCACCTGGTGGCGGATCTGGGTGAGAAGGTCTTCCTCGCGGGCTCCCTCCAGGGCCTCGTCGATCGTCCGCTTCTCGGCCCGCTGCTCGGCGCGTACCGCCTTCTTGTCCGCCTTGGCCGGCCCGGCGGCAACCTTGTGCTCCTCGTGCTCTTCCGCGCGGGCCTGCTTGGCCAGCTGGGACGCCTCCAGGACCGCTTCGCGCTCGCGTTCCGCCCGTTCCCGGGCCAGTCTGCGCAGCGTCGCGCGCGTGGAGCGCGACAGCGCGATGGGCTGGAGCATCGGCAGACAGTCGGCGACCACGTCGGGCCCGAGCACGCCCACCGCCGAGGCCACCGCGCGCTCGGCGCCCACCCGCAGCCCCAGCGTCGTCAGCAGTTGGGAGACGTCCATACGCAGGACCAGATCGCCGGCCGCGATCTCTCCGACACGCAGATCGGTGAGGATCACCTTGCCGGAACGATCCACCAGAATCGCGTCGCCCACGAGCCTGCGGTGCGCGATGCGCCTCGACTGCAGGGCCTTCACCTGGAGCCAGGTGTCGCGCAGCAGATCGTCGGTGACCTCGTCGTCCGCCAGGGAGTCCAGCGTGCGCCCACCGGTGTGCTCGTAGACGAGCATCACGGCGTCCGGCCCGAGTTCGGAGGTCGCGATCAGCTTGGGCGCGTTGGCGCCGGCCGCGATGGCCGCGTAGGCGAGGAGGGCCTCCTGCTCCAGGGCCTGGCGCAGCGACTGCAGGCTGCGGCGCGTGGTGATGCTGCGCAGCGTCAGCCGCTGCCAGACCCGGTAGAAGAAGCCCTGTGCCTGCTGCTCCCGGTCGACGACGGTGACGTCCAGGGGCGGGCCGTCCTCCAGGGTCACGAAGTACCTGCGGCCCCGGTCGCCGCTCTCGGACGTCTCGGCGGCGTCCTCGCGGGCCGCGCTGACCGGCTTGAAGCCCACCCGCCTGAGACCCGCCATCAGCGTCCGGCCGGTGGGCCGTACGTTCGGCGAGCCGACCGCGTACAACGTCCCATAGGCGACCGTCCAGCCGATCAGCACCGTCAGGATGATCGAGAAGGGGGTCGTGTAGCCGGCGACGAGCATGGAGAACGTGTCGAGCAGGAGGACGATCCACAGCACCGCGCGCCAGCGGGGTCTGCGGGACATCCCCACGGCTGTCATGTATGCGATGACCGGGGCGAGATAGCCGTGCACGGGGTCTGTGAGGGCGTGGATGTCGCCGGGGGAGGGCTGGGTGAGCGCCTCCTGGATCGAGTCCGGGGCGGCACGCGCCACCCATAGATCGGTCGCCAGCGTCACCCCGTGCGCCAGGACCGCCGCGAGCACACCGTCGGCGATGCGCAGCCCGTCCCGCTTGATCAGCCGTTCGATCGCGAAAGCGACCGGCACCAGCAGGATCGCGATGCTGGACCCGAGGCCCGCGAGCTTGATCAGGAGGTCGGGCGCCTGCCCCGTCCCCTTGTTGATGTCCTGTTCGAGCCCTGAGGTGGTCCCGTGCGCGAACGCCGCGATCGCCAGCAGCAGGATGATCCCGAGGATGCCGACCGAGAGCCGCATGAGGTCGGAGGGACGGTGCACGCGCGCGGGGAGCAGCGGTTCATCGCCCTCGACCTCGTCGGCATGGGCCTCGTCCGGCTCATTCTCGCCCTGTCCGACCTGCGATTTCTTCTTTCCGGATGTCCTGGGGGAGGCCGTTTGGCCCGAGGGAGGGGTGGTCTCCGGAGTCTTACCGGGACTCTTACCGGGCTCCTTCCGGGAGGTCGCGTCCGTGGCCCTGTCATCCCTGTGGGAGGCGTCCGGGCGCGACGAGACGTCAGAGGTGCCCGCCGCGTCGTCGGGGTGCACACTCTGCTGTTTCATCGTCTCTTCTTGGTCTCGTATCACCGATCACCGCCCGCACGATGGTGGCATGCCCGGAGGGCACACAGGGGCATCAGGGTGCAATGGCGGGGGCGCACAGTCTGCCCGAAGACCGTCGCCGGGGCGAGGGACGCACGCATCGGTCGCCATGTCCCATTGTCGGTGGGGTGGGGCAGGATGGGCCGAATGAGCGAGGAGAGCCTTCCGGCGGACGCCCTGCCGGAATACGCGGAGCGGGTCCTGGAGGTCGCCGAGCTGATCCCGCCCGGCCGGGTCATGACCTACGGGGACGTCGCCGAGTGGCTGGAGGAGGGAGGCCCACGCCAGGTGGGCCGGGTGATGGCCCTCTACGGGGGAGCCGTGCCGTGGTGGCGGGTCGTCCGCGCGGACGGCGTCCTGCTCCCCGGTCATGAGCTGAGAGCCCTGGACCGCTACCGAGCGGAGGGCACCCCTCTGCGTGAGGCGAGCCGCGCCGCCGAGGGCCATGTGCCCCGTATCGACATGAAGCGCGCCCGATGGGACGGCCACGCGCGTGCGGCGGGCCACACCTGACGGCGCACGGCCGCCGACGGCCCGGAGCGTGAGCGCTGGGCCGTTCGGGGGAATCGGGGCACGTCGCCGACATGCCGTACGTTCGTGGGGCGAGGGACGCGGGTGCCGCATGAGTCGGGAGGGAACAAGGGGAAGCTCCGCTTCCACACCACCCGTCGGCGTAGCGTCGGCTGCGCGTGTCTCCCTCACCCCGCGGCCACCCCCCACCGAGCAGGGGCCGTCCCATCCACTGCCCCACCAACCCCCGATGTCGGCGCCCCGCGCCGCCAGTGACACATCGCACACCCACCAGGACCGGCGAACCACGTGAGCTCCTCTTCCTCCACCAGGCGCCTGTCGCACACCCAGGTGCGACAGGGGAGCCGTGGCGCTTACAGGCTGGTGCGTACGCCGCCGACCCGAATGGACCCCCCTGATCTGGACGCCGAGCAGCGCGGCGTGGTTGACCACGAAACCGGCCCGCTGCTCGTACTCGCAGGTCCGGGCACCGGCAAGACGACCACGCTGGTCGAGTCCGTGGCGGCCCGGATCGGCCGCGGCGTCGACCCCGAGCGTGTCCTGGTGCTGACGTTCAGCCGCAAGGCGGCCATGGAACTGCGCGACCGCATGGCCCTGCGCATGGGCGCGGCGCGGGCTCCTCAGGCCACCACCTTCCACTCGTTCTGCTACGCCCTGGTCCGCGCCCACCAGGACAGCGACCTGTTCGTCGAACCGCTCAGGCTGCTGTCCGGCCCCGAACAGGACGTCGCGGTCCGTGAACTCCTCGCGGGCCAGCCCGACCTGGAGCGCCTCGGCCTCGCCCATGTGCGCTGGCCGGACGAACTTCGCGCCTGCCTCACCACACGCGGTTTCGCCGACGAGGTCCGCGCGGTTCTCGCCCGCAGTCGCGAACTGGGCCTCGCGCCCGACGACCTGAGGGCCTTCGCTGCCCGCATCGGCCGCCCCGACTGGCTGGCGGCCTCCACCTTCCTCGCCGAGTACCTCGACGTCCTCGACCTCCAAGGCGTCCTCGACTACGCGGAACTGGTCCACCGCGCGGTACTCCTCGCGGGCCGCCCCGGTGTCGCCGAGCAACTGGCCGCGCGATACGACGCGGTCTACGTCGACGAATACCAGGACACCGATCCGGCACAGGTACGCATGCTGAGGGCGCTCGCGGGCGGCGGACGCACGCTGGTCGCCTTCGGCGATCCCGACCAGTCGATCTACACCTTCCGCGGTGCCGACGTGAACGGCATCCTGGAGTTCCCGGTCGCCTTCCCGCGCGCGGGCGGGCGCCCGGCCCCGGTCGCGGTCCTCAGGACCTCCCGCCGCTCGACGGCCGCCCTGCTCGCCGCGACCCGCCTGCTCACCCAGCGCATGCCGCTCACCCGTCTGCCCGCCGAGAAGGTACGGGCCCACCGCGAGCTGAAGCCCGTACGGGACGGCGGCCGCGTCGAGGTCTGTACGTTCCCGACCCCGGGCACCGAACTGGACAACATCGCCGACATCCTGCGCCGGGCCCACCTGGAGGATGGCGTCCCCTGGAGCGAGATGGCCGTCCTGGTGCGCGCAGGCGCCCGCACGATCCCCGCCATGCGCCGTGCCCTCACCGCCGCCGGCGTCCCCCTGGAGATCGACGGCGACGATCTTCCCCTACGCCACGAACCGGCCGTACAGCCCCTGTTGACCGCCCTGAGGGCGGTCGCGCTGGCGGAGGCGGGCGACAGCGATCAAACGGCCGCGGAGCCCGACCCGGCTGACGCGCCCGAAACGGCTGCCGGGCCCGGCGAGCGCCACGAACCGTCCGACTCGCCCGAGCCACAGCCCTCCTGGCTGGACACCGAGACCGCGCTCGCGCTGCTCGCCTCGCCCCTCGCCGGTATGGACACCGCCGATCTGCGCCGCCTCGGCCGAGCCCTCCGGGAGGAGGAGCGCGCGGGCGGCAACGCCGTTCCGGCGCCGTCGGACGAGCTGCTGGCGCGCGCGTTGGCCGAGCCGGAGAGACTGGTGGCGCACGACCCGGCGTACGCGCGGGGCGCGCAACGTCTCGGCGCGCTGTTGCGGAAGGCACGTGAGCGCCTCGCCGGTGGTGGCACGGCCGAGGAGGCGTTGTGGAACCTGTGGGACGGGACCCCCTGGCCCCGGCGCCTGGAGCGGGCCGCCCAGCGCGGGGGCGCGGCCGGACGCAACGCCGATCGCGATCTCGACGCCGTGTGCGCGCTGTTCGCCACCGCCGCCCGCGCGGAGGAGCGCACGGGTGGCCTCGGCGCGCTCAACTTCCTGGCGGAGATCGAGGCCGAGGACATTGCCGCCGACACGCTCACCGGACGAGCCGTCCGCCCCGACGCCGTGTGTCTGATGACCGCCCACCGCTCCAAGGGCCTCCAGTGGCGCCTGGTCGTCGTCGCGGGCGTCCAGGAGGGTTTGTGGCCGGACCTGCGCCGACGTGGCTCCCTCCTGGAGGCGGACCGCATCGGGCGCGACGGCCTCGCGGAGCCGCTCACTCCCGGAGCGCTGCTCGCGGAGGAACGACGCCTGTTCTACGTGGCCGCCACGCGCGCGCGTGAACGCCTCGTCGTCACCGCGGTGAAGGCACCCGCGGACGACGGCGACCAGCCCTCCCGCTTCCTCACCGAACTCGGCGTCGAACCCAAGGACGTCACCGGCCGCCCCCGCCGCCCGCTGTCCGTGGCCGCCCTCGTCGCCGAACTGCGCGCCACGACCGTCGACCCGCGCGTGTCGGACGCCTTGCGCGAGGCCGCCGCCCGCCGCCTGGCCCGGCTGGCCGCGCTGACCGACGAGGACGGGCGCCCGCTGGTGCCCTCGGCGCACCCGTACCGCTGGTGGGGCATGTTCGAGCCCACCGAGAGCAAGGCGCCGCTCAGGAACCGCGATCAGCCCGTCGTGTTGTCCGGCAGCGCCCTCGACCAGCTTGCCAACACCTGCGCCCTGCAGTGGTTCCTGGGCCGCGAGGTGAAGGCCGACGCCCCCGCGACCGCCGCCCAGGGCTTCGGAAACGTCATCCATGTCCTCGCCGACGAGGTCGCTTCCGGGCGCACGCCGGCGGACCTCGACGTCCTCATGGAGCGCCTCGACTCCGTGTGGAACGCGCTCGCCTTCGACGCGCCCTGGAAGTCGGAACAGGAGAAGCAGCACGCACGCGTGGCGCTCGAACGCTTCCTTAAGTGGCACGTCGACTCAGGCGGCCTCCGCGCGGGACGCTCTCCGGTGGCCAGTGAGCACGACTTCGACGTCACCCTCGAAGCGGGCGACTACGAGGTGCGCATCCGTGGCTCCATGGACCGCGTGGAGACCGACGCCGAAGGCCGGGCCTATGTGGTCGATTTCAAGACCGGCAAACAGGCCCCCAGCGCCGCGGAAGTCGACCGACACCCCCAGCTCGCCGTCTACCAGCTCGCGGTCCGGGAGGGCGCCGTCGACGAGCCCTTCGGAGGCGCGCGGCCGGAACCGGGCGGGGCCGAACTCGTCCAACTGCGGCAGGGCGCCGCCAAGAAGAACGGCGGCGAGACGCTCCCCAAGGTGCAGGCCCAAGGACCGTTGGAGGGCGACTGGATCGGTGGACTCCTGGCCAACGCCGCAGGAAAAGTACTTGACGAGCGTTTCTCGCCAACTGCGGGACAGCATTGTGCACATTGCTCATTCCGGGCGTCGTGCAGTGCCCGCCCGGAGGGTCGTCACGTCGTCGAGTGACATGCGTGGTCCACCCCGCCACGGCTGCTGACCAGCGCTTCTTCCCGCTCGCAGGGCAGCGCGGCATCCACTGTCAGTGGCCGCCGCTAGCCTCTCTGGAATGTCCGCCCGTATCAGCGATCCCGAGCAGCTCAAGGAGCTCCTCGGCATCCCGTTCACCCCGGAGCAGACGGCCTGCATCATCGCGCCGCCCGCCCCGCAGGTGATCGTGGCCGGAGCCGGGTCCGGCAAGACCACGGTGATGGCCGCGCGCGTGGTCTGGCTGGTCGGCACCGGACAGGTCGCTCCCGAACAGGTGCTCGGTCTGACGTTCACCAACAAGGCGGCGGGCGAACTCGCCGAGCGCGTACGCAAGGCCCTCGTCAAGGCGGGCATCACCGACCCGGACGTCATCGACCCCGACAACCCGCCGGGCGAACCGGTCATCTCCACCTACCACGCCTTCGCTGGCCGCCTCCTCACCGACCACGGACTGCGCATCGGCCTGGAACCCACCTCCAGGCTGCTCGCCGACGCGACCCGCTACCAACTCGCCGCACGCGTGCTCCGGGAGTCCCCCGGCCCGTACCCGGCTCTCACTCGCTCCTTCCCGGACCTGGTCAGCGACCTCCTCGCCCTTGACTCCGAACTCGCGGAGCACCTCGTCGGCCCCGAGGAACTGCGCGCGTACGACGCCGAACTGCTGCGCGACCTGGAGAGCGCCAAGCTCACCAACGCCGACCTCCGCAAGGTCCCCGAGGCCGCCGCCGCCCGACGGGAACTCGCCGAACTGGTCGGCCACTACCGCGCAGCCAAACGCGCGCGCGACCTCCTCGACTTCGGCGACCAGATCGCCCTGTCGGCCCGTCTCGCGCAACTCCCCGAAGTCGGCCGCGTCCTGAGGGACGAGTTCCGGGTGGTCCTGCTCGACGAGTACCAGGACACCTCCGTCGCCCAACGTGTCCTCCTGGCGGGCCTGTTCGGCGGCGGCACCGGCCACCCCGTGACCGCCGTCGGCGACCCCTGCCAGGCGATCTACGGCTGGCGCGGCGCCTCCGTGGCCAACCTCGACGACTTCCCCGAGCACTTCGCCCACGCGGACGGCACCCGGGCGGAGCGCCAGTCCCTCAGTGAGAACCGCCGCAGCGGCGGCCGTCTCCTCGACCTCGCCAACGGTCTCGCGGAGCCCCTGCGGGCCATGCACGCGGGCGTGGAGGCACTGAGGCCCGCCCCCGGAGCCGAACGCGACGGTGTGGTCCGCTGCGCCCTGCTGCCCACGCACGCCGAGGAACTGGACTGGATCGCCGACTCCATCGCCCACCTGGTGCGCACAGGCAAGGAGCCCGGTGAGATCGCGGTCCTGTGCCGCACCGCCACCGACTTCGCCGAGATCCAGGGCGCGCTCGTCGCCCGTGACATCCCCGTCGAGGTCGTCGGCCTCTCCGGCCTGCTCCACCTGCCCGAGGTCGCCGACCTCGTCGCCGTCTGCGAGGTCCTCCAGGACCCCGGCGCCAACGCATCCCTGGTCCGCCTCCTCACCGGCCCGCGCTGGCGCATCGGCCCCCGCGACCTCGCCCTCCTCGGCCGCCGGGCAAGGCTCCTCGTGTCGCACGCGCGCGTGGACGCCGAGGACGACCCGGACCGCCGGCTCGCCGCCGCCGTCGAGGGCGTCGACCCCTCCGAGGTGATCTCCCTCGCCGACGCGCTCGACACCTTCCTCGAACTGCCCATCGAGGCCGAGGGGGAGGACGACGGGCTGCCGTTCTCGCCCGACGCACGCGTGCGGTTCGCCCGCCTCGCCACCGAACTGCGCGACCTGCGCCGATCCCTCGCCGACCCGCTCGTGGACGTCCTCCACCGGGTGCTCGCCGTCACCGGCCTCGAAGTCGAACTGTCCGCCTCCCCGCATGCCCTGGCCGCCCGCCGCCGGGAGACGCTCTCCAACTTCCTGGACATCGCCGCCTCCTTCGCCGCCAACAGCGAGGGCGAGGCCACCCTGCTCGCGTTCCTCGGTTTCCTGCGCACGGCCGCCCAGTACGAAAAGGGCCTCGACAACGCCCTGCCCGGCGGCGAGAACACCGTGAAGGTGCTCACCGCCCACAAGTCCAAGGGCCTGGAGTGGGACGTCGTCGCCGTCCCCGGCCTCGTCACCGGCACCTTCCCGAGCACCCAGGGCCGCGAGAAGTGGACCGCCCAGGGCAGAGTCCTGCCGCACGAACTGCGCGGCGACGCCGACACCCTCCCCGATGTCGACACATGGGACTCCCGGGGCCTGAAGGCATTCCAGGAGGCCATGAAGGACCACCAGCACACCGAGGAACTCCGCCTCGGCTATGTCACCTTCACCCGCCCCCGCTCCCTGCTCCTCGGCTCCGGCCACTGGTGGGGCCCGTCCCAGAAGCGCCCACGCGGGCCGTCCGACTTCCTCAAGGCGCTGTACGCCCACTGCGCCGTCGGGCACGGCGAGATCGAGGCATGGGCCGACGAACCCGAGGAGGGCGCCGAGAACCCCGCCCTGCACAAGACCTCCGCCGAGCACGCCTGGCCGCTCCCGCTGGACGACAAGGCGCTGGCCCGCCGCCGCGCGGCCGCCGAGACCGTACTGGCCCACCTGGAACGCGTCGCCACCCAGGAGGACAGCCACCCGGGCACCGCCCCTGCTCCGGACCCGCACTCCTACGACGACCCGGACTGGCCGCCTCCACCGGTGGACGACTTCCCAGACGACCACGCCGAGGGCCTCGACTTCCCGGACGACCCGTCCCAGGGCTTC
Source organism: Streptomyces sp. NPDC002643 (assembly GCF_053592555.1). Classification (NCBI taxonomy): domain Bacteria; kingdom Bacillati; phylum Actinomycetota; class Actinomycetes; order Kitasatosporales; family Streptomycetaceae; genus Streptomyces; species Streptomyces sp. NPDC002643. The sequence continues at coordinate 160,118 of NZ_JBSFVY010000016.1, forward strand.
GAGGAGGACACCTCCGACTGGGACTCCTGGGCGACGCACCGCCCGGCGGACGTCTCGGACTCCGCCATGGCTCCCCACGCGCGCGTGCCGCACGCCGACCCCGGCATGTCGGCCCACGGCAGGTCGGACCCCGGCCGCGACGGGCGCCCACCCGCCGTCCCGCATGCCCGCCGACATCCCGACCCATCCGAGCCGACCCCCGAGGAGGCCCGCACCATCGCCTCCTGGGACCGCGACCTGGACGCCCTCGCCGGAGAACTCCTGCGCGCCCGCGCCAAGGTCACCGACGTACTCCTCCCGACCTCGCTGACCGCCTCGCAGCTGCTGCGCCTGGCCGCCGACCCGGACGGCTTCGCACAGGAAATCGCGCGCCCCATGCCCCGCCCGCCCCAGCCCGCCGCCCGTAGGGGCACCCGATTCCACGCCTGGGTCGAGGCCCGCTTCGAAGCACTGCGGCTGCCCATGCTGGAGCCCGACGAGCTGCCCGGCAGCGAGGCCGAGATCGTCGACGAACGGGACCTGGAGGCCCTCAAGGAGGCCTTCGAACGCACGCCCTACGCACAGCGCACCCCGTACCGGGTCGAGGCCCCCTTCCAACTCGACATCGCCGGACGCGTCATCAGGGGCCGCATCGACGCCGTCTACGAGGACCGCGACGGCGACGGGACGACGACGTACGAGATCGTCGACTGGAAGACCAACCGGACCCGCACCGCCGACCCCCTCCAACTCGCGCTCTACCGGCTCGCCTGGGCCGAGCAGCAGGGTGTGCCCCCGGAGTCGGTCGGGGCCGCCTTCCTGTACGTACGCACGGGCGACGTCGTACGCCCCGGGGACCTGCCCGACCGCGCCGCGCTGGAGCGGCTGCTCCTGGAGGAGCCCGGTCCCGATGGGCCGGACCCCGGCGTCGACCGGCCCCCGCCGCCGGACGGGCCGGAGCCGTCCACCGACGAACCACCGGACCAGCATGTCGGTGCGGGCCTATAGGCTCGTGAGCATGAGCCAGCCCGTTGACAGTGCCGTCAGCGATGTCCGTACGTACATCGACAACCACCGTGCCGCCTTCCTCGACGACCTTGTCGAATGGCTGCGCATCCCGTCGGTGTCGGCCCAGCCCGGGCACACGGCCGACGTCCGGCGCAGCGCCGACCGGCTCGCCGCCAAGTTGAAGGAGACGGGCTTCCCCACCGCCGAGGTCTGGGAGACACCGGGCGCCCCCGCTGTCTTCGCCGAGTGGCCCTGCGAGGACCCCGAAGCCCCGACGGTCCTCGTCTTCGGGCACCACGACGTCCAGCCCGCGGCCCGCGAGGACGGCTGGGGCACCGAGCCGTTCGAGCCCGTGATCCGTGGAAACCGCCTCCACGCGCGCGGGGCCGCCGACGACAAGGGCCAGGTGTTCTTCCACACACACGGCGTTCGCGCCCATCTCGCCACCACCGGCCGCACCGCCCCCGCCGTCCACCTGAAGATGCTGATCGAGGGTGAGGAGGAGCCCGGCTCCCCGTACTTCCTGGCCCTTGTCGAGGAGCACGCCGAGCGGCTCGCCGCGGACGCCCGCCTGGTCGCCGCCCTCCACGACGAGCACGCGCGCGTGACGATGCCCGGCTTCTACGACGGCGTCGTCGAACTCACCGACCGAGAGCGCGAACTCTTCGCCGAGCTGCCCTTCGACGAGCAGCAGTGGCTGCGCACGGCCAAGTCCAAGGCGACCAATGGTGAGACCGGACACACCACCCTGGAGCGTGTCCGGGCCCGCCCCACCGCCGAGGTCAACGGCATCGGAGGCGGCTACCAGGGCCCCGGCAGCAAGACGAGCATCCCGTCCTCGGCGATGGTGAAGCTGTCCTTCCAGCTGGTCGCGGGACAGGACCGCTGGGACGCCCCCGACGAGAAGGCCGAGCTGGACCTGCTCCTCAAGGGCGCCGAAGCCCGTGCGTACCTCTGGGGCGAGCTGTCCGAAACCTCCCGCGAGGCACACTGAAGTAGGCCCGCCCCACCCCAGCGCACCCGCCCGCCGTACGCCCCGCCGAACCATCCACCCAAACCACCGTTTCACCGGGGGAGTTGGAAGCACCCGTGACCACCTGGACCGACCACACCGCCGACCGACCCATAGCGCTGTCCGCCCCGAGCGGTATCGACCGTGCCGCTCACCACCGGCTCGACGAGGCCTGGCTGGCGGCGGCGTGGAGCCACCCCACGACCCGCTGCTTCGTGGTCTCCGGCGGCCAGGTCCTCATCGACGAGACCCAGGACGGCACCACCGAACTCGTCATGACCCCCTCCTTCGAGGCACCGCTCACCGAGGCGCACCGCTACTTCCTGGGCACCGATGCCGATGGTGTGAGTTACTTCGCACTTCAGAAGGACGCGCTCCCCGGGCGCATGGACCAGTCCGCGCGCCCCGCAGGGCTCCGCGAGGCGGGCATGCTGCTGTCGGCGCGCGATACCGGCCTCATGGCCCACGCGGTCGGCCTGGAGAACTGGCAGCGCACCCACCGCTTCTGCTCCCGCTGCGGCGAGCGCACGGTCATCGCCGCGGCCGGCCACATCCGCCGCTGCCCGGCCTGCGGCGCCGAGCACTACCCGCGCACCGACCCGGCCGTGATCATGGCCGTCACGGACGACGAGGACCGCATCCTCCTCGGCCGCCAGGTCCACTGGCCCGAGGGGCGCTTCTCCACCCTCGCCGGCTTCGTGGAGCCGGGGGAGTCCATCGAGCAGTCCGTACGCCGCGAGGTCCACGAAGAGGTCGGCATCACCGTCGGCCATGTCGAGTACGTCGCCAGCCAGCCCTGGCCCTTCCCGTCCAGCCTCATGCTGGGCTTCATGGCCCGCGCCACCTCGGCCGAGATCGACGTGGACGGCGACGAGATACACGAGGCCCGCTGGTTCTCCCGCGAACAGTTGCGGGCCGCGTTCGAGTCCGGGGAGGTGCTGCCTCCCTACGGCATCTCGATCGCGGCCCGACTGATCGAACTCTGGTACGGCAAGCCCCTGCCGACACGGGGGCACACCGGCTAGGGCGCGAGCCCCGTCCCAGGGGCTCGCCTCACACGCCGATCTTCTGCTTGACCTGCGCCAACGAGGGGTTGGTCAGCGTCGAACCGTCCGGGAAGAGGACGGTGGGCACCGTCTGGTTCCCGCCGTTCGCCTTCTCCACGAACGCCGCGGACTCCGGGTCCTGCTCGATGTTGATCTCCGTGTACGCGATGCCCTCACGGTCCATCTGGCTCTTCAGCCGACGGCAGTATCCGCACCACGTGGTGCTGTACATCGTCACAGTGCCCTGCATGTCTCTGGCGCTCCTTCACGGTGTTACGGCTCGAATGCGTGCTCGCAGTGGGAGGAACGTACGCGAGAGGTCCACCATTCCCGTAACCGGCCCGTGACGCCTGCCGCACCGAACCGAGTGACCGCCGCCGTGTCGCCCAGGGAAACCCGCCGCGTCGACCCGCGAGGTCTGCCGCGGTGTCCCGCACATCTGCCGTATTAGTACGACTGCGAGGCCCCGCCTGTGGACAACCTGCCCGGGCGTCTCGTGCGACCTGGCAGCATGGCCGTGTGACAGCAGCAACGCACTCCACCCTCTTCCCGCGGGTCCCCGACTCGGCCGACGCGGTGCTCGAAGGGCTCGACCCCGAGCAGCGCGCGGTGGCCACCGCCCTGCACGGGCCGGTGTGCGTACTCGCGGGCGCCGGCACCGGCAAGACCCGGGCGATCACCCACCGCATCGCCTACGGGGTCCGTGCCGGGATGCTCCAGCCCACCAGTGTGCTGGCCGTCACGTTCACCAACCGGGCCGCAGGAGAGATGCGCGGTCGTCTACGCCAACTCGGCGCCGCCGGAGTCCAGGCACGGACGTTCCACTCCGCCGCGCTGCGCCAGCTCCAGTACTTCTGGCCCAAGGCCGTCGGCGGCGGTATGCCGAGGATCATCGACCGCAAGCTGCAACTCGTCGCCGACGCGGCCGCCGCCTGCCGCATCCGTCTCGATCGCAACGAACTACGGGACACCACCGCCGAGATCGAGTGGTCCAAGGTCACCCAGACCGTCCCCGCCGACTACGCCGCGGCCGCCGCCGAATCCGGCCGTGCCGCACCCGGCGACCCGGCCGAGATCGCCCAGATCTACGCCACCTACGAGGACCTCAAGCGCCAGCGCTCCGTCATCGACTTCGAGGACGTCCTCCTGCTCACGGTCGGCATCCTCCAGGACCGGCACGACATCGCCGAACAGGTCCGCTCCCAGTACCAGCACTTCGTGGTCGACGAGTACCAGGACGTCAGCCCGCTCCAGCAACGCCTCCTCGATCTCTGGCTCGGCGACCGGGACAACCTGTGCGTCGTGGGCGACGCCAGCCAGACGATCTACTCGTTCACTGGAGCAACTCCCGACCATCTGCTCGACTTCCGCCTCCGTCACCCCGGCGCCACCGTCGTCAAGCTCGTCCGCGACTACCGCTCCACCCCCCAGGTCGTCCACCTCGCCAACGGCCTGCTCTCCCAGGCCCGTGGCCGAGCCGCCGACCACCGCCTTGAGCTGATCTCCCAGCGTCCCGCGGGCCCCGAGCCGCGCTACACCGAGTACGCCGACGAGCCCGCCGAAGCGGAGGGAGCCGCCCGCCGTATCCGCGACCTCATCGCCTCCGGAGTCCCCGCGAGCGAGATCGCCGTCCTGTTCCGCACCAACTCCCAGTCCGAGACCTACGAGCAGGCGCTGGCGGACGCCGGAGTGCCCTACCAGCTGCGCGGCGCCGAGCGGTTCTTCGACCGCCCCGAGGTCCGCAAGGCGGGGACCGCGCTGAGAGCCGCGGCCCGCTTCGGGGGCAATGACTCCCTCCTGGAGGACGCCGTCGACCTCCCCTCACAGGTGCGGGCGGTGCTGTCCGGCGAGGGCTGGACCGGTGAACCCCCGGCGGGCTCCGGCGCCGTCAGAGAACGCTGGGAGTCGCTCGCGGCCCTGGTGAACCTCGCGCAGGACTTCGCCTCGGCCAAGCCCGACGCCACACTCGGCGACCTGGTGGCGGAGCTCGACGAGCGGGCGAACGCCCAGCACGCCCCGACCGTCCAGGGCGTCACCCTCGCCTCGCTGCACTCGGCCAAGGGCCTGGAGTGGGACGTCGTCTTCCTGGTCGGAGTCGCCGAGGGCATGGTGCCGATCACCTACGCCAGGACGGACGAGCAGATCGAAGAGGAGAGACGACTCCTCTATGTGGGCGTCACCCGCGCACGAGAACAGCTCTCCGTGTCCTGGGCGCTGTCCCGTTCACCCGGCGCCCGCCCGAATCGGCGTCCCAGCCGCTTCCTCGACGGCCTGCGCCCCGGATCGACCGCGACGGCGGGCCGGACCGGTGCGAGCGGCCCCGGGGGCGTCGAACCGGGCTCGGCCGATGGCCGAGCCGGCAGCCTCGTGCTCGGAGGCATCGCGCCCGCACCGCGCCGCACCAGCCGGACGCCGGCCCGCTGCCGGGTCTGCGGCCGGACCCTGCGGGACGCCGGCGACATGAAGCTGATGCGCTGCGAGGACTGTCCCTCCGACATGGACGAGGCCCTCTACGAGCGTCTGCGCGAGTGGCGGGCCGTCCAGGCACGGCTCAGCGGCCAGCCGGACTTCTGTGTCTTCACCGACCGCACCCTGATGGCCATCGCGGAAGCGGGGCCGAGCACTCCGGTTGAACTGGGTCGCATTTCCGGTGTCCGCGCCCGTAAGCTCCAGCGGTACGGCGCTGATGTTCTCGACATCTGCGCAGGTCGGGAGCCCGGGGGCGAGGACGAGAGCGACTGATACGAACTCGTCGAAAAAATAGTTTGCGCATGCCCCAGCAATCCCCATAGGTTCTAAGCCACGGGGACGGCGGCCTTCTCGAAGGCCCCGGTTTCGTGATGTACTTCATATCCGTCGGATCGGTTCACACTGATCCCTTTAGACGCCGAGAGGAGGCGAGTCCAGTGATCAGCATCAACACCAGCTTCATCAGCACGGTCAAAATGACCGATCGCTCGGCCGTCTCCCTGTGCATGCTCGGCGTCTCGAACCGCGGCACCGGTCTGTCCGCCATCGCCGGCGGTCGTCCGGTCTCCTCCCTGCCTCTCTCGGGCCTTCCCGTCCGTGAGCGCAATGAGCGACCGACCAAGGCACTGGAAGCAGCAGTAGTGGCACAGGCGCATGCCTATGCCTTTGCGGCGGCCGGTGCCGGATTCCGGAAGCAGACGACGCAGCACCACCAGATGTGGGCCTTCCGTGGGCCAGAACCCTGGAGTGATCCAACCTGATCGACGATCAGGTCGGCGCCTTCAGGGCCGCGGAACCCCATCCGGGAACCGCGGCCCTTCTGTTTGTCCCCGACCGGGGACTTCAGAACGAAGGGGCCTCGGGACAAGAAAAGAACCCGGTACCAGCCGCCACCCGGCCCACCGGCCGGAACGACCAGACGAGGAAGACGAACCGTGCAACTCGAAGCGCACGCCCCGTCCGTACCGCCTTCCGAAACGATCCCCCCGCCCCGCCTCACGGAGGACTCCACCTTGACTCCGCTCACCGCGCTCACCGCGCTCGACGACGCCATCGAGAACCTCGGCGTGCCCGTCCCCTGCCGCTCCTACGACCCGGAGGTCTTCTTCGCGGAGTCGCCGGCCGATGTCGAGTACGCCAAGTCCCTCTGCCGCACCTGCCCGCTGATCGAGGCCTGCCTCGCCGGCGCCAAGGAACGGCGTGAGCCCTGGGGCGTCTGGGGTGGCGAGCTCTTCGTCCAGGGTGTCGTCGTTGCCCGCAAGCGGCCTCGTGGTCGCCCGCGCAAGAACCCGGTCACGGCATGAACATCACCGGAACCATCGACCGCCCCCTGACGCACGACCCCAAGAAGCAGGCCCCGATGAAGCCGTCCACGAGCGAGCCCACAGGCTCCGCGACTCCAGACTTCACCACCACCGGTGCGAACGCCTCACGCCAGAACAGGACCCGAGAGATGCATCTCATGCCAGAAGCCCTGGCTCGTGCGCATATGCACGAGCGCCTGCAGCAAGCGGAGCAGGAGCGCCGGGCCATGCGCCTGGCGGTCGCCCGCCGGATGCAGCGCCGGGCCGAGCGCGCCTCGATGCGCGCCCGCCGTGCGCTCGCCATGGCCGTCATGCAGTAGCCGCCGTACGGCAGCCGCTCTGAACCGGCCCAGACAGGCACATCACAATCACCGACAACGGTGACTCCTCGCGGGGGTCGGTCCGAAGGGACCGGCCCCCGTGGTGCGTGGTGACGACGCATCACCCGACCGCGGAGATATCGTCTCCGAGTGACGAGTCTTTCCGGGGGCAACGACGACAGCGGCTCCGCCACAGGACCCCAGACCCTCGTGTGCGCCCGCTGCGGAACCACCGCCGAAGCCCCTCAGCCCCTGTGGATCTGCTCCGTCGAGAACGGCAGGCACCGCTACTTCTGCGAGAGATGCGGCCGAGAGAACCTGAGAGCCATCGAAGGCCGACTGGACTCAGCCTGGTGGTGAGCCCCCAAGCCCTATGCCGGCGGGTGGATTCGCGGTATCGGTGAGTCCGCGGCCTGCCCGGTCCCGGTCCGCCTCTCTCAGAGCAGCGATGGTCTGTCACGCCTCCGCGGCCGACTCGCCCTCGTCCTCCAACTCCTCCTCCGTCAGGAAGCCCGGCAGCCAGTCCTCCAGTTCGTCGCGGAGACGGACTGTGGCGCCGAGCTGGCACAGGACGCCGATGGTGCTCAGGGTCACCCGATGGATGAGGAGATAGGACGGAGGAAGGTTCAGCTGCTTGCCCAGTTGGTGGGCGGGGGACCGTGGGTCGGCTATGCGGGCGGCCTGACTGCGCATCCAGCCACGGGCGAAGGTGAACTCCTCGGCCCCGGCCGGTTCGATGATCGGGAGCAGATAGTCCAGGACCGCGTCCGGGTCCAGGTCTATCGACTCCTTCACAAAGCCCTCCGTACGGAGCATCTCGTACACCGCATCGGCCTCGCCCTCGATGGTCAGCCGCAGGGCCTCGCCGATCGGCGAGGGCAGCCCGCCCGGCAGACGGTCCACCGTGCCGAAGTCGAGGACACCCAGGCGCCAACCGCGCTTGTCGTCCGGCACCAGCCGGAAGTTTCCCGGGTGCGGATCAGCGTGCAGGAGGCCGGTGCGGGCCGGGCCCGAGAAGAGGAAGCGGGCCAACAGCTGTCCCGCACGGTCCCGCTGCTCCTGCGTACCGTCCGCGATCACCTCCGACAGGGGAGTGCCGTCCATCCACTCCGTGATCAACACCTGCTCGCACTGGTGCACCACGGCCGGGACCATGACGTCGGGGTCGCCCGCGAACTCCTCCGCGTGCGCCTGCTGAGCCTGGGCCTCCAAGCCGTAGTCCAGCTCCTCCGAGACACGGTCCCGCAGCTCGGCGATGAGCGGCTTGATGTCCATCCCCGGGACCAAGGGGCCCAGGAGGCGGGCGAAACGGCTGAGTTGGCCGAGGTCGGAGAGGAGGGCCTCGCCCGCACCCGGGTACTGCACCTTGACGGCGACCTCGCGGCCGTCGTGCCACACCGCTCGGTGCACCTGGCCGATCGAGGCCGCCGCGGCCGGCTTGTCCTCGAACTCCAGGAACAGCTCCTGCCAGTCCTCCCCGATCCGCTCCGCCAGCACGGAGTGCACCGTGCGGGTCGGCATCGGTGGCGCCGCGTCCTGCAGCTTCGTCAGCGCCGCGCGATAGGGGCCAGCGACCTCCTCGGGAAGCGCCGACTCGAAGACGGACAGGGCCTGCCCGAACTTCATCGCACCGCCCTTCAACTCGCCGAGGACCTTGAACAGCTGCTCCGCCGTGCGCTGTTGGAGTTCGCGGCCGACGAGCTCCGCGGACTCGCCGACGATCCGTTTGCCCAGTCCCCAAGTGGCCCGACCGGCGAAGCCGAGCGGGAGCGCGGCAAGCTTGGCGGTCCGGGTGACCGCCTTGCGGGGAAGATCAGACATGCGCCCTCCAAGTCCCGGCAGGCCGTGCCGCGTGTACCTTGCGGGACAACCTCGTTGACCGCTGATGCTCCGCCATTGTCTCGTGCGGCTCCACCTCCCTTGCGGTGTGTTCCTCATTACCTTTGCCGACCGCACCTTTCTCCGCCGCTCCGCACGGGCACGCGGGATGCGGCCACACCGGGCGGGAGTGCCAGTCGAAGCCGGGCACCGAGACCTCCCAGCGGGCACCCGTACTGGACGGCAGCAGCCCGTCGAGATGGGCGAGGGCGTGCCCGGCGGCCAGACCCGCGACCGTCGTCGCCAGTGCCAGATCGCAGGCCTCGACCTGGCGCCGACGGCCGGAGCGCCACTGGGCGACCAGACGCGGCCAGGTCTCGTCGCGGTCGGCGCGGCCCAGGTCCAGGCAACCGGCGCATGCTGTCTCGCCCGGCAGGACCAGCGGGCCGACCACCCCGGTCCCCTCCACCACCCCCGCGTAGAGGTGGGGCGTACCCGAGGCGATGAGCGACTCCGCGGCGCCGGGCTTGGGGGCGTGGACATCGACACCGTCGCGCGGGGCGAGGATCACGAGCGAGAACCCCGGCTCCTCGCGCAGGCGGCTCGTCGACTCGGCCTCCGCCGGCTCCTTCGGCGGTTGCGGCCCTCGGCGGCGCCGACGCGGGCGGTCGGGTGCCGCATGGCGAACGGCTCGGCGAGCCGCCATGTCCCTGCGCTCGCCGATCGACTCGGCCGACAGCCCTCCCGGTGCCACATCCCATGGCTCGACCCGGCCGACGTCGCGTACGTCGACCTCACCCACACCGGCACCGGACAACAGCGCGGCGACCACCGACCCCACCCTCCCCGCGCCCCGTACCTGCACCCTCAGCGAGCGGCGGGCGGCCAGGCGTTTCATCGCCTCGCCCGGAGCCGTCGCGACCAGGGACAGAGCGGCGGCGTCGGAACGCAACCGCTCCAGGGCCTCGGGCCGGCCGCGCAACTCGTCCGCGGCCGGGCCACCACCCGTGGTGTCGTCCAGCAGCCCGGACCGGGCCAGGTTCTCCACCAGCCCGTCCACATGACTTTCGGACAGCCCCAGCTTCCGCCCCTCCTCGCGCAGAAGCGGCAGACCGCGCGTGCCGTCGATCAGCGCGAGGAAGCTGCCCGTCGCCGTGTCCATCGGTCCCAGCACCATGGCGTGCGCCGGTGCGAGACCGAACTGCACGGTGTTGAGATCCCGCCAACCGCGCCGGAGCGCGGGCTTCACCATCGGATGCATGATCGGCCCCCGTAGCCAGTAGAACGTCCCCAGGTGCCGACGGGCCCAGTGCCTGGTCCGCCGACGGGTGCCAGCATGCACGGACTGCGACGGAGCGTGTCGGGAGTTGTCCACAGGCGACAGCGTTCGTCGTACAAATCAGGCGCTCGGAGTGCGGTTCGATATCGAACCGTCCCAGAGGCGGGACTTCCCCCGTGTGCAGCGGGTAACGTCGGGGCGTGCCCGCCGACCCACTGCACCGCGCCGGAAAGCCACAGCGCAGCACGACGAGCCAGCCGCCGAGCGGCTCGGGGGCGAGCGCGATCGAGGTCCGCAGGAGCGCGCGACGGCGCAGAACGGTCTCCGCGTACCGCGAGGGCGATCGCACCATCGTGCTCATCCCCGCTCGGATGTCCGAGGCGGAGGAGCAGCGCTGGGTGAGCGTCATGCTCGACAAGCTGGCCGCGCAGGAGAGCAAGCGACGCCTCGGTGACAAGGAACTGGCCGAGCGCGCAGCCCTGCTGTCGGACCAGTACTTCGAAGGCCGTGCCCGGCCCACCTCGGTCCGTTGGGTCACCAACCAGAACACCCGCTGGGGCTCGTGCACCCCCGCCGAGGGCAGCATCCGGCTCTCGCACCGGTTGCAGGGCATGCCCGAGTACGTGATCGACTACGTCCTCGTCCACGAGCTCGCCCATCTGCTCGTACCCGGACACGGCCCCCGCTTCTGGCGGCTGCTGGAGGCCTATCCGCGTACCGAGCGCGCTCGCGGCTACCTCGAAGGAGTGGTCGCCGCCGACCGGCTGCCGCATCTGCACGCCGACCGCGACGAGTGACGCCCCGCGCGGGCCGACGCAACTCGCCTGCGTTCCCGGAGCGTTGCGACCGCGCGACCAGTGACATCCACGGGTGGTGCGGGACCGGAAACGAAACGCCCCACGCGCGCGTGCGCCCTTTGCGGACGCGTGGCCCGAAGTCGCGCTTTTGTACCGGCTCTGTACCAGCCTCGTACGCCTCAGGAGTTTGCGGTTAGCCTGGCGCGACGCACCGCAGGCGCACTTACTTTCGGGATGGGGGACGGTCGTTACGCATGGCCAGGGAATTCCAACGCGGCCACAAGGCCAAGATCAGTGACCTCACCGCGGGCACGGATCTGTATGTGGGTGTACAGATCGCCGCCCCCGGGCTGACCTTCGACATCAGCTGCTTCGGTCTGGACGCCGATGAACGGCTCTCGGACGACCGCTACTTCGTCTTCTTCAACCAGCCGAAGACCCCCGAGGAGGCCATACAGCTCCTGGGCACCCAGGCGGGCGACACGGAGTCCTTCCGGGTCACGCTCGACAAGATCCCGCCGCAGATCCAGAAGCTGTCGTTCACGGCGACCATCGACGGCGACGGACAGATGTCGCAGATCACTCCTGGCTACATCCGTATCGTCGCGGGTGGCGAGGAGGTCGCTCGGTACCCGTTCGACGGCTCGGAGTTCACCACTGAGCGCGCCGTGATGCTGGGCGACTTCTACCTGAAGGACGTATGGCGGTTCGCGGCCGTCGGACAGGGCTTCGACGGTGGCCTGGACGCGCTGCTGAAGAACTTCGGCGGCGAGGTCGCCGAGGAGGAGCCCGCCGCCGCGCCGCAGCAGCCGCAGCCCGACGCCACTCCCGGCTTCGCTCCGCCCGCGTTCGGCGCCCCGGCGGCGCCCGCCCCGGCGCCCACTCCCGCGCCCGCCCCGGCGCCCGCACAGGGTTTCGCGCCCCCGGCGCCCTCACCCGCCGTACACGCCGCGCCGACCATCGCCGCGCCCCTGAACACCCCGCCCGGCGGCACGGTCCCGCCGCCCGCGGCACCTCCGGGCACCCCACCCCAGGGTGGCCCTTTCACCCCTCCGGGAGCCCCGCCCCAGGGCGGCCCCTTCACGCCTCCGGGCGCACCACCGCAGGGCGGCCCCTTCACGCCCCCCGGCGCCGCACCCCAGGGAGGCCCGTTCACACCACCGGGCGCCCCCGCCGCCTTCCCCGGCCAGGGACAGCCCTTCGGCGGTGCCACACAGCTCGCGCCCGTGCCGCCGGAGGCCGGCCTGCGCGCCGTGCTGACCAAGTACTCCGAGGCACCCGTCGGCGACCGCTGGACCGAGCAGAACCCGCAGATGGTGCGGGCCACGCTCACCAAGGGCGCCAACATCCTCGCCAAGCAGGGCAGCATGGTCGCCTACCAGGGCGACATCGACTTCGCCCACAAGGGCTCAGGTCTGCTCGGCAAGTTGACGGGACAGCTCACCGGACAGGGAATGGCCCTGATGCGCTGCTCCGGCGACGGTGAGGTGTTCCTCGCCGACGAGGGCAGCCGCCTCTTCGTCATTCGTCTGCAGAACGAGCAGCTCTACACCAGCGCGCGCGGAGTCCTGGCCTTCGACGAGGCACTGGACACCGAGATCCGCCGAATCGAGGGCGCCGGCCTGCCCGGCGGCGGCCTGTTCAGCATGCTGTTCTCCGGCACGGGAGCGGTCATCGTCAAGACCCGCGGCACCCCCGTCGTCCTGCCCGTCGGCCCGGCCACCTACGTCGACGGCAACGCCGTCATCGCCTGGTCCGCCGGCGCGCAGGCCGTCACCACGACCTCGCTCAGGCTGCGCCGCTCCGGGTACGCCCGGCAGACCCAGGAGGCCATCAACCTCCAGTTCCGCGGCGCCCCCGGCAACTTCGTCGTCGTCCAGCCCTTCGAGGTGTGAGGCAGAGCATGGACCTCCAGACAGTCAACGCCCACCGCTCCGCTTCCACCGGCGTCCGTATGAGCGTGCACAGCGCCAAGACGCTCAAGGTCACCATGGTCACCGGGCAGGACCTGCTCGCCAAGGCCGGCTCGATGATCGCGTACGACGGCTACGTGCAGTTCGACGCGGCGCCCGCCTCACTGCGCCGCAGCGCCGAGGAGATGGTCTCCGGCGAGGGCGGCAAGCTGATGCTCTGCCGCGGTGACGGCGAGCTCTACCTCGCCGACTACGGCGGCGATGTCCTCATCGTCCACCTCAACAACGAGGCGCTGTCCGTCAACGGCCCCACCCTGCTGGCCTGCGACGCCTCCCTCCAGCTCACCATCGAACCCGTCAAGGGCCTCGCCAAGCTCTCCGGCTCCGGCCTCACCAACCTCGTGATCCGCGGCACCGGATGGGTCGCCCTGGTCAGCAGGGGCGTACCGATCTCCCTCGACTGCGCCGAACGGGAGACGTATGTCGACCCGGACGCGCTGATCGCCTGGACCGACGGCCTCGACATGAAGGCCCGCCGCACCATCAAGGCCGGCGCGCTCATCGGCCGGGGCAGCGGCGAGGCCTTCCAGATCGGTTTCAAGGGACAGGGCTTCGTGGTCGTCCAGCCCAGCGAGGACACCGGCGACCGCTTCAAGATCCGTGGCTGACCGGGGCTGAGAGGAGAACCGAACACCATGCACAGCACACTCTTCGCGCACATCCCGGTGGAGCACACCGAGCGCTACACCCTGCAGAACCCGCAGCTGCTCAAGACCGACGTCACCATCGGCAGCAGCCCCGTCCTCGCCAGACAGGGCGCCATGGTCGCCTTCGAGGGGCAGGTCGACTTCGACAGCCAGTACCGCAACCGCAGCTGGCGCAATGTCGAGCGGATGACCGGTGAGCGCCTCGAACTCATGCGCTGCAAGGGCAACGGGATCGTCTATCTCGCCAACTTCGCCCAGTACCTGCACATCATGGACGTCGGACGCGGTATCACCGTCGACTCCTCCGCCGTGCTCGCCTTCGACGGCTCCCTGAACGTCGGCATCGTCGCCGTGGACAGCGCCGTCGAGGTCGCCTCGGCGGGGGCGTACAACCTGGAGCTGTCCGGGGGCGGCAAGGTCGTCTTGATGACCTCCGGCGAGCCGCTCGCCCTGGAAGTCACCCCCGAGAAGAACATCTGCGTCGACTCGGACGCCGTCATCGCCTGGTCCACCTCGCTGCGTACACAGCTCCAGGCGCCGACCTCGACGTCCGCCGTGTGGCGCCGCCGGGGGTCCACCGGTGAGGGCTGGGAGATGCACTTCTCCGGCAATGGGCACGTCCTGGTGCAGCCGAGCGAATTGCTGCCGCCGCAGCATGTGCGTACGTCCGGCGTGCTCGGCCAGTTCGGCATGGGCGCGGGCGGGCTGAGCGGCAACTCCCTCGGGGGCAGCCGCAACTGATCACCGGGAGGGGATCGGGCCGGACATGGGTAAGGGGCGGTCGCCATTGCGATCGCCCCTTACCGCGTCGTTCCCCCCGGTGGGGGGCTGCCCAGCCCCCGTCAGCTCCATTCCGGCCGACCATCACCACCACCCGAAAGAATCACCACCACCCGAAAGAGCAGTACGCACGAAGCTCGCTCAAAGCCTCGCCCGCGTAGCCTCCAGCAGCCGTACCACCGACTCGTCCGCCACATTCGGGACCTCGGCGTACGGGAACCAGCGGACGTCGAGGGACTCGTCGCTGACGGTGTGCTCGGCGTCCGAGGGGGCCAGAGCGGCGTACTGGACGTCGTAGTGGACGTGGCAGGGCGGTGGGATGGGGTGGCGGTCCAGGCGGACGGGGCCGCCCGGGAGCAGGGTGAGCCCGGTGACGCCGGACTCCTCCGTGGCCTCGCGCAGGGCCGCGTCGGCCAGGGCGGGGTCGCCGGGCTCGCAGTGGCCTCCCATCTGCAGCCACATGCGCAGCTTCCTGTGGAGCGTGAGCAGGACCCGCTCGCGCGCGGGGTCGATGACGAGGGCGCTCGCCGTGATGTGCCCGGCGCCGCAGGCCTTCCATACGCCGTCCGGGTGGGCCGCCAAGTGGTCCAGGTAGGCCTGGCGCAGCTCCGGCTGGTCCTCGTAGCCCTTCAGTACGAGGACCGCGTCGTCGTGCAGGCTCACTCGGTGTCGTCGTCCTTCTTCTTCAGGTCCGGCTTCTCGGTGGAACCGCCCGCGGCCTCGCCGAGCATCTTGTCCAGCTCGGAGAAGTCCAGCTGCTCGCGGTGGACGAAGCCGTCCGGGTCGTCCAGGTCGGAGGCCGTGGGCAGCATGTCCGGGTGGGCCCACAGAGCGTCGCGGCCGTCGACACCGCGCGCGTCCGTCAGGGACGCCCACAGGCGGGACGCGTCACGCAGGCGGCGCGGGCGCAGCTCCAGGCCGATCAGCGTGGCGAACGTCTGCTCGGCCGGGCCTCCGGTGGCGCGGCGGCGGCGCAGGGTCTCGCGCAGCGCGTCGGCGGACGACAGACGCGGCTTGGCGGCGGCGTGCACCACCGCGTCCACCCAGCCCTCGACGAGCGCCAGAGCCGTCTCCAGACGGGCCAGGGCGGCCTTCTGCTCCGGGGTGTCCTCCGGCTGGAACATGCCCTGCTGGAGGGCCTGCTGCAGCTCCTCGGGGTTCTGCGGATCGAACTGGCCGACCACGTCCTCCAGCTTCGCGGTGTCGACCTTGATCCCGCGCGCGTAGCCCTCGACCGCGCCGAAGAGATGCGAGCGCAGCCAGGGCACATGGGCGAAGAGCCGCTGGTGGGCGGCCTCGCGCAGGGCCAGGTAGAGCCGCACCTCGTCCTTGGCGACGCCCAGGTCCTTGCCGAAGGCCTCCACGTTCAGCGGCAGCAGGGCGGCCTTGCCGGCCGGGCCGAGCGGCAGGCCCACGTCCGTCGAGCCGACGACCTCGCCCGCGAGCACGCCCACGGCCTGCCCGATCTGCTGGCCGAACATGGCGCCGCCCATCGACTTCATCATGCCGATCAGCGGGCCCGCCATGGCCTGCATCTCCTCCGGCAGGATGTCGCCCATGGCGCCGCCGACCCGCTCGGCCACCGGGTCGACCAGCTCCTTCCACGCGGGCAGCGTCGCCTCGACCCACTCCGCGCGGGACCACGCCACGGCGGAGCCCGCGCCGGACGGCAGGGACGTCGCGTCGTCCAGCCACAGATCGGCCAGGCGGACGGCCTCCTCGACCGCGGTGCGCTCGGCGGGACCCACGCTGGCGTCCTTCGTGCCGTCGGCGGTGCCCTGGGAGACGGTCTGGCGGGCGATCTGCTTCGCCATGTCCCAGTTCACCGGGCCGCCCTCGTAGGAGAGCATCTGGCCCAGCTGCTGGAAGGCGGCGCCCAGGTCGGTGGGGTTCATGGAACCGAACATCGCGGCGAACGGGTTGTCGGCGCCGGAACCGCCGGCTCCGGGGAAACCGAAGCCGAACGGATTGGCCGGTCCCTGACCACCACCGCTCTGCTGGTCCTTCTTCTTGCCGTCGCCGTCGTCCGGCTCCTCCGGCGGAAGGCCGAATCCGAATGGTGTGTCACTCACGGGAATCCTCGGCTGATAGGGCCGTCGGTTCTTCCGACGGCGCGGCTGCCCGAACACCACCCAGCGTAGACACCAAGGCCGGTTCGGGCCTCGGTGCTCCGCCGACACTGGGCCTGCGGCAGGATGGATGCCACCTGGTACGTACGCGTCACCCGCGTCCGTACTGAAGACAACCGCTGGAGACGCCCGGTGAGTTCCCCAGATCCGCAGGTTCGCGCAGCGCGAAACCACTCAGCCCGCCCGTCGCCCGACCACCACCCCTCAACGACGGCGCTTCGCGCCGGCGCGTCGACTGCCGTACGTGGCCCCGTCGTCGCGGTCACCGGCGCCGCGTCCGGGGTGGGCGCGCTGCTGACCGAGCGGCTCGCCGAGTCCGACGAGGTCCGGCAGGTCATCGCCATCGACGAGCGGCGCGGCGAGTGCTCGGCCGCCCAGTGGCACATCCTGGACGTACGCGATCCGGCCATCGCCGACAAGCTGCGCGGCGCGGACGTCGTGGTGCACCTGGCCGTCGACCTCGACCTCGGCACCGACTCGGCGGCGCGCAGCGCCTACAACGTGCGCGGCACCCAGACCGTGCTCACGGCCGCCGCCGCGGCCGGGGTGCACCGGGTCGTGCTGTGCACCTCCGCGATGGTCTACGGGGCGCTGCCCGACAACGAGCTGCCGCTCTCCGAGGACGCGGAGCTGCGGGCGACCGCCGAGGCGACCGGGGTCGGCGACCTGCTGGAGATCGAGCGGCTCGCGCGCCGGGCGCCGCGCGCCCATCCGGGCCTCAATGTCACCGTCGTACGCCCCGCGATCCTCGTCGGGGGCACGGACACGGCGCTGACCAGGTACTTCGAGTCGCCTCGGCTGTTGGTGGTGGCCGGGTCGCGGCCCGCCTGGCAGTTCTGCCATGTCGAAGACCTTTGTGGCGCTCTGGAGTACGCCGTCCTGGAGAAGGTCGACGGGGAGCTGGCCGTCGGGTGCGAGGGGTGGCTGGAGCAGGAGGAGGTCGAGGAGCTCAGCGGGATTCGGCGGATGGAGCTGCCGTCCGCCGTGGCTCTGGGGGCGGCGGCTCGGTTGCACCGGATCGGGCTGACGCCGTCGCCGGCCGGGGACCTCGCGTACACGATGTACCCGTGGGTGGTGAGCGGGAGCCGGCTGCACGACGCCGGGTGGCGGCCGCAGTGGACCAACGAAGAGGTGCTCGCGGAGCTGCTGGAGGAGGTCTCCGGGCGGCACACCGTGGTCGGCCGGCGGCTCGGTCGTAAGGACGCGACGGCCGCGGGCGCCGCCGGCGCGACGGTCGCGCTGCTGGGTACGGCGGCGCTGGTGCGCAGGGCCCGGAAGGCTCGGCGGCGGATCTGAGAGTGCTCTCGGTGGGGCACGATGGGGGTATGGCTGAGCATCGTGATCATCCTGGGGAACAAGGGGCCGACGAGCCCATCAAGCTGATCGGCATACGGGAGACCGCGCTCTCCGTCGACGAGGTCTTCCGAGCGGTCGGGGACGATGCCTCCGGAGGGACGGCGCTGTTCGTGGGGACCGTGCGGAACCACGACGGGGGCGCCGACGTCGACGAGCTCGGGTACTCGTGCCATCCGAGCGCGGAGGCCGAGATGCGGCGGATCGCGGAGAAGGTCGTCGCGGAGTATCCGGTGCGCGCGCTCGCGGCCGTGCATCGCGTGGGCGACCTGAAGGTCGGGGATCTCGCCGTGGTGGTCGCGGTGTCGTGTCCGCATCGGGGGGAGGCCTTCGAGGCGTGCCGCAAGCTGATCGACGACCTGAAGCACGAAGTGCCCATCTGGAAGCATCAGCGGTTCTCGGACGGTACAGATGAATGGGTCGGCGCGTAGCGGCGTCGTTGAGGGGTGGTGGTCGGGCGACGGGAGGGCGGGTCGGCGCGTAGCGGCGTCGTTGAGGGGTGGTGGTCGGGCGACGGGAGGGAGGGTCGGAGCCTGCTGAGCGTTCGGTATGCAGGTGGCCGTGGGCTCTTGTGAAGAGCCGTGCCGTGACCGGAAGGTGCCCTTGTGCGTTCCGGTTGCGTAACCCGCCCCCCAGCGTGAGCGTTGACGGTGCGGACGGATAATCTGCTGATCAGTCAGTTGCGGTCGCTGGATAGGGGTTGGGAGGTCGGCATGGGGGCGCTCGCCTGGTTGCTGATTCCGCTTGTGGCTGCGATCGGCGCCGGACTGTGGGGCGGCTGGGCCAGCCGGAACCGCAAGACCATAGAGGACGGCACCGAGCTCGCCGGGTACACACGCTTCCGTGAGGCCATGGAGCGGTCCCACAGCGGCGGCTAGAGGCCCTTTCGCCGTCGCCCCGGACGGCGGCCCGGACAGTGCACTGACAGACCTGTCCCGTACTGTCGTTCCATGCCACGCCGCACCGCGACGATGCTCGCCTCCACCCTGATGCTGATCGCGCTCCTGTGCGCGGGAGTGCTCATTCCCGTGCCCTACTCGGAGATGTCACCGGGGCCGACGGTGAACACGCTCGGGGAGCACGACGGCGAGCCGGTGCTGCAGATCTCGGGCCACAAGACCTACGCGACGACCGGGCACCTCAATATGACCACCGTCAGGGTCACCAGCGCCGACTACAAGATGAACCTCGTCGAGGCCGTCTACGGATGGCTCGCCCATGACAACAAGGTCGTGCCGCACGACACCCTCTACCCGGACGGCAAGACCGAGGAGGAGTCGACCCAGGAGAACGCCGAGGAGTTCAGCCAGTCCCAGGAGAGCGCCAAGGTCGCCGCCCTGAAGGAACTGGACATCCCGGTGAAGTCCTGGGTGATTGTCTCCACCGTCCTCAAGGGCTCCCCGGCCGAGGGCAAGCTGCACGCCGGCGATGTCATCAAGTCCGTCGACGGTACGGCGGTCAAGGCGCCCGAGGACGTCGCCGAGCTGGTCACCAAGCACAAGCCCGGCGAGGACGTCGATTTCGTGATCGTGCCCGCCAAGGCGCAGGCCGCCGCCGAGAAGGAGAACAAGACGGTGACCCGGACCGAGAAGGTCACCATCACCACCACCAAGTCCGACGACTCCGGCGAGGACCGGGCCATCGTCGGCATCTCCGCCGGGACCGACCACACCTTCCCGTTCACCATCGACATCAAGCTCGCCGACGTGGGAGGCCCCAGCGCCGGGCTGATGTTCGCCCTGGGGATCTACGACAAGATCACACCCGGCAACCTCACGGGCGGCAAGTTCGTCGCCGGCACCGGCACCATCGACGACTCGGGCGAGGTCGGCCCCATCGGCGGCATCGAGATGAAGACCGTCGGCGCCCGCAGCAAGGGCGCCCAGTACTTCCTGACGCCCAAGGACAACTGCGCCTCGGCCGCCAAGGACACCCCCGACGGCCTCACCCTCGTCAAGGTGAACACCATCGAGGACGCCCTGAAGGCCCTGGAGGACATCCGCTCCGGCGACACCGCCGAACTCCCGAAGTGCACCACCAAGGGCTGAGCGCAGACTTCGCGAACACCCGCACGCGCGCGTGGGGGCGCTCCCGAAGCCGGGGGCGCCCCCCATCGTCGTACACGGGGCCCGTGGTGCGCAGGCCGTCGGTCCCGGACCCTCGGTCAGTCCGCGAACGTCGCCGTCAGGGCGTCGGCCAGGCCGGGGACCAGGTCGGGGCCGGTGAGGACCTCGGTCGGGGTGTCCTTCTCGCGCAGGCGCACCGCCGAGTCGCGGGAGCCGTCGCGCAGGACGGCGACCGTCATACGGACCTCCTGGCGGTCCGGGTGATCGGCGACCCACTGGGCGAGACGGGCCCCGTCGAGATGCTCGGGCACGGACGCCTCGGCGGACGGCGGCAGCATCAGCCGCTCCACGGTCAGCGCGCAGCCGACCACCGCGTCGGGCCAGGCGATCGTGCCGAGGAACTCGTCCAGGGCCTTGCCCGCGGGGATCTCGTCCTGCTCGATCGGGGTGAGACCGGCGGTCTCGGACTCGCTCTCCAGACCGAGCTGCGCCGCGAGGGAGGGCTCCTGGGACTTGAGGCGCGCGGTGTCTACGAGGGCGAAGAGGCGAGCGGGCTGGTCCCAGCCGAGCCCCGACGCGTACTCGTCGATCTCGAGGACGGCCCGGGTGAGTGGGTTCGCTGCCATGGGAGTGTTGGACATGGTCACAATCCTGCCTCGTTCGTTACCGGAACCGGGAACCGAGTAAAGCGTGAGTAAGTTGCATAGGTGAGGCCCTACGATCACGGGGCCCGCTGGAGGGTCCGTAGACGCGGGCCTGACGTATCGACAGCGAACTTCGAGGTGCACACCTTGGCTTTCCAGATGCCGGACCGCGGCGGAGGCCCGACGGGGCCACGGATGAGAGTGGGCCGACCGTCCCGGCGTGTCCGGACCCTGCTCATGACGCTGGGCGTCCTCGCCGTCCTCGGCATGGCGTTCGTCATGTTCGCGGGATTCTGGACGGACTGGCTCTGGTACCGGTCGGTGGACTACTCCTCCGTCTTCACCACCACACTGTGGACGAAGATCGGACTCTTCTCCGTCTTCGGCCTGCTCATGGCGGTCTCGGTCGGCTTCAACATCTGGCTGGCGCATCGACTGCGCCCGCCGCTGAGCGCCATGTCGATGGAGCAGCAGAGCCTCGACCGGTACCGCATGGGCATCGCGCCCTACAAGAAGTGGCTGCTCCTCGGGATCACCGCCGTGGTCGGCCTGATCGCCGGCGCCTCCGCCTCCGGGCAGTGGCGTACGTGGCTGATGTGGGTCAACGGAGTGTCGTTCGGGCAGAAGGACCCCGAGTTCGGTCTGGACGTCTCCTTCTACGCCTTCGACCTGCCCTGGTACCGCTTCCTGCTCGGCTTCGGCTTCGCCGCCGCCGTGCTCTCGGTGATCGCCGCCGCGCTCACGCACTATCTGTACGGCGGCCTCAGGGTCACCTCCCCGGGCGCGCGTGCCACGGCCGCGGCCACCGGGCACCTGTCGGTGCTCATCGGCATCTTCGTCGCCCTCAAGGCGGTCGCCTACTGGCTCGACCGGTACGGCCTCGCGGTGAAGTCCAGCGACTTCAAGGCGACGGGCAACTGGACGGGCCTCAGGTACGTCGACGCCAACGCGTATCTGCCGGCCAAGACGATCCTGTTCTGCATCGCCGTGATCTGCGCCCTGCTGTTCTTCGCCACCATCTGGCGGCGCACCTGGCAGCTGCCCGTCATCGGCTTCGGCCTGATGGTGCTCTCCGCGATCCTCATCGGCGGGCTGTACCCGGCGATCGTGCAGAAGTTCCAGGTCCAGCCGAACGAGCAGGCCAAGGAAGCGCCGTACGTCGAGAAGAACCTGGAGGCGACCCGTCAGGCCTACGGCATCGACGGCACCGACGTCCAGGAGTACTCGGGTGTCAGCGACACCACGGACAAGACCAAGCTCCGCGAGGACGCCGAGACCACGGCCAGCATCCGGCTGCTCGACCCGAACATCGTCTCGCCGACGTTCCAGCAGCTCCAGCAGATGAGGAACTACTACGCGTTCCCCACCAACCTGGACGTCGACCGGTACAGCGGTGAGGACGGCGCGGAGCAGGACACCGTCATCGGTCTGCGCGAGCTGAACCTCGCCGGTATCCCCAAGAACAACTGGATCAACGACCACTTCCGCTACACCCACGGCTACGGCGTGGTCGCCGCCAAGGGCACCGAGGCCACCTCCGGCGGCCGTCCGGTGTTCACGGAGTCCGACCTTCCGTCCAAGGGCGACCTGGGCAAGTACCAGCAGCGGATCTACTACGGCGAGAAGACCACCCAGTACTCGATCGTCGGCGGTCCCCAGAAGGAGATCGACTACTCCGACGACAGCGGTGAGAAGACCACCAGCTACAAGGGCGACGGCGGGATCAACCTCTCCAGCCCGCTGAACCGGGCCGCTTACGCGGTGGCGTTCAACGAGCCGCAGATCCTCTACTCCGGTGCCATCGGCGAGGGTTCGCGGATTCTGTACAACCGCACGCCCAAGGAGCGCGTCGAGGCGGTCGCCCCCTGGCTGACCATCGACGGCGACGCCTACCCGGCCGTCGTCGACGGCAAGATCCAGTGGATCGTCGACGCGTACACCACCACCAACGGCTACCCGTACGCCTCCCGCACCACCCTGGGCGACACCACGGCCGACTCGTTGACCGCGGACAACAGCCAGCGCGCGGTGGTGGCCCAGCAGAACCAGGTCAACTACATCCGCAACTCGGTGAAGGCGACCGTCGACGCGTACACGGGTCAGGTCAAGCTCTACCAGTGGGACACCCAGGACCCGGTCCTGAAGACCTGGATGAAGGCGTTCCCGGACACGGTGGAGCCGAAGACGGCGATCTCGAAGTCGCTGGAGGCCCATCTGCGGTACCCGCAGGACCTGTTCAAGGTCCAGCGCGAGCTGCTGACCCGCTACCACGTGAAGGACGCCGAGACGTTCCTCAGCGGCAGCGAGGTCTGGCAGGTGCCGGACGACCCGACCAACACCTCGGGCAACGCGGTGCCGCCGTACTACCTGAGCATGAAGCTGCCGGGCCAGTCGGCACAGGCGTTCTCGCTGACCACCACGCTCACTCCGAACGGCCGCGACAACCTCAGTGCCTTCGTGTCGGTCAACGCCGAGGCGGGCACCAAGGATTACGGCAAGATCAGAATCCTGAAACTGCCGACCAGCGAGCCGATCGACGGCCCCAAGCAGGTCCAGAGCCAGTTCAACTCCGAACAGGACATCGCCGAGACCATCAGCCTCCTCAAGAGAGGCGACTCCCAGGTCGAGTACGGCAACCTCCTGACGGTCCCGCTCGACGGCGGACTGCTCTATGTGGAGCCCGTCTACGTTCGCGGTGGCGGCCTCAAGTACCCGCTGCTGCGCAAGGTCCTGGTGACCTACGGCGGCAACACGGCCTTCGAGGACACCCTCGACGAGGCGCTCAACAAGGTGTTCGAGACGGAGGGGCCGGTCACCGAGCCACCGCCGGACGAGGAGGAGGGCACCGACGAGCCGCCGGCGACCGGCGACGCGACGGTCCAACAGGCCCTGGAGGACGCCCAGAAGGCCTTCGACGAGGGGCAGCAGGCCCTCAAGGACGGCGACTGGGAGGCGTACGGCCAGGCCCAACAGGACCTGGAGGACGCGCTGAAGAGGGCCGAAGAGGCACAGTCCAACACCGACGACACCGGTGACGGCGCCGGTGGAAGCGAGGAGGACAGCTCTCCGAGTGCCGACGAGAGTTCCCCGAGCGCCGACGAGAGCCCCGCGAGCGGGTGATTCAAAGGCCCATCCCGCGCCGTGATACGGTTGCCGAGCAACGGCGCGGGGTGGAGCAGCTCGGTAGCTCGCTGGGCTCATAACCCAGAGGTCGCAGGTTCAAATCCTGTCCCCGCTACTGAAGTTGAAGGCCCGAATCCTCCAAAGGATTCGGGCCTTCGACGTGTTGCGGGGGCAGCTGAAGAAAACTGTGTTTGACTTGTCGCTCTGTGGGCATGTCGACAAAACGCTGTAGTGACCTCAATGGCTGCGGTATACCAGGTGTACCCAGGTTGCAGGTGGTGCGACGATGGACGTTATGGGGGACAAGGCAACTCTGTTGGAGACGGGGCGGTTTGCGCAGCGTGCCGACTTTGCGCTGCCTGCCGAAATTGTGCTGCCCGCACAGTCCGGGCCGACCGCCGAGTCCGCGCTGTCCACCGAACCGTCGCGGCCGGTCGGTGATTCCGCGCAGCCCACGGTCGCCGACCCGGACGAGACGGGCGAGGCCGGCGACGTCGTGGAGGAGGCCCGTCAGCGGCTCGCCGCCGAGGCCGGTGACCCCGAGGCCATGAGCATCCTCGGGGCCATGCTGCTGCGCCGCGGCGATCTCGACGGCGCCGAGCCGTTTCTGCGCGGCGCCACCGCCGCCGGGGACCGTGCCGCCGCCAACAACCTGGGCGTCCTGCTGCATCAGCGGGGCTATGCCGACGAGGCCGCCAACTGGTGGCGGGTGGCCGCGGTCGCCGGTTCCGCCGCCGCCGCGCACGCGCTCGGCCGGCACCACCGGGAGCGCGGTGACGAACCCGCCGCCGAGTACTGGCTGCGCCAGTCCGCCGAGCAGGGCCACATGCTGGGCGCGTACGCCCTCGCCGACCTCCTGGAGCACCGCAGCGACCCGGCCGCCGAGCGATGGATGCGGGCCGCCGCCGAGCGCGGGCACCGCGAGGCCGCCTACCGGCTCGCACGAGCCCTCGACCACCGTGCCCAGCGGGAGGAGCGCGCCGCCGTGCGCGAGGGGCGCAGAATCGCGCGTGCGGTGCTCGACATCGGAGGTGCGGGCCGGGAGGCCGCGGGCGAGGGGCGGGAGTCCGTACGCGAGAGCCGTGACGCCAGGCGTGAAGGGCGCGACGTCGGGCGTGAGGGTGGGCGTGAGGGGCGTGCCGTCGTACGAGCGGCGAGCGACCGGTCGAGCGGTGCGCCGGCAGGGGAGGCCGGGGCCGACAACGGTGCCGCGGTGTCCGCCGCCGAGGACGCCGAGCGGTGGTACCGCCAGGCCGCCGCTCGGGGGCACCGGCGGGCCGCGCTGCACCTCGGGGCGATCCTGGAGCGGCGTGGGGAGCTGAAGGAGGCCGGGCGCTGGTATCTGACCTCCGCCAAGGACGGCGAGCCGCGCGCCGCGTGCGCCCTCGGGTTCCTGCTGCGGGACGCCGGAGACACCGAGAGCGCGGCCGTGTGGTGGCTGCGGGCCGCCCAGCACGGCGACGGGAACGCGGCGAACGCGCTGGGCGCGCTGCACGCCGAGCGGGGTGAGACACAGACCGCCGAGCGGTGGTACCGGGCCGCGATGGACGCCGGGGACGTCAACGGCGCGTACAACCTCGGGCTGCTCTGCGCCGAGCAGGGGCGGACCGCGCAGGCCGAGCAGTGGTACCGGCGTGCCGCGTACGCCGGGCACCGGGAGGCCGCGAATGCGCTGGCCATCCTGTTGCTGCAGGTCGGCGACGCGTCCGGGGCCGAGCCGTGGTTCTCCAAGGCCGCCGAGGGCGGCAGTGTGGACGCCGCGTTCAACCTCGGCATCCTGCACGCCGGGCGCGGGGACGAGGCGACCGCGCTCGTCTGGTACGAGCGGGCGGCCGCCGCCGGGCACACCGACGCCGCGCTCCAGGTCGCCATCGCGCGGCTGCGGGAGGGGGACGAGCGGGCCGCCGAGCGGCATCTGCGGCAGGCCGCGGGCGGGGGGAGTGCCGAGGCCGCGTATCGGCTGGCCGCCGTGCTCGACGCCCGGCGTCCGCCCGCGCCCGCGCATGAGCTGGGGGAGCCGGTGCGGGAGAAGAACGAGTGCGAGGAGTGGTACGAGCGGGCCGCGTCGCAGGGGCATCGGCGGGCTCAGGTGCGGGTCGGGATGCTCGCGGCGGGGCGGGGGGACGTCGTGGAGGCGGCGCGGTGGTATCGGGTCGCCGCCGAGGCGGGGTCTCGGAACGGGGCGTTCAATCTCGGGTTGCTGCTGGCTCGGGAGGGGAGTGAGCCGGAGGCCGCCATGTGGTGGGCTCGGGCCGCTGATGCGGGGCATGGGCGGGCGGCGTTGCGGTTGGCCCTGGTCTACGCGCGTCGGGGGGAGCTGGTGGAGGGGAAGCGGTGGGCTGACCGGGCTGTGGCGTTGGGGCCGGGTGAGGTTGCGGAGAGGGCGGGGCGGTTGCGGGATGCGTTGCGGGAGGAGCTGTCCGCCTAGCGGTGCCGCTGGGAGTATCTGGCCGTCTGGTAGCCCGGGTGCCCGGTGAGTGCGCTGGGCGGGGGCTTGGTTGTCCGGTGCTCGGGGTGGGGGTGGGCCGGGCCGGGGTTTCGCTTGCCGACGCGTGCAGGGTGCCGCTGCGCCCACCCGTGCCGCCCCAGCGGCACGATTGCCCGCAGCTACGGCAGCTGGGGCAGCGCCCGCGGCTAGGACGGGGGGTATTGATTTGCTCTCGTCTGTTGGGGTGACGTAGTGTTGTGTTCACCGACGCGGGGTGGAGCAGCTCGGTAGCTCGCTGGGCTCATAACCCAGAGGTCGCAGGTTCAAATCCTGTCCCCGCTACTGATGGCCGGAGGGCCGGAGCCAATGAGGTTCCGGCCCTCCGGTTTTTGTGTTGGGGGGGTGCTGGGGTGGGGATGGCTGAAGGCCCCCGGCGGGTGGGTGCCGGGGGCCTTCAGAGGTGCAGCGCGCTTTTCGGGGCTTACGGTGCCGCGCAGCCCGGGCATACGCCCCTGTACGTCACCTCTACGTCCGAGACGGTGAAGCCGAAGCGCTCGGACGGGGGGAGGTCGGCGAGGGGGTTGCCGGTGGGGTGGACGTCGCGGATCGTGCCGCACTGGGCGCAGACCAGGTGGTGGTGCGGGCGGTGCGCGTTCGGGTCGTAGCGCTTGGCGCGCTTGTCCGTCGCGACCTCCAGCACCTCGCCGAGGGAGACCATCTCACCCAGCGTGTTGTAGACCGTCGCCCGGGAGATCTCGGGCAGCTTGGCGACAGCGCGCGCGTGCACCTCGTCGGCCGTCAGATGGACGTGTTCGCCGTCGAGGACCTCGGCCACGACACGGCGCTGCGCGGTCATACGCCATCCGCGTCCGCGCAGTCGCTCCAGAAGGTCACTCATACCGGCCAGACTAACAGCTGGGAGAACAGAATCCGAACAGGTGTGACTTTGGAGAGTGACTTGAATTAGAATCCGTCCAACTTCCCCCTCTGTGGGTGGAGGCATCGGCAAGTGCCTGGGAGTCGCAGTCCAGGCCCTGTGCGGCTGACCGGGGTTGGACCGCTTGTCGTGAGGACGGGTCGGGATGTCACGTCGATCGTGGGGTCCCGGCCCGTTCGTTCGTGTGTACGGTGCTGCCCACTCGTCCGGGGCGGCGCGGGGTCAGGCCGGTGTGGGCTGGCGGGACGGGGTCCAGCAGCGGATGATGTCGCGGACCGAGACGATGCCGATGGGGGCGCCCTGGTCCAGCACGATCAGATGGCGGAAACCGCCGTGGGACATCGCGCGGGCCGCCTCCTCCAGGGTCCAGGCGGGTGCGGCGAAGACGACATCGGTGGTGGTGTGGTTGTGGGCCCGCTCGACGTCCGGGCTCTGGCCGAGGCCCACGGAGTTCAGGACGTCGCGTTCGGTGAGGATGCCGAGTCCGCCGGCGTCCGGGTCGAGGACCACCGCCGCGCCCACTCTGCGGGCGGACATCAGGGCGGCGGCCTGGCGGAGGGTGTGGTCGGGGCCGATGGTGAGGACCACCGTGCTCATGGCGTCGCGGACAAGCATGGAGTCAGCCACCTCCTGGGGGATCAGATCCCTGGCGGTAGTTGGTCATGGTGGTGGTTGGTCGTGGTGGGGCCGGTTGGGCCGGTGGGGCCGGTTTGGGGGCGTGACGCCCCGGGGTGTCCTTGCCCGAGGCGTGGGTTGAGCCGCCCCAGGGCACCTGTGAGGTGCTGCACAAGTTCACAAGTGGGCGGACTCTCAATGTGGCAGGTAAAGGAGAGGTCAACAAGGGGGCGCGCGTGGTCAGTTCGGGGCGCCCCGGGATCACTCCCGGGTCACGGCCGACTCAGTAGCGCTGGTTCAGATAGCTCAGCAGCTCGTCGTGGAGGAGGCCGTTCGAGGCGGCTCCGTTGCCGCTGTGGGGGCCGGGGCGGCCGTCGAGGCCGGTGAAGATGCCGCCCGCCTCGGTGACGATGATCGCGTTGGCGGCCATGTCCCAGAGGGAGAGTTCCGGTTCGGCGCAGATGTCGACCGAGCCCTCGGCGACCATCATGTACGGCCAGAAGTCGCCGTACGCGCGCGTGCGCCACACGCTGCGGGTCAGGTCCAGGAAGCCGTTGAGGTGGCCGCGGTCCTCCCAGCCGCTGAGGGAGGAGTACGCGAAGGAGGCGTCCGACAGCTTCGCCACGCGGGAGACGTGGAGGCGGGAGGACGAGCTGAGGCTGCGGCCGGTGAAGGCGCCATGGCCCTTGGCGGCCCACCAGCGGCGGCCCAGCGCGGGGGCGGAGACCACGCCTACGACGGGCTGGTAGCCGCCCTCGGCCGCCTCCGTCAGGGAGATCAGGGTGGCCCAGACGGGGACGCCCCGGACGTAGTTCTTGGTGCCGTCGATCGGGTCGATGACCCAGCGGCGGGGGCCCGTGCCCTCCACGCCGTACTCCTCGCCGAGGATCGCGTCTCGGGGGCGGGAGCGTTGGAGGTGGCCGCGGATGAGTTCCTCGGCGGCCTTGTCGGCCTCGCTCACCGGGGTCATGTCGGGCTTCGTCTCCACCTTGAGGTCGAGGGCCTTGAAGCGGGACATGGTGGTCGCGTCGGCGGCGTCCGCGAGGACGTGGGCGAAGCGGAGGTCGTCGAGGTAGTCGGGCATGTGGCGAACGCTATCTGCCGAGGTCGGTGCGGGGCCATAGGGGGCGCGGGGTGGGTACGGGTGGCTGTGCTCGGGGGTGGGGGCGTGCTCGGTGGTGGTGTCGGGCGGGGCCTGGTTGTGGGGCGCCCGGGGTGGGGGTGGGCCGGGCCGGGGTTTCGCTTGCCGGCGCGCGCAGGGTGCCGCTGCGCCCACCCGTGCCGCCCCAGCGGCACGATTGCCCGCAGCTATGACGAGTTGCGACGGCTGCCGGGTGGGCGTTGGCCCGGCGGCGCGGTTGCCGGCAGCTTTGACGAGTTGCGACGGCTGTCGGGTGGGCGTTGGCCCGGCGGCGCGGTTGCCGGCAGCTTTGACGAGTTGCGACGGCTGCCAGGTGGACGCCGCCCGGCGGCACGGTTGCACGTAGCTATGACGGCTGCCGGGTGGGCGTCGTCCAGCGGCGTGGTTGCCCGCAGTTGCGGCGAGGGGGTGGGCTGCTGCTTCAGCGGCACGACTGCCCGCAGCCTCGGTGTCAGGGTGGGCTGCCTCGGCGGCGCGATTGCCCGCGGCTGGGTGAGCGGGACGGTTGCACGCTGCTGCGTGCGACGGCGGTGGCCGGGTGTGGTTGCGCGGTGTTCTCGGCCCGCGTGTGTTGGCTGATGTGCGCCCCTTGGGGATGTCGTGGGCCCTTGACAGGGGGATTGTGCGCGTCAAATGTGAGGGCCAGGGCCGCCCGGTCGGGTGAGGGAGGCGATGATGCCTGCAGCGCGGGAATCCTTGTTGGACGCCGCTTACACGGCGCTGGTGCGCCGGCCTTGGTCCGCTGTGCGGATGGTGGATGTGGCCGCGGTGGCCGGAGTGTCGAGGCAGACGCTGTACAACGAGTTCGGCAGCAAGGAGGGGCTCGCCCGGGCCCTGGTGCGCAGGGAGGCGGACGGCTATCTCGCGGGCGTCGACCGGGCGTTGGCCACCTCGGTGGACACCCGGGACCGGCTGGCCGCGACCGCCGAGTGGATCGTCGCGGCCTCCCGCAACAACGCACTGGTTCGCGCCATGCTCACCGGCTGCTGGAGCGAGCGCCTGCCCTCGCTCACCCTCTCCGCGGTGCCCTCCTCCACCACCGTGCCCGCGCAGCGCCGCGCCGACGGACCGCTGCCCGCGCCCTCCGACTTCGTGGCCCTCGTCCGCGACCGTGCCGTCACCCTGCTGTCGCCGCCGGGCACCCCCAAGTCGGACACGGTCGAGCTGGCCCGTTTCTGCGAACTCGCCGTCCGGCTCGCCCTGTCCTGTGTGGCGGCGCCTCCCGGCGAGGGCGGCGTCACCGATCTCGTACGCACCGCGCTGCCCAGACAGCTGAGCCGGCCCCTCGCCTAGCCGACGTTCCCCGTGTCCGCCAGGCGGTTCACAACTGGTGGCTTGTAACTAGTGGGCCGAGCCCGACAGTTGGAGGCCCACCACGCCCACGATGACCAGGGTGATCGAGACGATCTTGAGGGTGGAGACGACATCGCCCAGGAAGATCATTCCGTAGACCGCGGTACCGGCCGCGCCGATGCCCGTCCAGACCGCGTACGCGGGGCCCACGTCGAGTTTTCTCAGCGACAGGGTGAGCAGACCGAAGCTGCCGAGCGCGAAGACGCAGAACGCGACCGTGGGCCAGAGTCTGGTGAATCCGTGGGAGAGCTTCAGACAGACGGCGAAGCCGGTCTCCAGAAGCCCCGCCACGACAACCAGCAGCCACGCCATGTCTCGTCCTCCCGCGTCCCCGCGTTTCATGTACCCGCGTTCCATGCCACCGCGTTCTACATACCGGCGTTTCGTGACCGCTTCGTGCGATTATGCACTTACCGGGTGGAGAGGGGCGCAAACAACGCGGAGGTCAGTCGCCTTCCCGTCGTTCGCGTGTGGCGAGGAGCCGGCGCAGCGAGTAGAGGCGGGCGGGGTCCGCGTGGCCGTCGGTCACCCACTGGTCCAGCGCGCAGTCCGGCTCGTCATGGCTGCACGCGCGCGGACAGCCCTCGGTGCCCTCCTCCAGGTCGGGGAAGGCGTGAATCACCCGGGACGGGTCGATGTGCGCGAGACCGAACGACCGTACGCCCGGGGTGTCCACGACCCAGCCGCCGTCCGAGTCCGCGAGCGGCAGCGCCAGCGCCGAGGTCGTGGTGTGCCGGCCCCGGCCCGTCACCGCGTTGACGTGGCCCGTCGTACGGCGCCGGTCCTCGGGGACCAGGGCATTGACCAGGGTCGTCTTGCCGACGCCGGAGTGGCCGACGAACGCCGTGACCTTGCCGTCGAGGTGTTCGCGTACGCGGTCGGCGGCGCCGGCCGTCTCCAGTTCCTCGCGGCTGGTCACCACGTAGGGGATGTCCAGGTCGCCGTAGAGCTCCAGGAGTTTGTCGGGGGAGGCGAGGTCCGACTTGGTCAGGACCAGCAGGGGGGTGAGGCCGCCGTCGTAGGCCGCGACCAGACAGCGGTCGATCAGCCGGGGGCGGGGCTCGGGGTCGGCGAGGGCGGTGACGATGGCGAGCTGGTCGGCGTTGGCGACGACGACGCGCTCGTAGGGATCGTCGTCGTCGGCCGTGCGGCGCAGAACCGACGTACGGTCGGCGATGCGGACGATCCGGGCGAGGGTGTCCTTCTTGCCGGAGAGATCGCCGACGAGGGCGACGGTGTCGCCGACGACCGCGGCCTTGCGGCCCAGTTCGCGGGCCTTCATCGCGAGTACGATCCGGTCCTCGACCAGACAGGTCAGCCGGCCCCGGTCGACGGTGAGGACCATGCCCTCGGCCGCGTCTTCGTGCTTCGGGCGGATGTTCGTACGGGGACGGTTGCCCTTGCGGTTCGGGCGGGTCCGGATGTCGTCCTCGTCGGTGTGCTTGCCGTAACGGCGCATGATCCCGTCCGCCCGTCAGTTCTTCCCGGGCATCCCGGAGTTCTTCCCGAGCGTTCCGGAGTCCGTCCCGAGCGTTCCGGAGTCCGTCCCGAGCATCCCGGTCCACATGTCGGGGAAGTCCGGCAGGGTCTTTGCCGTCGTCGCCACGTTCTCGATGTGTACGCCGTCCACAGCCAGGCCGATGACCGCGCCGGCCGTGGCCATGCGGTGGTCGTCGTAGGTGTGGAAGACGCCGTCGTGCAGTGGGCGCGGGCGGATGTGGAGGCCGTCGGCGGTCTCGGTGACGTCGCCGCCGAGTTCGTTGATCTCCTTGGTGAGCGCGGCCAGGCGGTCCGTCTCGTGGAGGCGGAGATGGGCGACGCCGCGCAGGGTGGACGGGGAGTCGGCGAGGGCGGCGACCGCCGCGATGCCCGGGGTCAGCTCGCCGACCTCGCTCAGGTCCACGTCGATGCCGTGGACGGCACCCGAACCGGTGAACACCAGCCCGTACTCCGTGAGTTCGCAGATGCCGCCCATCTCGGTGAAGATCTCGCGGAGCTGGTCGCCCGGCTGGGTGGTGCGTGCGGGCCAGTCGGGGATGATCACCTTGCCGCCGGTCACCAGGGCCGCCGCCAGGAACGGCTGGGCGTTCGACAGATCCGGCTCGATCGTCAGGTCCCGGCCGAGCAGCGCGCCCGGCGTGACCCGCCAGACATTCGGCTCACCGCCCGACTCCGGGGAGTCCACCTGCGCGCCGACCGAGCGCAGCATGTCGACGGTCATCCGGATGTGGGGGAGCGAGGGGAGGGTGGCGCCGGTGTGGCGGACCTCGACGCCCTGGTTGAAACGGGGGGCGGAGAGCAGGAGCGCCGACACGAACTGTGAGGACGACGAGGCGTCGATCGCCACCAGGCCGCCGTCCAGTGCGCCGCTGCCGTGCACCGTGAGCGGGAGTGCGCCCCGGCCGTCGTCGTCGATGCGCGCGCCGAGCGTGCGCAGGGCGTCGATCACGCCGGTCAGGGGGCGCTCGTACGAGCGGGGGTCGCCGTCGAAGCGGATGGCGCCGTCGGCGAGGGCCGCGACCGGGGGGAGGAACCGCATGACCGTGCCGGCGTTGCCGACGTCCACCGTCGCCGGGCCGTGCAGGCCGGTGGGCAGGACGCGCCAGGCCTCGCCCGTGCCGTCCGGGCCGACCCCCTCCTCGATCTCCACGCCCATCGCGCGCAGGGCCGCCGCCATCAGCAGGGTGTCGCGTGAGCGGAGGGGGCGGCGCAGCCAGCCGGGTTCGGAGGCGAGGGCGGCGAGGACCAGGGCGCGGTTGGTGACGGACTTGGACCCCGGGACGTGGACCGTCGCGTCGACGGGGGCGGTTGCCTGCGGCGCGGGCCAAGGGGTGGTGTGGGCGTCTTTCGGGGCCATGCCCCAACCTTAGTGGGGGTTCGTAGAAGGGGGGTGCCTTGTGATCGCCGTGGGCGGCCCGCGGGGGATGGGGTCGGGCGCCTTATGGGGTGCCTCTTGAGTGCCGTTGGCGGGTGCGGGTGAGTGGGGGCTGGTCGCGCAGTTCCCCGCGCCCCTAGTAGGTGACCGGCGGTCACAGGTTCAGCAGCCACCTTCCTCCGCCCAGCAACGCGCACAGGCTCACCACGTGGAACATCAGGAGCCAGATCGTCGGCGGTACGTGGGTCAGGCGGGACAGCTGGTCGGCGTCCGAGTCGCCTGCTCCGCCCCTGCGGCGCTTCGCCTGGAGCTCGAAGGCCGGGCGTACGCCGCCCAGGAGGAGGAACCAGACGACCGTGTACGCGAAGGCCGCCTGCACCTGGGGGGTGGCCAGCCAGGAGACCGTGACGAAGGTGGCGCCCGTGAGGATGACCGTCAGGGCGCCGTAGGCGTTGCGGATCATGATCAGCATGGCTATCAGGAGGAGCGTGGCCAGCCAGAGGAGGAGGGTGATGCGGCCGGCGCCGAGGAGGGCCGCTCCGCCCAGGCCCAGGAGCGGGGGTGCCGTATAGCCGGCGGCGGCCGTGAGGATCATGCCCAACCCCGTGGGCTTGCCCCGGCTGACGGTGAGGCCACTGGTGTCGGAGTGGAGGCGGATACCGGTCAGGGTGCGGCCGGTCAGCAGCGCGATCAGGCCGTGGCCGCCCTCGTGCGCGATGGTGATGGCGTTGCGGGAGAGCCGCCAGACGCCGTGCGGGACGATGGCCGCGAGCGCTGCGGCGGCCGTGGCCATGACCACCCAGGTGTCGGGGTCGGGCTGGGCGCCGACCAACTCGTCCCAGAGGGAGGCCAGGGAGGTGGCTGCGGTGCTTTCCATTGTGGGTGGTGGCTCCTACCCGGTCGCTTCGGATCTGGCAGTGTGGCACTCATGTGCGGACGGTATGCGGCGAGTCGTAGGCCCGAGGATCTCGCAGGAGTCTTTGAGATCGAGAAGTGGGAGCCGGAGGAGACCCTGGAGCCCGATTACAACGTGGCTCCCACCAAGGAGGTCTACGCGGTTCTCGACCGCCCTCTCAAGGACGCCGACGACAAACGGCCGGTTCGCCAACTGCGCAAGCTGAAGTGGGGGCTCGTCCCTTCCTGGTCCAAGTCGCCCGAGGGCGCCGCCCGGATGATCAACGCCCGCGCCGAGACCGTGCACGAGAAGCCGTCGTACCGACGCGCCTTCACCACCCGGCGCTGCATCCTGCCCGCCGACGGCTATTACGAGTGGGTCACCGGCAAGGGGGAGCGCGATCTGGAGGTCGAGGGCAAGAAGAAGCGGCCCCGCAAGCAGCCGTACTTCGTGCTCCCCGCCGACGGGTCCGTGTTCGCCATGGCCGGGCTGTACGAGTTCTGGCGGGACCGGACGCTGCCGGACGACCATCCGCAGGCATGGTGGGTGACCTGCTCGGTGATCACGACGGAGGCGGAGACGACCCCGCTGGCGGTCGCCCCGGCGGACGGTCCGCACAGCCTGGCCGAGATCCATCCCCGGATGCCGCTGATGCTCACGCCCGACCGCTGGGACAGCTGGCTCGACCCGGCCCGCACCGACCCCGACGATCTGCGCGGGCTGCTCGAACCGCCGCCCGCCGGGCTGATGCGCGCCTACCCCGTCGCCACGGCCGTCAGCAACGTCCGCAACAACTCCCCGGAGCTGCTGAAGGAGCTGGAAGGGCCCGAGGAGGGCACACTCTTCTGACGTGACCTCCAGAAACGACGTGACCACCGGAAGCGCTGTGACTACCGGAAGCGCTGTGACCTCAGGAAACGCTGTCAGCGAAGAGATCGACACCGACGCCGGTACGGCCCGTGTCACGTGGTGTGCCGCTCGGCGGGCCACCCGGGTCCTCGCCGTCAGCCATGGCGCCGGGGGCGGGATCGAGGCGCGGGATCTTCAGGCCCTCGCCCGTGTGCTGCCCGAGCGCGGGGTGAGTGTCGCGCTTGTGGAGCAGCCGTGGCGGGTGGCCGGGAAGAAGGTGGCGCCCGCGCCGAAGACGCTGGACGTGGGATGGCGGGGGGTGTGGCCCGCGCTGGCGAAGCCCGGTCTGCCGGTGATCGCGGGCGGGCGGAGCGCCGGGGCCCGGGTGGCCTGCCGTACGGCGACGGAGCTGGGCGCGGCGGCCGTACTGGCGCTGAGCTTTCCGCTGCATCCACCGGGCAAGCCGGAGAAGTCGCGGGCCGGGGAACTGCTCGGGGCCGGGGTGCCCACGCTCGTCGTACAGGGCGGGAACGACCCGTTCGGCAGGCCCGAGGAGTTCCCGGAGGGTGCGTACGGGCTCGTGGAGGTGCCGTACGGGGACCATGGGCTCGCCGTGCCGAAGCGGGCGCCGATCGGGGAGGACGAGGCGCTGAAGGTGATCACCGACGGGGTCGTGGAGTGGATCGCGTCACTCGGGTAGCCGGTGCGAGGTGGTTCGAGGGGTGGGGCGTGTCACCTCGGTGGCTCTTCGTCGGCGCGCGGAACGTGGAGTGCGTCACTCGGTAAGGAGTCGGTGGGAAGGCGGGAATGTTGCGTGACGGTCCTCTGTTGTGCGGATCAGACGCCCGCGAGAGCGCGCTGAAACCGTTCGTGGAGAGGAAGTCCGCCGCATGGGTTCGACCATATGCCCGGCCCGCAGCACCCGCGCCGACCTGGACTGGACGGTGCTGAGCGCGGCCAAGGGCGCGCCTATTCGGGCGGCGGCGGGCGTGGATCGTCGTCTATCCTCCGATTCTGGTGGTACCGGTCTCGGTATCGCACAGACGCTGGAGGAGGTGGGTCCGGTCACTGGGACCGACGCAGGGACCGAACGGGGCCAGGCGGAGCAGCCCGAGGGCACGGAGACCGCCGTGGAGCGCAGCGCCCGATTCGAGCGGGACGCGCTGGAATTCCTCGATCAGATGTATTCGGCCGCGCTGCGCATGACACGCAATCCGGCCGACGCCGAGGACCTGGTGCAGGAGACGTATGCCAAGGCGTACGCGTCCTTCCACCAGTTCCGTGAGGGCACCAACCTGAAGGCCTGGCTGTACCGCATCCTCACGAACACGTTCATCAACTCGTACCGCAAGAAGCAGCGCGAACCCCAGCGCAGCGCGGCCGAGGAGATCGAGGACTGGCAGCTGGCCCGCGCCGAGTCGCATATGTCGACGGGGCTGCGCTCCGCCGAGTCGCAGGCGCTCGACCATCTGCCCGACTCGGATGTGAAGGAAGCGCTGCAGGCGATTCCCGAGGAGTTCCGCATCGCCGTCTACCTCGCCGATGTAGAGGGCTTTGCGTACAAGGAGATCGCCGACATCATGGGGACACCCATCGGTACGGTGATGTCCCGGCTGCACCGGGGCCGTCGTCAACTGCGCGGCATGTTGGAGGACTACGCCCGTGACCGTGGGCTGGTCCCGGCCGGCGCCGGGGAGTCGAACGAAGCGAAAGGCTCGGGCTCATGAGCTGCGGAGAGCCGCACGAGACGGATTGCAGCGAAATCCTCGATCATCTCTATGAGTTCCTCGACCGGGAGATGCCCGACGCCGACTGCACCAAGTTCGAGCACCACTTCGAGGAGTGCTCGCCCTGTCTGGAGAAGTACGGGCTCGAACAGGCCGTCAAGAAGCTGGTCAAGCGGTGCTGCGGGCAGGACGACGTGCCCAGCGATCTGCGGGCCAAGGTGATGGGGCGGATCGATCTGATCCGATCGGGACAGACCGTTCCCGAGCATGATGTGACGGCGGCGGGTCCGCCGACACCGTCACCGCAGGAATCCTGAGGCCCGTACGGCGGGAGGAATCCCGTGTTCCGTATGACGCCACGATCTCTGAGCCCGTTCCGGGGCGGCTGTTCGGCCGTCGGGGAACGGGCTCAGGTCGTTGTGGCCTGGTGGCCTGGTGGCCTGGTGGCCTGGTGGCTTGGTGGCCTGGTGGCCTGGTGCCGCGCGGGGTCGTTCAGACCTCCAGGCCGTTCTCGATGCGCTTCAGGCTGTGCCGGGCGAGCGCCAGGTTGCTGCGGCCGCGGTCGAGGGCCAGATAGAGGAAGAGCGAGCCCTTGCTGCTGGTCAGTGGGCGGAGCAGGTGGTACTGCCGGCCCAGCGTGATCAGGATGTCCTCGATCGTGTCGTTCATGTCGAGCGAGGCCAGGGTGCGCATCTTGGAGCGCACCACCTCGGTGTTCCCGGCCGCGGCGAGTTCGAGGTCGAGTTGCGGTCCGCCGCCGAGCGTGCCGAGTGACATGCCGCTCTCGTAGTCGACCAGCGCGACGCCGATCGCGCCGTCGATCGCCATGGCTTCCTTGAGCGCGGTCTCGATGTTCATCTTGGAGCCCCAATTCCTCAGTGCTGCTGACCGGTCACTGTCCGGCCAACTACGATCGAACGCGAGTGACTCAGCGGTCACAAACATCAACTTTTTTGTGTGTTGCGGAAGTTGATGCTCAAGCTACTGCGCGGCGCGTGTAAGTGGAGGGCGAATGGGGGAACGGGCTACGGCGCTCCAGGCGTCCCTGGACCGGCTACTCGACTCTCCCGGCGTCACCGGCGTCGCACTGATCGACGCGGTCACCGGACTCACCTACGCGGTGGCGGGCGAAGTCGCCGAGACGGGCACCGGGACCGAGGCATCCGAACTCGCCGCGCTCATCACCGAGCGGCTCGGCGGGGCGGGAGCCGTGGGGGAGTTGGAAAGCGTGGTCATGACCAGCAGGAGACGCCACCAGGTGCTGCTCTCCGTGGACCGGCCGGCCGGCGACCCGCTGCTGCTGTCCGCCGGTCTCGACCGGGACCGGGCCAATGTGGCGCTCGCCCTGCGCAGCCTCGGCGACCGGGCCCGAGAGGTGCTGGCGTGAAGACACCCTCGGCGCGCAATGTGCCGGCCCTGCTCCAGGCGCTCCACCAGGAGGGATACACCGGCACGGTACGGGTCTCCGGACAACCGGGTGGCACGATTCATCTGCGTCACGGCTTGATCGGCGCCATCGAGACCCCGGGGGCGCCCACCGCGACGTCCACCCTGCTCTCCTCCGGCCGGATCGACGACGAGACCTGGCTGGCGGCCTGCGCGGCCGAGCCCGACGCCGACCGGCTCGACCTCCATCTGGTGGCCGCCGGGCTCATCGGCGCCGCCGAACTGGAGGTCGTCTGCACGGCGGCCGTCTACGACGGCGCCTTCGCGATGTCGCTCAGCCCGCCCGGCGGCTGGGAGTTGACCGAGCGTGAGCCCACGCTCCTCGCCAGGCCCGGTGTCGCACCCCGGCCGCTGGCCGAGGAGACCACCCGGCGCATGACGCTGCTGACCCGGCTGTCGGGCGCCGCGGGCACCCTCGCCCGGGTGCGGCCCGTACGGGTCCCCGGCCGGGAGAACCCCGAGTCCGACCCCCGGTTGCCCCCACGTCACCGGGAGCTGGCCGCACACGCCAACGGGCGCCGCACCCCTAGGGACCTGGCCTTCGCACGGGGACGCGGACTCTACGCCGTGATGCTGGACCTGATACGGCTGCGGTCGCTCGGGGTCGTCCAGTGGGAGAACCGGACCACACCCGACGGCCGGCCCAGCACCGCGCCCCGGCTCCCCGAGGGGCGCCCCACGGTCGAGGAGCCGTCGCCCAGGGCGGGGCCCCTGCCCAGGCGCAGGCCCGGGGTACCGCCCGCCGGGGACTTCGGAGCGCAGTTCCCGGGCGGGGATCTCGGCACCCGGTTCCCCGTCGGGGACGTCGGAACACCGTTCCCCGCCGGGGACCTCGGAGCGAAGGGCGAGTAGTGAGCCCAGACGAAGAGCCGACCCGGAACGGCCGCCGCAGGGCCGCCGGTCGCCTCCGGCGGCGCGAGGCGGCGGCACGTCTTCGGCGCAGACAGGCCGAGGCGGCCCGACT
Source organism: Streptomyces sp. NPDC002643 (assembly GCF_053592555.1). Lineage (NCBI taxonomy): Bacteria > Bacillati > Actinomycetota > Actinomycetes > Kitasatosporales > Streptomycetaceae > Streptomyces > Streptomyces sp. NPDC002643. The sequence continues at coordinate 199,095 of NZ_JBSFVY010000016.1, forward strand.
GCGGCGGGGCGAGGCCGTCGGCGGCGAAGCCGGTGCCGGGGGCGTGGCCGGGGAGCGGTCGCGGTCCGCCGGAACCGACTCGCGGTCCACCGGAACCGACGCCACGCACGCCGAACGGTCGCCGTCCACCGGAACCGACTCGCGGTCCACCGGAACCGACTCCACGACCGCTGAACGGCCACCTCCCGGCCGAGCCGAATCCACGTGCCCGGAACAGCAGACCTCGCCGAAACAGCCCACCTCCCCGGAGCAGCCACCTACCGCGGAACAACCGAACGCCCCGGAACAACCGAGCCCCCCGGACCCACCCTCCAGGGAACGACCACCCTCCCCGGAACCGCCCTCGCCGGAACAACCCCCCTCCCCGGAGCGGCCCCTCCTACCCGTGCGGGGCCGCGGCCCGGCCTCGGGCGGTGCCTCGGACCATCCGGCCGAGCCGTCCCCCTTCCCACCGATGACCTTGCTGTCGCGCGAGGAACTGCTCGCCGAACAGCCCTCCCTCGAAATGCTGCGACGCGTCCGCCGCGGGCTGAAGGCTCTCCCCGAGTCCGACCAGCACCTGCCCGACTGAACGGCCCGGACGCCCCACTCACCGCAGAGTTCTTGATCAAGGAGCACCGTCGCATGACCGCACACGCAACGACCGAATCGCTCACCGGCATCCTGGCCTCGCTGCGTGACCGGGTGCTGGGCGTCTCCGAGAGCGTCCTGTCCACCGTGGACGGGCTGCTCGTCGTCGCCGATGTCGACACGATCCACCCCGAGTCCGTCGCGGCCCTCGCCGCCGCGACCCTCGGCGTCGGCCGCCGTATGGCCGACCAGTCCGGCGCCGGCTCCCTCCGCGAGGTCGTCGTCCGCTGCGGCGCCGGGCACATCATCGTGGTCGCCGTCGGTGAACGCACGCTGCTCACGGTCGTGGGCGACGACGGGCTGGACATCGCCGCGTTCCAGAGGGAGTCCCCGGCGACCGTGGAGCAGCTCAACAAGGCATTGGCCGCCGATGTCGCGGGGTGAGCGCCGGTAGGGGCGACCACTTCACCCGAAGGGGTTGGACGGGGCGGCGCCCACGAGGGGCCGTACCCGGCACGCGGTGTGCGCGGTCAGGGCCGTCCCCGTACGCGTCGACGTGCTTCGGAACCCCCGGCCCCGGCGGTTCGCCAAAGTGCTGCCGCGAGGGCGCCTACCGTGGCGGTGGCTGGGTAACCCATGGGTAATGAGCGGCTGTCCTTCTGTCCATGGTTGGATGCGAGGGAGAGGGTGTGTGTACCGGGGGCGGCGGCCGGCCCACTCCACGGAACTGGCAGGCGGGAACCGTAACTGGCAGGCGGGAATCGTGAGGATCTTCGGCAAGGGACGGCATCGGCCCTCCGCCTCTTGGCGGCAGGCCACCGATCGTGCGTTCACGCTGATCGGCGATGGTCGGTACGAGGACGCGGGCGCGCTGCTGACACGTGCCGCGGACCTGGAGCCGTGGCTGTCGGAGTCCTGGTTCAACCTCGCCCTGCTCCACAAGTTCCGGCACGACTGGGAGCAGGCGCGCGCCGCCGGGCTCCGCGCCGTCGCCCTGCTCGACCGCGAGACCGGAGCGCCCGACTGGTGGAACGTCGGCATCGCCGCGACCGCCCTCCAGGACTGGCCGCTGGCCCGCCGCGCCTGGCAGGCGTACGGGCTCCGGGTGCCCGGAGGCGCCGCCCGGCCCAAGTCGGGCGGGGGCTTCGCGGACACCGGGGAACCGGTGGGCATGGATCTCGGCAGCGCCGCCGTACGGCTCTCCCCGGAGGGCGAGGCCGAGGTGGTGTGGGGGCGGCGGCTCGACCCCGCCCGTATCGAGGTGCTGTCGATTCCGCTGCCGTCGTCGGGGCGGCGCTGGGGCGAGGTCGTGCTCCACGACGGGGTTCCGCATGGTGAGCGGACCACGGCCGCCGGGCACGCGTACCCCGTGTTCGACGAGATCGAACTATGGGCGCCGTCGCCCGTACCGACCTGGGTGGTGCTGCTGGAGGCGGCCACCGAGGCGGACCGGGACGCGCTGGAGCGGCTCGCGGCCGACGCCGGGTTCGCGGCGGAGGACTGGTCGTCGTCGGTGCGGCTGCTGTGCCGGCTGTGTTCCGAGTCGCGGATGCCGTCCGATGAGGGCGACGGGGACCATATGGACCCGCACGACCACAGCGAGCCGGGGCATCCCGGGCCGCTCGGGCATGTCACGGATGGGCAGCTGTGGGCGCCTGAGCGGGAGTGCGGCGTGGCTGCGCCGGCTTCGTTGGTTCGGGGGTTGCTCGACGGGTGGGTCGCCGATAGCCCGGATTCTCGTGATTGGCGGGATTTGGAAGAGGTTTGTTAGGGGGCGTTCGGTCGTTTGTCGGCTGCTGGCGGGTGGGGGCTTGTCGCGCCCACGCGGCGGAGCCGCATATGGACAACGTCCCGCGCCCCTTGAGGGGCGCGGCCCCCGTACCCTGTATCAGCAACTCTCCCCTTGTTTTTGCGGAAGGCGTACGTCTGTCATGGCTCAGCAGGACACCGAACAGCAGCACGTGGGCGTGCTCCCCGTCGATGGCGAGGGGTTCGTCGTCGACACGGAGGACTGCGAGGAGCGTGAGGCGGCGTACCGGGAGCGCGGGACGTCTCGGCCCATCACCGTCGTGGGGCACCCGGTGCTGCACAAGGAGTGCAAGGACGTCACCGAGTTCGGCGACGAGTTGGCGAAGCTGGTGGACGACATGTTCGCCAGCCAGCGGACCGCCGAGGGCGTGGGGCTGGCCGCCAACCAGATCGGTGTGGATCTGAAGGTGTTCGTGTACGACTGCCCGGACGACGAGGGCAAGCGGCACGTCGGTGTCGTCTGCAACCCCAAGCTGGTCGAACTGCCCGCCGACAAGCGCCGGTTGGACGACAGCAACGAGGGGTGCCTGTCGGTGCCGACCGCGTACATGCCGCTCGCCCGCCCCGACTACGCCGAGGTCACCGGGCAGGACGAGAAGGGCAACCCGATCAAGGTGCGCGGCACCGGGTACTTCGCGCGCTGCCTCCAGCACGAGACCGACCACCTGTACGGCTACCTCTACATCGACCGCCTCTCCAAGCGTGACCGCAAGGACGCGCTGCGGCAGATGGCCGAGAACGAGCCGCGCTACCCCGTGGTCGCCAACGACTGAGCTTCGTCGGGCGCGCCGGGCGCCTGAGGGCCCCGGAAGGTCCGGCGGTAGGCCTGCGGGGTCGTCCCCAGCGACCGTACGAACTGATGGCGCAGGGCGGCCGCCGTGCCGAAGCCGGTGCGCCAGGCGATCGCGTCCATCGTCTCGTCCGTCGCCTCCAGCAACCGCTGGGCCAGCAGCACCCGTTGGCGCAGGAGCCAGCGGTACGGCGTGGTCCCGGTCTCCTGCTGGAAGCGGCGGGCGAAGGTCCGCGGGGACATATGGGCGCGGGCGGCGAGCTGCTCGACGGTGACCTCCTCGTCGAGATGGCGCTCCATCCAGGCCAGCACCTCGCCGACCGTGTCGCACTGCGAGCGCGGCAGGGGCCGTTCGATGTACTGGGCCTGACCGCCGTCCCGGTGCGGCGGTACGACCATCCGCCGGGCGATCCTGTTGGCGACCTCCGGGCCCTGTTCCTTGCGGACGATATGCAGACAGGCGTCGATACCGGCCGCCGTGCCCGCCGAGGTGATCACCGGGTCCGCGTCCACATACAGCACGTCGGGCTCGACGATCGCCCGTGGATAGCGTCGGGCCAGGGTCTCGGCGTGCCGCCAGTGCACCGCGCAGGGCCGTCCGTCCAGCAGTCCGGCCGCGCCGAGCACGAAGACCCCCGAGCACACGCTGAGCACACGGGCGCCCCGGTCCGCGGCCCGGCGCAGCGCGTCCAGCAGCTCGGGCGGGTAGGTCCGGTCCACATAGCTGTCACCTGCGGGGACGATGACGAGGTCGGCCTCTTCCAGCCGGTCGAGACCATGGGTCGTGGAGACCGTGAACCCGGCGTGCGTGCTCAGGGTCGGGCCCTCGGCCGAGGCCACCGCGAAGTCGTACACCGGCAGGCCCTCGTCGCTGCGGTCCAGGCCGAACACCTCGCAGGCGACGCCCAGCTCGAAGGGATGCACTCCGTCGAGGAGGATGGCGGCCACGTTTTTCAGCATGGCTCCAGTGTGCCTCGGATATGGCAGTAATTCGAGGGTGTGCGGCAGTCCTGCCACTGTCCGTAAGGAGTGTCCGGCGGGAGAGTGGTGTCCATGAACGAGACACAGATACAGGCACTCATCGGAACTCTGGTCGTCCTCGGGATGTTCGCCCTGGTCATCCTGCCCGCTGCCATCGGTGTCGTACGGGACCGGCGCATCGACCGCCAGCTCAGGGAGGCGGAGCTGCGGGCCGCCGCCGGGGACACGGTCCGTCACCAGGACATCCGGCGGCACCGTGCCACCCGCCCGCAGGCCGAGTCCCGGCCGGCCTCCTCGCACCACATCGCCCGCGCGGCCTGATCGCTTGTCTGTACGACGCCGGTCCGCCTTCTGTGTAGCCTCTCCCCGACCACAAGGGGAGGATCATGAATCACAGAACACGCCCCGCACACGGCCGGACCCTGGCCGTGGCGGGCGGGGCGGCGGCCCTGGTACTGCTGACGGCGACCGGGGCGCAGGCGGAGGGCCGGGGTGACGTCCGGGTCACGAAGACGGTCGTCAACGGCGGCAAGAACGTCATCATCGGGACGTCGAAGACCGTGACGTACCGGATCGCCCTCACCGTCAGGGACGACTCGGGGGTGAAGAAGCTCGATCGCATCAGCACCTTCAACCGGTCCAATGGCTACGGTCTTTCGGACGAGACCCGGTTGACGTGCGCCAAGAAGTCCTCGACGACTTCGCTCTGCACGGCCACCGTGACGGTCGACCCGGCCGGGATCGCGCAGGGCGATGACATCGACAGCAACCGGATCGCCGGGCTCTGGCAGGTCAATGCCACGGTCAGGGCGAACGACGGCGACTACTGGATCTCCGACGACATCGCCCGCTACAAGGTCAAACGCGCCACGGCCCTCACCGCCTACATCAAGCCGGAGAAGGTCACCAAGGGCGCGAAGGTCACCGTCACCGGCAAGCTGACCCGGGCCAACTGGGAGACGCTGAAGTACAACGGATTCGGCGGGCAGTCGGTCCAGCTGCAGTTCAAGAAGAAGGGCGCCGCGAGCTACACCACCGTCAAGACGGTGAAGGCGGGCAGCGGAGGGAAGCTCAGCACCAAGGCGACCGTCAACTCGGCGGGCAGTTGGCGCTGGTACTTCCCCGGCCTGACGACGACCGCGAGGGTCGCGTCGGCCGGGGACACGGTCACCCTCAAGTGACCTCGGCGTCCTAGAAGTCCTCGTCCAGGTCGACGGTGCCCTCCACCGCGACCTGGTACGCCGACGGGCGCCGCTCGAAGAAGTTGGTCAGCTCCTGGACGCCCTGCAACTCCATGAAGGAGAACGGGTTCTCCGAGCCGTACACCGGGGCGAAGCCGAGGCGGGTGAGACGCTGGTCGGCGACGCACTCCAGGTACTGCCGCATGGAGTCGGTGTTCATACCCGGCAGTCCGTCACCGCACAGGTCGCGCGCGAACTGCAGCTCGGCCTCGACGGCCTCCAGCAGCATGTCCGTCACCTGCTGCTGGAGCTGGTCGTCGAAGAGGTCCGGCTCCTCCTTGCGGACGGTGTCGACCACGTCGAACGCGAAGCTCATGTGCATCGTCTCGTCCCGGAACACCCAGTTGGTGCCGGTGGCCAGACCGTGCAGCAGACCCCGGCTGCGGAACCAGTAGACGTACGCGAAGGCCCCGTAGAAGAACAGGCCCTCGATGCACGCGGCGAAGCAGATCAGATTGAGGAGGAAGCGGCGGCGGTCGGCCCGCGACTCCAGGCGGTCCAGCTTCTCCACGGAGTCCATCCAGTTGAAGCAGAACTCGGCCTTCTCCCGGATGGACGGGATGTTCTCCACGGCCGCGAAGGCCGCCGCGCGGTCCTCCGGGTCGGGGAGATAGGTGTCCAGCAGCGTCAAGTAGAACTGGACGTGCACGGCCTCCTCGAAGAGCTGACGGCTCAAGTAGAGCCGCGCCTCGGGGGAGTTGATGTGCTTGTAGAGCGTCAGCACGAGATTGTTCGCGACGATCGAGTCGCCCGTGGCGAAGAACGCGACCAGCCGGCCGATCAGATGCTGCTCGGCGGGGGAGAGCTTGGCGAGGTCGGCGACGTCCGAGTGGAGGTCGACCTCCTCCACGGTCCAGGTGTTCTTGATGGCGTCCCGGTAGCGCTCGTAGAAGTCCGGGTAGCGCATGGGGCGCAGGGTCAGCTCGAAGCCCGGGTCGAGGAGGTTCTGGGAGCGGGTGGTGCTGGTCATCACTGGCAGGCCTCGCAGGACTCGGGGTTCTCAAGGGAGCAGGCGACGGCGTCTTCGGGCGCCGGCTGCTGAACGGGAACAGTGGCTTGTGCCGCGCGGGCGATCCGGGTCGCCGGGCGCGAACGCAGGTAGTACGTCGTCTTCAGCCCCGACTTCCAGGCGTACGCGTACATCGAGGAGAGCTTGCCGATGGTCGGCGTCTCCAGGAACAGGTTGAGCGACTGCGACTGGTCCAGGTAGGGGGTCCTCGCCGCCGCCATGTCGATCAGGCCGCGCTGCGGGATCTCCCACGCCGTGCGGTACAGCGCCCGTACGTCGGCCGGAATCCACGCGAAGTCCTGCACCGAGCCGTTCGAATCGCGCAGCGCCTCCCGGGTGCGGGCGTCCCAGACGCCCAACTCCTTCAGGTCCCGCACCAGATATGAGTTGACCTGGAGGAACTCACCGGAGAGGGTCTCGCGCTTGAACAGGTTGGACACCTGCGGCTCGATGCACTCGTACACACCGGCGATGGACGCGATGGTGGCCGTGGGCGCGATGGCGAGGAGGAGGCTGTTGCGCAGGCCCGTCGTCGCGACGCGCTCGCGCAGGGCCGCCCAGCGCTCCGGCCAGGTGAACTCGACGCCGTAGTGGTCGGGGTGCAGCACACCTCGGGCCGTGCGGGTCTTCTCCCAGGCCGGCAGCGGGCCGCCGCGCTCGGCGAGGTCGGCGGATGCCTCGTACGCGGCGAGCATGATCCGCTCGGCGATCCGGGTGGACAGCGCCTTCGCCTCGGGGGAGTCGAAGGGCAGTCGGAGCTGGAAGAAGACGTCCTGGAGGCCCATCGCGCCGAGGCCGACCGGGCGCCACTTGGTGTTGGAGCGGCCCGCCTGCTCGGTGGGGTAGAAGTTGATGTCGACGACGCGGTCGAGGAAGGTCACGGCCGTGCGGACCGTGTCGTCCAGCCGCTCCCAGTCCAGGTCGCCGTTCGCCCGGTCGACGAACGCGCCCAGGTTCACCGAGCCCAGGTTGCAGACCGCCGTCTCCCCGTCGTTGGTGACCTCCAGGATCTCCGTGCACAGATTGGAGGAGTGGACGACGTGGCCCGGCTCGGCGGTCTGGTTGGCGGTGCGGTTGGCGGCGTCCTTGAAGGTCATCCAGCCGTTGCCGGTCTGCGCGAGGGTGCGCATCATGCGGCCGTACAGGTCACGGGCCGGGATGGTCTTCCTCGCCAGCCCGTCCGCCTCCGCCTTCCGGTACGCGGTGTCGAACTCCTCACCCCACAGGTCCACCAGCTCGGGCACATCGGACGGGGAGAACAGCGACCACTGCTCGTCGGCGTTCACCCGGCGCATGAACTCGTCCGGAATCCAGTGCGCCAGGTTCAGGTTGTGCGTACGCCGGGCGTCCTCACCGGTGTTGTCGCGCAGCTCCAGGAACTCCTCGATGTCGGAGTGCCAGGTCTCCAGGTAGACCGCCGCCGCGCCCTTGCGCCGCCCGCCCTGGTTCACGGCGGCGACCGAGGCGTCCAGGGTCTTCAGGAACGGGACGATGCCGTTGGAGTGCCCGTTGGTGCCCCGGATCAGCGAACCCCGGCTGCGGATACGGGAGTACGACAGACCGATGCCGCCCGCGTGCTTCGAGAGGCGGGCCACCTGGTGGTAGCGGTCGTAGAGGGAGTCCAGCTCGTCCAGGGGGGAGTCGAGGAGGTAGCAGGACGACATCTGGGGGTGCCGCGTACCGGAGTTGAAGAGGGTGGGGGAGGACGGGAGGTAGTCGAGGCGGCTCATGAGCCCGTAGAGCGCGGCGACTTCGTCGACGGAGCGGGGGCTGTCGTCCTCGGCGAGACCGGAGGCGACGCGCAGCATGAAGTGCTGGGGTGTCTCGATGACCTTGCGGGTGAGGGGGTGCCGCAGGAGGTAGCGGCTGTGCAGAGTGCGCAGACCGAAGTAGCCGAAGCGGTCGTCGGCGGCCTGGTCCACCAGGGCGTCGAGGCGTGCGGCGTGGACCCGGGCGAACTCCGCCGTGCGGTCCGCGACAAGCCCCTCGCGGTGGCCCACCGCGATGGACTCCGTGAACGCGGTGACGCCCTGGGAGGCTGCCTCGGCGCGAATGCTGATCGCCAGCAGCCGGGCGGCCAGCTTCGAGTACGCGGGGTCCTCGGAGATGAGACCGGCGGACGCCTCCGTGGCCAGCTCGCGCAACTCCGCGGTGACCTCCTCCACGGCGCCACGAGCGGACCGGCCGCGCAGCGCGGCGGCGGCGACGCGGCCGGGGTCGGCGTCGGGGAGGTCGGCGGTCAGCCCGGTCAGGGTCCGCAGCAGTGCGGCACCGGGGCCGTCGGTCTCCCACACCTGGTCGGCGGCGGCCGTGGTGGCTGAAACCGGGTCGGCTGGCGCGATGGTCACGTGGGGCTCTCCCTCGCTCGGCAGGGGACCTGGTGGAAGGCAGGCGGCAGCAACGAGCGCACGGGGGCGTCGAGTCCACCGGCCCACTCCACGAGGCCCGGACGTCAGGGCACCCGGACCGGACGGCCGGGCGCGCTGTCGGCAGGTCCTCGGACTCGACAAGCGTGCGCGCATGGGCATGGGCGCGCACGAGTACACCGTTGCGGGACAGTTCCGGATTCGCACCGGATTCCCCTGCGGCGACAGCGAGCACGAGCATACATCTAGTGGCGGGGCGCGATGCCACCCCCACATGTTGTGTCGCGGTCGGCTCAGAGGCGGACTCAGCGGATTTCCGTGGATGCTTTCGTGGAGGGTGATGTCCATGCGTCGCAGTGTCCATCAGGGGCGGCGACGCGTGACTTTGGTTGTCCACAGGGACGGTTGATCATGTGATGATCCGACGCTCGATGTGCCTCCCGTCCGGCACCGTCAGGCCCCTCACCCCACCGAAGCCAAGCCCCTCACCCCACCGCCGGCCACCGCGGCAGCGTCGTCACGAAATGCTTGCTGAAGTCCCGTGTGCCGGGGCCCAGGGCCACGCGGCCGGTGGTGCGGAGGCGGGCGCTCAACGTGGGGGACTCGGAGTAGTAGACACGCTTGGCGTCGGCCGGGACGAACACCGTCTGGCCGCGTGTCAGTTCGCTCGCGCACTCCACCACGACGGCTCCCTCGGCGGCCTCGATGAACGCCTCGTCGCCGCACACCCCCACCGCCAGCGGGTCGTGCAACGGGCAGGTGCCGTCGCCGCCGTGGCGGGTGTACGCGGCCATGTACGTCCGCATCAGCCGGGCGGCGAGGGCCGTACCGGGGCCTGCCGCCTCCAGTGCCGCGAGGTCGGCGGGGCGGAACAGCCAGCGGTGCGAGGCGTCCAGGTCGACCATGGTGAACGGGATACCGGAGGAGAGGACCACCTCGGCGGCGTCCGGGTCGGCCCAGATGTTGAACTCGGCGACCGGGGTGAAGTTGCCCGGCACCCGGGGCGCGCCGCCCATGAACACGAACTTCGCCACGCGCCTCGCGAACGCCGGGTCCTCCAGCAGGGCGATGGCCACGTTGGTGAGGGGGCCGGTGGCGCAGACGGTCAGTTCGCCCTCGTACTCCCTGGAGAGGCGGAGCAGGGCTTGCGCCGACGATTCCCTCGGGTGGGGGGCCGTGGAGTCGGGGAGCGTCTCGTTGCCGAGGCCCGCCGGGCCGTGGAAGGCGGATGCCTCGCGGTAGGGGAGGCGGGAGAGGGGGCGGCCCGCGCCGCGGTGGACGGGGACGTCGGTGTCGATACGGAGGGCTCTTGCGAGGGTGCGGGCGTTGTGGTGGGTGGCGTCGGGTGGGAGGTTGCCGCCCACGGAGGTGTATGCCTTGAGGTCCCACAGGTCGGTGGCCAGGAGGTATTGCAGGGCCACCGCGTCGTCTATGCCGGGGTCGCTGTCCAGGACGATGGGGGAGCGGGGGGTCACACCGGTCAGCGTAACCGGGGGGTCTCGCCCCCGCCGCCCCTACCCGTTCCGTCACCAGGGGCGGCTGCCCCTTCGACCCCGCCTACCCCAGGGGCTGCGCCCCTGGACCCGCCTAGTGGCTCGGGTCTGGGGGTTGTGGGGCGGGTGCGGGTTCGTGGGGGCTGGTCGCGCAGTTCCCCGCGCCCCTGAAAAGCAGGGGCTGCGCCCCTTGCTTTTCGTCTTTAGGGGCGCGGGGAACTGCGCGAGCAACCACAGTGCCACCCGCACCCGCCGAAACTAGTGGCTCGCTCCCGCCGTCGCCGGGGGCAGCTCCACCTGTACGTCCTTGTCGCCCGCGTCCGCCGTGTAGTCCTCCGGCTTGGTCTCGTCGATGCCGTCGGGGGCCTTGGTCGCGCGGAGGAGGAACGTCAGGACCACGGTGACGGCGACGTTCAGGACGAAGGCGGTCAGGCCGATGTAGCCCATCTCGCCGATGCCGGGGATCTCGGCGTTGGAGCCGCCGAAGTGCTTCTGGGTCGGTGAGGCCACGCCGTACGCGGCCATCGTGCCGTAGAGCATGCCGACCGCCCAGCCCGCGAGGAGCGCCCAGCGGTGGAACCAGCGGGTGAAGAGGCCGCCGACCAGGGCCGGGAAGGTCTGGAGAATCCAGATGCCGCCGAGGAGTTGGAAGTTGATGGCGACCGTCTTGTCCATCGTCAGGACGAAGACCAGGGCTCCCACCTTCACCAGCAGCGACACCAGCTTGGAGACCTTCGTCTCCTGCTCCGGTGTGGCGTTCGGCCGGATGAAGTCCTTGTAGATGTTGCGGGTGAAGAGGTTCGCCGCCGCGATGGACATGATGGCCGCGGGGACGAGAGCGCCGATGCCGATGGCGGCGAAGGCGACTCCCGCGAACCAGTCCGGGAACATCGTTTCGAAGAGTTGAGGAATCGCCAACTGGCCGTTCTGCACCTTGATTCCGGCCGCGATCGCCATGAAGCCCAGCAGCGCGAGCAGGCCCAGCATCAGGGAGTACAGCGGCAGGATCGTGGTGTTGCGGCGGATCACCTCGCGGCTCTTCGACGACAGGGTCGCCGTGATCGAGTGCGGGTACATGAAGAGCGCCAGCGCCGAACCGAGGGCGAGGGTCGCGTACGTCCACTGGCTCGCGTCACCGGGGACGAGCGCCCCGCGCGGGGCGCCGGTCGCCGGGTTGGTCTGGCCGAACGCCTCGCTCGCCTTGGCGAAGATGTCGTCGAAGCCGCCCAGCTTGATCGGGATGTAGATGATCGCCACCGCGATGACGATGTAGATCAGGGTGTCCTTGACGAAGGCGATCAGCGCGGGGGCGCGGAGACCGGACGAGTACGTGTAGGCCGCCAGTACGCCGAACGCGATCAGCAGCGGGAGGTCCTTGATGAACCAGCTGGTGTTCTCGCCGCCGCCGACGCCCATCACGTCCAGCACCGCCTGGATGCCGACGAGTTGGAGCGCGATGTACGGCATCGTGGCCAGGATGCCGGTCAGGGCGACCGCCAGCGACAGCCCCTTCGAGCCGAAGCGGCCGCGGACGAAGTCGGACGTCGTCACATAGCCGTGCCGGTGCGAGACCGACCACAGACGGGGCAGGAACGTGAAGATCAGCGGGTAGATCAGGATCGTGTAGGGCACCGCGAAGAAACCGGCCGCGCCCGCCGCGTAGATCGCCGCCGGTACGGCGACGAAGGTGTACGCCGTGTACAGGTCACCGCCGAGCAGGAACCAGGTGATCCAGGTGCCGAACGAACGTCCGCCCAGGCCCCATTCGTCGAGGCTGTGCTCGTTCTCGGCCTTGCGCCAGCGGGCGGCCAGGAAGCCCATGACCGTGACGGCCAGGAAGAAGAAGATGAAGACGGCGAGTGCCACGCCGTTCACGCCGTCCTTCACTGCGCGACACCCCCGCCCTGGGACCGCTGAGCCTGACGGGCGCGCTGGTCACGCTGCCACAGGACGTACGCGGTGCCCGTGAGCGCGGTGGAGATCAGCACCCAGGCCATCTGGTACCAGTAGAAGAACGGGATGCCGATGAACGCCGGGTCCACCTTGGCGTACGAGCCGACCCAGAGCATCGCCACGAACGGGGCGAACAGGCAGAGGGCGATGACGACCCTGACCGGTGTCACCACCGATGCCTCCGGTGGCTTCACTTCCGGTGCGTCTGACATACCTGGGCTCCGTCCCTTCACTGATCACCTGAGTAATGCGCAGGAAATCTAAGGGACTGCTTCCGCCTTACGGAACCCCTGTCCGCATAACGGATTTGTGTGGGTGCTGGGCGTTCGACGCGCCGTTCAACAGCAGCGGAAGCCCTGACGGGGGTCCGCTTCCTGTCGATCCGTCCGCATGCGCTCGAACTCCCGCCGGGACGGTACCGGCACGTCGGGGGCGTGTGCGCGCAGATGTTCCACGTAGCGGTCGTACGCCGACTCGTCGGTCAGCTCCCGTACGTACCAGCGCACGCCCCGGGCCGCGTCAGCCGCCCTGCCCACCGCCCTGCCCAGAACCGACCGCCTCACGTGCCGCCTCCTCCTTCTCCTCCTTGGTCGGGAACAGCCCGGCCGGGGCGACGATCTTCGACTCCACGTACGTGGCCTCGCTCAGTGTGGAGAGCGCGGGGCGGCGTACATGCCGGACGCACACCCGGGTCGCGTCGGCGATCACCACGATGATCAGCAGGGCGAGGACGGCGGAAAGGACGCCGTCGACCGTGGAGTTGGTGACGATGGTGTGCATGTCGTCCATGGACTTGGCCGGGGCGATGACCTCGCCCCGGTCGATGCCCGCCTGGTAGACACTCCGCTGCTCGAAGAAGCCGACGCGGGGGTCGCTGGAGAACACCTTCTGGTAGCTGGCGGTCAGGGTGACCGTCGCGTCCCAGGCCAGCGGAATCCCGGTGATCCAGGCCCACTTGAGGCGGCCCGACTTCACCAGCAGTGTCGTACAGACGGCCAGGGCGACCGCCGCGAGCAGCTGGTTGGAGATTCCGAAGATCGGGAAGAGTTGGTTGATTCCCCCTAGGGGTTCGTGGACGCCCACCCACAGGAAGTAGCCCCACAGCCCGCACACGATCGCGCTGGTGATGACCAGGCCCGGCTTCCAACTGACGTTCTTGAACGGGCGGTAGAGGTTGCCGAGGGTGTCCTGGAGCATGAAGCGGCCCACACGGGTGCCGGCGTCGAGGGCGGTCAGGATGAACAGCGCCTCGAACATGATCGCGAAGTGATACCAGAAGGCGCGCAGTCCGTCGCCCGTGACCTGCGAGAAGATCTCCGAGACACCGACGGCGAGCGTGGGAGCGCCACCGGTCCTCGACAGCAGGGTCGCCTCCTCGACGTTCTTCGCGGCGGCGGCCAGTTCCTCCGGCGAGATCGAGTAGCCCCAACTGCCCACCACCTGCGAGGCGTTCTGCACGGTGTCGCCGATGACCCCGGCGGGCGCGTTCATCGCGAAGTACAGGCCCGGGTCGATGATCGAGGCCGCGATCAGCGCCATCACGGCCACCGACGACTCCATCAGCATGGAGCCGTAGCCGATCATCCGGACCTGTGTCTCCTTCTGGATCATCTTCGGGGTCGTACCGGAGGAGATCAGGGAGTGGAAGCCGGACAGGGCCCCGCAGGCGATGGTGATGAAGACGAACGGGAAGAGCGAGCCCGCGAAGACCGGGCCGTCGCCGCGTGAGGCGAAGTCCGTCACCGCGTCCATCTTCAGCGTGGGCAGGGTGAAGACGACACCCAGCGCCAGCAGCGCGATCGTGCCGATCTTCATGAAGGTGGAGAGGTAGTCGCGGGGTGCCAGGAGCATCCACACCGGCAGGATCGAGGCGATGAAGCCGTACGCCACCAGCCAGATCACCAGCGTGGAGGGCGCCAGCGTGAAGGTGTCCGCCCACGACGACTCCGCGACCCAGCGGCCCGCGACCAGCGCGAGCAGCAGCAGACCGACGCCGATCAGCGAGACCTCCGCGACCCGGCCCGGCCGCAGTATCCGCAGATAGAAGCCCATGAACAGGGCGATCGGGATGGTCATCGCGATGGAGAACGTGCCCCAGGGAGAGGCCGCCAGCGCGTTGACGACGACCAGGGCCAGCACACCCAGCAGGATGATCATGATGGCGAAGGCGGCGAGCAGCGCGGCGGCCCCGCCGAACGGGCCTATCTCCTCGCGCGCCATCTGACCGAGCGAACGGCCGTCCCGGCGCGTCGAGAAGAACAGCACCACCATGTCCTGGACCGCGCCCGCGAAGATCACACCGGCGATGATCCAGATCGTGCCCGGCAGATAGCCCATCTGCGCGGCCAGCACCGGGCCGACGAGCGGGCCCGCGCCCGCGATCGCCGCGAAGTGGTGGCCCAGCAGGACCCGGCGGTCGGTGGGGTGGAAGTCGATGCCGTTGTTCAGGCGTTCGGCCGGGGTGGCCCTGGTCCGGTCGACCTTGAGGACCTTGTACGCGATGAAGCGGGCGTAGAAGCGGTAGGCGATCGCGTACGAGCCGAGGGCGGCGGCGACCATCCAGGCCGCCGACACATCCTCACCCCGCGCCAGCGCCAGCACGGCCCAACCGGCCGCGGCGACCAGGGCGACAAGGGCCCAGACGACGATGGTTCGGACGTTCGCGGTACGCACAGCGGGGCCTCCCGTGTCCATGCGGCGACGCAAGGAACGTAGAACAGGAGGGGGAGTTGCGCTACACCGGGAACCAACCCACTTAGTCTTGCGGCCTCTTGAGGCGCGCCACGAACTTGTACCTGTCCCCCCGGTACACCGAGCGCACCCACTCCACCGGCTGGCCGTCCTTGTCCAGGGAGTGGCGGGAGAGCATCAGCATCGGCAGGCCCACGTCCGTGCCGAGGAGGCCGGCCTCGCGAGGGGTGGCCAGGGAGGTCTCGATGGTCTCCTCGGCCTCGGCGAGATGGACGTCGTAGACCTCGGCGAGCGCGGTGTAGAGCGAGGTGTACTTGACCAGGGAGCGGCGCAGGGCCGGGAAGCGCTTGGCGCTCAGGTGCGTGGTCTCGATGGCCATCGGCTCGCCGTTCGCCATCCGGAGGCGCTCGATCCGCAGCACTCGCCCACCGGCGGTGATGTCGAGGAGCCCCGCGAGGGTGTCGTCGGCGGTGATGTACCCGATGTCGAGCAGCTGCGAGGTCGGCTCCAGGCCCTGGGCCCGCATGTCCTCGGTGTACGAGGTGAGTTGCAGCGCCTGGGAGACCTTCGGCTTGGCCACGAACGTGCCCTTGCCCTGGATGCGTTCGAGGCGCCCCTCGACGACCAGCTCCTGGAGCGCCTGCCGCACGGTCGTGCGCGAGGTGTCGAACTCGGCGGCGAGCGTGCGCTCCGGCGGGACCGGGGTGCCGGGCGGCAGCGTCTCGGTCATCTCCAGCAGATGCTTCTTCAGACGGTAGTACTTGGGCACGCGCGCGGTACGGACGTTCGCCCCGTTCTCGTTCTCCGCACTGCTGACGTCGGTGCTCATGCTCCGCCTTCCCGGCTCCTCGTGGCGTGATCCCTCTGTATACCTTCGCAGGCGCCGCTGGTCTAGTCCACGGCGGGGCACCCGACCGGGCACTCGTTGGTCTACTCCACGCCCTTGCAGTGGTCTACCCGAAGAGTGTGGCTCAAGCGACCGGATTTCGCTGCCTTCTTACATAAAGGTTCTTGCATATGTAGGTCGCATAACGGCTGGTGGGAGCCGGTTCGCACACCCTTGACACACCGAATGGTCTGAGCCAAGCTCCGACCAACTGGTCTACACCTTTGGTCCAGGACCCGGCCCCAGGGCGGTATCTCTGTCACCGCGGGGAGCAGGGGGGTTGGTGGCATCCCTGAGGAGTTGTGCATCCCTGAGGAGGGTGGCGTGAAGCGGAAGCTGACGACCGCGATCGGTGTCGCGGGCATGATGATCTCCATAGCGGCGTGCGGGGGCGGCGGGAACGGCAGCTCGGAGTCGGCGGCGGACACCAAGGAGCTGACCGTCTGGCTCACGGTGGACGCGCAGAACAACTGGCCCGAGCTGGTGAAGGCCGCCGACGCGGCGGTCACGAAGAAGCACCCCGGCATCAAGATCAAGCACGAGTACTACGGCTGGCCGGACAAGAACGCCAAGCTCGACGCCGTCCTCGCCACCGACAAGGCGCCCGACGTGGTCGAGATGGGCAACACCGAGATGCTCGCCTACATGGTCAAGGGCGCCTTCGCCCCCGTCGACGCGGCGCAGTTCGACAACTCCGACGCCTGGCTGGACGGCCTGAAGGCCTCCGTCACCTACGAGGGCAAGACCTACGGCGTCCCGTACTACGCCGGCGGCCGGGTCGCCAACTGGCGCAAGGACCTCTTCGCCGAGGTGGGCGTCAAGTCCGCGCCGAAGACGTACGACGAGCTGACCGCCGCGCTCGACAAGGTGCAGAAGAAGCAGGGCGACAAGTTCAGCGCCTGGTACCAGCCGACCCGTGACTGGTACGCGGCCATGTCCTTCGTCTACGACGCCGGCGGCTCCATCGCGGTCGAGTCCGGCGGCACGTGGAAGGCCAACCTCTCCTCTCCCGAGTCCATCAAGGGCCTGGAGGAGTTCAAGAACGTCGTCGACACGTACATGCACGGCGACAAGACCAAGGACGAGTCCGACCGTTACATCGTGTACGGGCAGGGCAAGTCCGGGATGATCTTCGCGCCCGCGTGGGAGGGCGCCACGGCCGCCGCCAAGGAGAACGACAAGACCGGCAAGCTCGCCGGGAACGTCGAGAACTTCGTGATGCCCGGCCCGTCCGGCAAGAACCTCCCCGTCTTCCTCGGCGGTTCCGATCTCGCCGTGCCGGTGAAGTCCGACGCGCAGGCCGTCGCCGCCGAGTGGATCAACGCCTTCGCCGGGTCCTCCGGGCAGAAGGGGCTGATGGAGAAGGGCAACCTGCCCAACAACAAGACGGACCTCGCTTCGCTGAAGTCCGATCCGGCGACCGCCGTGCCGGCTACGGCGGCCGAGTCCAACTGGTTCGTGCCGATGGCGCCCGGGTGGGGGCAGGTCGAGAAGGCGCAGATCCTGCAGACCATGCTGCAGAGCATCGGGACGGGGAAGCAGTCGGTCGCCGACGCCGCCGCGGAGGCGGACGCGGCGATCGACGAGGTGATCAACAACGAGTGACGGTGCGGGTGCCCTGCGGGCGGGCTTGGCCGGGGGTGCCGGGCCCGCCTGGGGGTGACATCGGTTCGTTGGTGGGTGACATCAGGGGTTGCCTCGATGGGTTGTCGGGTCGCTGTGGGTTCGTTGTGGCTGGTCGCGCAGTTCCCCGCGCCCCTTGATGGCCGCTGCGCGGCCTGTCGCGGGGCGCTATCCGCGCCCCTATTGATGCCTGGCCCTTGTGATGCGTTGCCCGGAACCACCTTTTCTACTTGCTTATAGGAGCGCGCCATGAGTGCCGCAGATACGACCGCCGCCCCTGCCAAGGTGCCGCCGCCACGGCAGGTGCCCTCGCGACCGCCCGCTGTCGCCTCACCGGCCTCCGGTAAGAAAAGATCGGGCGGCGCAGTCGCTCCCTGGGTGTTGCTCGCGCCCTGTCTGTTGATTCTGGCCCTCGTGCTGGGGTATCCCCTCGTTCGGCTGGTCACGCTCTCCTTTCAGGAGTTCGGGCAGTCGCAGCTGTGGGGGTTCAAGCCCGCCGAGTCGGTCGGGTTCGACAACTTCGCCAAGGTGCTCGGGGACGGCGAGTTCTGGGCCGTGGTCGTACGGACCATCGTCTTCGCCGCGGCCTGCGTGGTCTTCACGATGGTCATCGGCATGCTGATCGCCCTGCTGCTCCAGCGGGTCTCCGGCTGGGTGAAGACGCTCATCAACATCGCTCTGGTGGCCAGTTGGGGCATGCCGATCATCGTGGCCACTACCGTCTTCAAGTGGCTGTTCGACTCCGACTACGGCATCTTCAACGCCCTGCTCAGCAAGCTCCCCGGCGTCGACATGATCGGCCACAACTGGTTCGCCAGCGGACCCGAGGGCCTCGCCGTGATCACGCTGCTCGTGGTGTGGGGCGCGGTGCCGTTCGTCGTCATCACGCTCAGCGCCGGACTCACTCAGGTGCCCAAGGAGTTGGAGGAGGCGGCCCGGCTGGACGGCGCGGGCGCGTGGGGCGTGTTCCGCTTCGTCACGCTGCCCATCCTCAAGCCGATCGTCGTGATGCTGACGACCCTCTCGGTGATCTGGGACAT
Source organism: Streptomyces sp. NPDC002643 (assembly GCF_053592555.1). Classification (NCBI taxonomy): domain Bacteria; kingdom Bacillati; phylum Actinomycetota; class Actinomycetes; order Kitasatosporales; family Streptomycetaceae; genus Streptomyces; species Streptomyces sp. NPDC002643. Next base: position 217,547 of record NZ_JBSFVY010000016.1, read on the forward strand.
GGGCGTCTTCCCGCAGGTCTTCGTGATGCGGGGCGGCCACCCGGAGGCCGAGTTCCAGTTGCTCACCACCTACTCGTACGACAAGGCGTTCGTGGTCAACGACTACGCGCAGGGCTCGGCGATCGCCCTGCTGACCGTGGTGTTGCTGCTGGGCGTGATCGGCGTCTACATGCGCCAGATGCTGAAGATCGGAGAGGTCGAATGAGTACTGCCACTGTCTCCGGTCCCCGGAGGTCCAAACTCGGCTGGAACCTGCTCGGCCTCCTCGTCTTCGTGACTGCCGGCTTCCCCGTCTACTGGATGCTGAACACGGCGTTCAAACCGGCCAAGGACGCCATCGACCCGGACCCGAGTCTGCTGCCGACCGCCGTCACCTTCTCCAACTTCGGCCGCGCCCTGAACATCGCCGACTTCTGGGGCCCGGTCGGCCGCAGCCTCATCGTGTCGCTGACCGTCGTCGTGATCGGCATCGTCGTCGGCATGCTGGCGGCCCTGGCGATCTCCCGCTTCGCGTTCCGCGGCCGGAAGGTCGTGATCGTCGGCATCCTCGCGGTCCAGATGGTCCCGCTGGTGGCGATGATCATCCCGGTCTTCCTGCTTCTGAACGACCTGGGCCAGTACGACCGTCTCTCCGGTCTGATCATCACCTATCTGACCTTCATCCTGCCGTTCACGGTGTGGACCCTGCGCGGCTTCATCGTCAACATCCCGCGTGAGCTGGAGGAGGCGGCCATGGTCGACGGCTGCTCCCGCACCACCGCCTTCCTCCGCGTGGTCTTCCCGCTGCTCGCGCCGGGCATGGTGGCGACCTCGGTCTACGGCTTCATCCAGGCGTGGAACGAGTATCTGTACGCCCTGATGCTGATGAGCCAGCAGAACCAGACCGCGACCGTCTGGCTCGGCAACTTCACCACCAAGCACGGCACCGAATACGCCCCGATGATGGCCGGCTCCACGATGATGGCCGTGCCGATCGTCGTGCTCTTCCTCCTCGTCCAGCGCAAGATGGCCGCGGGCCTCACCGCGGGCGCCGTGAAGGGATAACCGCACGTCATGACGACTTTCGCCACCGGTTCGGACACGCTGACGCGGGACGCCCTGACGGTCCTGCAGCCCGGTTTCACCGGCACCACCGCCCCCGACTGGGTGCTGCGCCGCCTCGGCGAGGGCCTGGCCTCCGTCGGCCTCTTCGGCCGCAACATCACCTCGCCCGAACAACTGGCCGCGCTGACCGCCCAGTTGCGCGCCGAGTACGAGGACGTCCTGGTCGCGATCGACGAGGAGGGCGGCGACGTCACCCGGCTGGAGGTGCGTACGGGCTCCTCGTTCCCCGGCAACCACGCCCTGGGCGCGGTCGACGACGTGGACCTGACCAGGGAGGTCGCCCTCGCCCTCGGCCGCCGCCTCGCGGAGTGCGGCGTCAACTTCAACTGGGCACCCTCGGCGGACGTCAACTCCAACCCGGCCAACCCCGTCATCGGCGTCCGCTCCTTCGGCGCCGACCCCGGCCTGGTCGCCCGTCACACCGCCGCGTACGTCACCGGCCTCCAGGCCGCCGGGGTCGCCGCCTGCACCAAGCACTTCCCGGGCCACGGCGACACCGCCGTCGACTCCCACCTCGCCCTGCCCCGCATCGACGCCGACCGCGCCCTGATCGACGCCCGCGAACTGGCCCCCTTCCGCGCCGCGATCGCCGCCGGTTCCCGCGCCATGATGAGCGCCCACATCCTGGTCCCGGCCCTCGACCCCGACCTTCCGGCAACGTTGTCCCGGGGCATCCTCACCGATCTCCTCCGGGGCGAACTGGGCTACAACGGCCTCATCGTCACCGACGGCATGGAGATGCGGGCCATCGCCGCGACGTACGGCATCGAACACGGCAGCGTCCTCGCCCTCAACGCGGGCGCCGACGCCATCTGCGTGGGCGGCGGCCTCGCCGACGAGGAGACGGTACGCCGCCTGCGCGACGCCCTGGTCGCCGCCGTACGCTCCGGCGAACTCCCGGAGGAACGCCTCGCCGACGCCGCCGACCGGGTGCGGGCACTGGGGCGGTGGACACGGTCGGAGGGCGGGGGAGCGGGTGGGGGTACGGCAGCCCCGGGTACGGGAGTCGTGGGCGCCGGTGACTCGGAGCGCGACGGAATCGGTCTAGTCGCGGCCCGGCGTGCCCTGGCGGTGACGTACGCGGGGCCGGACGCCTACCGGCCCCCGACCGAGGCGGTCTACGTCGCGGCCTTCACCCCGGTCGCGAACATCGCCGTCGGCGACGAGACCCCCTGGGGCGTCGGCGCGGAACTCTCCCGCCTCCTCCCCGGCACCGAGACGGGAACGTTCACGGGAGACGACGCCGGCCCCTCCGTCCTGGCGGCCGCCGGCCCCCGCCGTATCGTCGCCGTCGTCCGCGACGAACACCGCCACCCCTGGATGACCGCGGCCCTCGCCGCGCTCCTCACCACCCGCCCCGACACGATCGTCGTCGAGATGGGCATCCCCCAGTCCCCGCCCCGGGGCCCCCTCCACATCGCGACCCACGGAGCGGCCCGGGTCTGCGGCCGGGCGGCGGCGGAGATCATCACGGGCGACGCCGGGTAGGACGAAACAGGCAGCACTGCCGGGAGTCGTGGGCCGGGAGCCGGGAGCCGGGAGTCGCAAGCAGGACGCGGCGAGGAACGGCGAAGTAGCCTCCACCCATGGATGCCTTCTTACCGTTCCTGATCTCGGCCGGAGTGCTCGCCGCCGTCCTCGGCCTCTTCATCCGGCTGGCAGTACGCATCCGCCGTCGAGGACTGGCGGGCGGAGCCATGAGCGCGGCCCTGGCCTCGTACGAGGAGGCGTTCAGGGCCACGGCGCACGAGTCCTACGTCGAGATCCGAGCCCAGGCGGAACGCAAGACACCGCTTCCCTCGCCGGACGACGACCACGTGGGCCTCGGCCGCCGGGCCGGTCGTCTGCGGCGGGGGCGCTGACGATGGCCATGGTGTGGTGGATCGGGGGAGCGATCGCCGTACTGGCCCTCGCGGTGTTGCTGGCGGACCGCGCCCTGCTGGCGATGGAATCCCGGGGCTGGATCTACTGGCGCAGGACGAAGAACCTGTCCTCGATCGGCGCCCACTTCGTGCAGGAGGGCGACCCCGCCGCCCAGGCCGTCAAACGCGCCATGGAGCAGGAACGCGTACGCAAGAACGTCCGACCGGCCGAAGACCCGCCCTTCCACCTGGACCTGGACGCCGGCACGGTGCGCATCCGCCGCCCAGACTGAGGACCCGCGTCGCCGAGGGCATCCGCAACACGGAGGGCGCGGCGGCGCCGTCGAACCCCCTGCGCTGCGGGATGGTATGCGACTGCTAAATCCCCTGCCACGCGGGCTTGTTGGCGAAGGTGTACCGGAAGTAGTCCGCGAGCTTGAGCTTGGACGCGGCGCCCTCGTCCACGACGACCGTCGCATGTGGATGCAACTGCAACGCCGAGGCCGGGCACACGGCGGCCACCGGCCCCTCCACGGTCGCCGCGACAGCCTCCGCCTTGCCCTCCCCGGTCGCCAGCAACACCAGGTGGCGCGCTTCCAGGATCGTGCCGATCCCCTGGGTGATCACGTGATGCGGCACCTGCTCGATGTCCCCGTCGAAGAACCGCGCGTTGTCGACACGGGTCTGCCGCGTGAGCGTCTTGATCCGCGTCCGCGAGGCGAGCGAGGAGCACGGCTCGTTGAACCCGATGTGCCCGTCGGTCCCGATCCCGAGCAACTGCAGATCCACACCCCCGGCCTCGGCCAAGGCGCTGTCATACGCCGCACAGGCACCCGGCACGTCCTCGGCCGTGCCGTCCGGACCCATGAAGGCGTCCATGCCGAGCCCCAACGGCTCCAGCACCTCCCGCCGCAGCACCGAGCGGTACGACTCGGGGTGCTCGGCCGGCAGCCCCACGTACTCGTCGAGCTGCGCGATCCGCGCCCGCGACGCGTCGACGGCACCGGATCGCACCTTCGCCGCCAGCGCCTCGTAGATCGGCAGCGGGGTCGACCCCGTCGCCACCCCGAGCAGCGCCTCCGGCTTGCGCCGGAGCAACTCCGCCATCGCCTCGGCTATGAGCTCGCCACCCGCCTTGGCATCCGGAACGATGACAACTTCCACGCTGGTCCCGCCGATCTGGAAAGAATGTGGTTTAGACCAATCTATCAGTGTGGTCCATACCTCTACAGGGGGCGACGAGTGTGATCTGAGGCCGATACGGCAGCCGTCCCGAATCCCGCCCCGACCGCGCGCCGACGACGCCGGGGGAGTCAAATGGACGGACGGAGGGCACCCCGCCCCCACCCCACTCAGACCCGTATCGCCCCCTCGTCCCGTCCCGCCCCGCACGATGCGCACCACCCGAGGAGCCCCCGGTGACCGCACCCCCTCCCGACCTGCCGCCCCCGAGCCAACCGGAGTCCCGAACCGACCCGCCGCCCCCGACCGAACGCCCCGGCCACGTCATGGCCCGGGAGATGGCCGAGCAGCCGGCCGTGCTGCGCCGGATTCTCGACAAGGGGGCGCCCCTGATCCGGCAGGCCGCCGAGGAGATCGCGGCCCGCAGGCCCCGCTTCGTGCTGCTCACCGCGCGCGGCACCTCCGACAACGCCGCGCTGTACGCCAAGTACCTCCTGGAGATCCGGCTCGGTCTGCCCTGCGGGCTCACCTCGATGTCGACGACCACGGCGTACGGCGCCCGCCAGGACCTCACGGACGTCCTCGTCATCACCGTCAGCCAGTCCGGCGGCTCCCCGGACCTGGTCGCCTCGACCCGGGCCGCGCGCGAGGCCGGCGCCCTCACGCTCGCGGTGACCAACAGCCCGGACTCACCGCTGGCCGCCGTGTCCGAGTACCACATCGACATCATGGCCGGACCGGAACGGGCCCTCCCGGCCACCAAGACCTACACGGCCTCCCTGCTCGCGCTCTACCTCTTCGTGGAGGGCCTGCGCGGCGGCGACGGCGCGGCGGCCCGCGTCCTGCCCGACCTCGCCGAACAACTCCTCGCACGGCAGGACGAGGTCCGGGCCCTCGCCGCCCGCTACCGCTTCGCCGAGCGCATGGTCATCACCTCGCGCGGCTACGGCTACCCGACCGCCAAGGAAGCCGCGCTGAAGCTGATGGAGACCAGCTACATCCCCGCGCTCTCCTACTCCGGCGCCGATCTGCTGCACGGCCCGCTCGCCATGGTCGACAACGTCTCCCCGGTGATCGCGGTCGTCACCGACGGCAAGGGCGGTAAGGCCCTCCAACCCGTCCTCGACCGACTCCGCGGCCGGGGCGCCGACCTGGTCGTCATCGGCCCCAGGAGCCAGGTCGAACAGGCGTCCGCAGGCTTTGTGCTCCCCACCGAGGGCGTCGCCGAGGAGGTCCAGCCCGTCCTGGAGATCCTCCCCCTCCAGCTGCTCGCCCACGAGGTCACCCTCGCCCGGGGCCAGGACCCGGACGCCCCCCGCGCCCTCGCCAAGGTGACCGAGACCCGCTGAAGCCGAGACTGAAGCCGAGATGTTGGAGAAAGCCACAACAACCAACATCCGTCAACGCATGGACATGCGCAGTGGTCTAGTCAAGAATGCCTGTGCGGGCATGTGATCGATCAACGTTCATCCGCGCCGTTTTCCGCGATGTTCGTCCGCGATCGGGCGCACCCGTGCAGGGCACGCAAGGCACACGCACTACAGACCTCCGTCTTCCCCGCACAGGAAGGCGGACCGAGGAACCGGCGCTCTCTGCCCTGACTGCTCCGGCTCCTCATCCTTCGGCCGACCGGGACCGCACACCCCACGGCCGTTGTTGCTCCGGGCTGCGGTGCCGGGAGGGTTGAGGGTCCCTCTCAGGCGCCGCGGCCCGCGGGTGTTCCTTTCCGGCCCACCGTCTTTAGGCCATCCACATACCCCCAGGTACGCTCGCACACGTGCCCTCCATGAACGAACTCGTACGCCAGCACACCGCGCTCAGCGACTCCGACCTGGAGTGGCTGCATCTGCTGGTGTCGGAGTGGCAGCTCCTCTCCGACCTCTCCTTCGCCGACCTGGTCCTGTGGGTGCCCACACACGACGGCACCCGCTATGTCTCGGTGGCCCAGATGCGCCCCAACACCGGCCCCACCTCGTACCAGGACGACATGGTCGGCCATCTCGTCCCGCGCGGCCGTCGCCCCCTGCTCGACGCCGCCCTCGACGAGGGCCGGATCGTGCGCGAGGGCGACCCCGAGTGGCGTGAGGAGGTTCCCGTACGGGTCGAGTCGATCCCCGTACGACGTGAGGGACGCGTCCTCGGTGTCATCGCCCGCAACACCAACCTCCTCACCGTGCGCACCCCGAGCCGGCTGGAGTTGACGTATCTCCAGAGCGCATCCGATCTCGCGCAGATGATCGCGGCCGGAGCGTTCCCGTTCGCCAATCAGCAGATGGACATGGACGCCGCCCCGCGTGTGGGTGACGGGCTGATCCGGCTCGACGCCGACGGCATCGTCCAGTACGCCTCGCCGAACGCGCTCTCCGCGTACCACCGGCTCGGCCTCGCCTCCGACCTGGTGGGCGCCAACCTCGGCCGGACCACCGCCGAACTCGCCCCGACCCGGGGCCCGGTGGACGAGGCGCTCGCCAAGGTGGCCAGCGGCTGGGCTCCCCGTGAGTTCGAGATCGAGGCCCACGACGGGGTGATCCAGTTCAGGGCCATCCCGCTCAAGCCCAAGGGCACCCGCATCGGTTCGCTGGTGCTGCTCCGGGACGTCACCGAACTGCGCCGCCGCGAGCGCGAGTTGATCACCAAGGACGCCACCATCCGGGAGATCCACCACCGGGTGAAGAACAACCTCCAGACGGTCGCCGCGCTGCTGCGGCTCCAGGCCCGGCGTATCGAGTCGGAGCGTGGCCGGGAGGCGCTGGAGGAGGCCGTACGGCGCGTCGGATCGATTGCGATCGTGCACGAGACGCTCTCCCAGAATCTGGACGAGCGGGTGGAGTTCGACGAGATCGCCGACCGGGTGCTCGCCATGGTCGCCGAGATCTCCCCGGGCAAGGTCACCGGCCGGCGCAGCGGACGCTTCGGCATCCTCGACGCGGAGGTGGCGACCCCGCTGTCCATGGTCCTCACCGAGATTCTGCAGAACGCCCTCGAACACGGCTTCCGCGAGGGCGACACCGGCACCGTCGAGGTCTCCGCCGTACGCGGTGGCACCACCCGGGAGTCCCGTCTCCTCGTCACGGTCCAGGACGACGGGGTCGGCCTGCCCGAGGGCTTCGACCCGCATCGCTCGGGCAACCTCGGCCTGCAGATCGTACGGACGCTGGTGGAGGGCGAGTTGGGCGGCAGCTTCGACATGGTCCCGGCCCCGGAACGCGGCACCCAGGTGATCCTCGACATCCCGGTCCGCGCCCAGAACTAGCCCTGTACTGCGCCGGTGCACCCACGTCGGCATCACCGCTGTCGTACGGGAAACAGCACCGAGCCCCGGACCATCGTGTGGTCCGGGGCTCGGGCTCGTGGCTGATTAAGCGCACCGGGGGCACTGCGCGCTGCGGCTCGGGGGCGGGAGAAGCGCACTCGCTGTGCGCGCCGCCAAGCTCAGGCTATTGCTGGGTGGGATGTCAGGCGGATGCCTGACGGGCCCGGTTGCGGGCGGCGCGGCGCTTCATGGCGCGGCGCTCGTCCTCGCTGAGACCACCCCAGACGCCGGAGTCCTGACCGGACTCAAGCGCCCACTGCAGACACTGCTCGATAACCGGGCAGCGACGGCAGACAGCCTTGGCTTCCTCGATCTGCAGCAGCGCAGGACCGGTGTTGCCGATGGGGAAGAAGAGCTCGGGGTCTTCCTCGCGGCAAACGGCGTTGTGACGCCAGTCCATGGCTGCTACCTCTCCTTGGTATTACATGCACGTTGCTTGTGAATGTGAACGCTTTCACGAATCCCTCAACAAGTGAAGGGCCGATCACCAGACGGACTGGTGTGGTCCTGTGGATTGAGGAGGGGTTCTGGCGCTTGCTTGAGCCGGTGTTGCGGGCTGTCCCGAGCGCCACGTAGAGACTCGCAAACCTCAGCGGCGGATACAACCCCTTCCGGAAAGTTTTTTTTGATTCCTCGGTGTCGACTGTGTCACAGCCGTACTTCCATGGGGTGGACCCTTGCCTAAACGTTCGAGTGGAAGGACTTTTGCCCGTTCCGCTCACACAATCACACGCAGTGCACGGCGTACGCCTGTGAACGTCACGCTCGTACGCAGTCCGAGGTGGTCGCCGTCCATCTGAAGGGGGAGGGGCGCCTTCGAATGCAAGGTGAAGTCACTCAGATCGTGCAGGGTCGTCGCGTGCTTGCCATGGGGTCCCCGCTCGGGGGACGAAGTGAGCAATTGTGTGGCATAACGGGCAAGCGCGGGGGTCGACATCCGGCTGAGACCGAGTACATCGAGACCTTTATCGAACGAGGCCTTAGGCGACGCGTACACCGGGCGATTGCCGAGAAACGTCCACGGGGACGTGTTGCAGACTATGGACAGCACAAGATCGGAAATCGGCTCCTCGCCGTCCCGCTCCAAAGTGATCGTGCCCTGTCTGCGGTGCGGCTCCTCCAGGAACTGGCGGAATGCCTGACGCAGGTAAAGGGAGTGTGTGGATTTCCGGCCGCGTTCCCGATGTTGTTCCACTCTGCCGATCACACCCGCGTCGAATCCGAGGCCGGCGCAGAACGTGAACCAGCGCGACGGCACCGACTCGTCCTCCGTACCCGGGGTGCCCGAGGCCTTGCCCAGACCGATCGTGCGCTCGCGGTTCTCGCGCAAGGCGTCGAGGAGGACGCCGGTGGCCTCCACCGGATGGTTGGGCAGTCCCAGGGCGCGGGCGAAGACATTGGTGGAGCCGCCGGGGACCACGGCGAGACGGGGCAGGCGGTCGGGGTCGGGGCCGTGGTGCAGCAGGCCGTTGACGACCTCGTTGACGGTGCCGTCGCCGCCGAGTGCGACGACCAGGTCGATGTCGTCGCCGTCCTTGCCCTCCGCGGCCTGCCGGGCGAGGTCCCTGGCGTGGCCCCGGTACTCGGTGGTCACCGCCTCCAGCTTCATCTCACTCGCGAGCGCGTGGATCAGCACGTCACGCGTACGTGCGCTTGTGGTGGTTGCCGCCGGGTTGACCACGAGAAGTGCACGCATGGACTGCAGGGTACCTACTGGGTGGTACTCGGCCCACACCGAGGTGCGAATCCGGGCGGACATGGTGTAGTGACGCTGAGCACGTCGGGGGCGCGGGGGTGGCTCGCTACCCTTCAGGGGTGAGCGCTGAGCAGAATTCCACGCCGGGCACCTCCGACACCTCCGACGCCGTCGGGTCCCGTCCCGGGCGGCTGACCGCCGCGGCGGCGCTGGCCATGCTGGAAGGGGTCGCCCTGGTCGTCGCGGGCGGGGCCATGCTCGTGCTGGGGCTCACCGGGGACTCCGACGACAGGACGAGCGGGGTCACCGGGGGCGTCACGCTGATCGCGCTCGCCCTGCTGCCGCTGATCGCCGCGCGGGGGTTGTTGGCGCGGCGGAGTTGGAGCCGGGGGCCGGCCGTGATCACGCAGATCATGGCGCTGCCGGTGGCGTACAACCTGCTGCGGGCCGACAGTGTGGCGATTCCGGCGGGGATCGCGCTGGGGGTGGTGGCCGTGGCCGCGCTGGTGTTGCTGATCAATCCCGCTACGACCCAGGCCCTGGGGATCACGGGGCCGGGGCGAGCGGACGAGACTCAGCGGTAGCTGTACTTGGACTGGGTTGAGTGGGCGCCCGGCGCTGCAGGCTGTGCCCACCCTCCCCCACGCTCGGCTTCTCCCCCACTCTCAGCTTCGTTCGAGCGGGAGGGGCCCCACCGCAGGCGGTACCCCCATTGCCCTGCGGAACGATTGCCCACAGCACTGAACAGCGGGCACGTCAAATCGCCGTCGTGCGTCCTACTCCTCCACCAAGAGCTTCTCCCGGAGCTGGGCCAGGGTCCTCGCCAAGAGGCGTGACACGTGCATCTGGGAGATGCCCACCTCCTGGGCGATCTGCGACTGGGTCATGTTGCCGAAGAAGCGGAGCAGCAGGATTCGCTTCTCGCGCGGGGGGAGGTCCTCCAGGAGCGGCTTCAGGGACTCGCGGTACTCGACGCCCTCCAGGGCCTCGTCCTCCGCGCCGAGGGTGTCGGCGACCGCGGGGGACTCGTCGTCGGTGTCCGGGACGTCCAGGGACAGGGTGGAGTAGGCGTTGGCGGACTCCAGGCCCTCCAGGACCTCTTCCTCCGAGATGGCCAGCTTCTCGGCCAGCTCATGGACCGTGGGGGAGCGGCCGTGCTGCTGGGACAGCTCCGCCGTGGCCGTGGTCAGGGCGAGACGAAGCTCCTGGAGGCGGCGTGGGACACGTACCGCCCAGCCCTTGTCGCGGAAGTGACGCTTGATCTCGCCGACGACCGTCGGGGTCGCGTACGTGGAGAACTCCACCCCGCGGTCCGGGTCGAAGCGGTCGACCGACTTGATCAGACCGATCGTGGCGACCTGGGTGAGGTCGTCGAGGGGCTCACCGCGGTTGCGGAAGCGGCGCGCGAGGTGCTCGACGAGCGGCAGATGCATCCTGACCAGCTGATTGCGCAGCTCCGCGTACTCCGCGCTGCCCTCCTTCAGGGAGCGCAGCCGGACGAACAGGGCACGCGCCCCGCTGCGGTCCTGAAGGTCGTGCTGGGTGCCGCGCACGCTCAGCGCGTTCAGCTCGTCGTGTCGCTCGTGCTCGCTCATAGTCCCGCCCGCCGTCACCGTTCCCCCAGCTCTCGACTCGGGTCGAGCGGGGGAGGCCCCAGTTCGCCCTCGTGAGGACGTGGTGCTCCGTACGGCACCCTCCGGATCTCGTTGCCCGCCGGAGGGCGCCTCGCACTCCGCGTCGTCGGCCGGCACCGCCCACCGAGCCGCTCCGACCGCCGCCGAGGACTCGTCCTCCGGGTGCGGCCGGGCCTGCTCGGGGATGCCGTCGACGCCGTCCGCCAGATGTCCGCTCGGCTCGCCGACATCCTTCGCGGGAAGTTCCCGTGTGCCGCGTTCTTCGTCCCGCACCGGCCCGTCCCCGTTCCTCACGCCGGCCCGGGTCCCGCGCCGCGCTGTTTGTAGAGGCTGATCGAAACGGTTTTGTCGTCGGCGACCGCGGAGGAGACCTTGCCCGCCAGGGCCGACAGCACGGTCCAGGCGAAGGTGTCGCGCGAGGGGGCGTGGCCGTCCGTGGTTGGGGCGGAGACCGTGACCTCCAGCGAATCGTCGACAAGGCGGAAGACACAGCTGAGCACCGAGCCGGGCACGGCCTGCTGGAGCAGGATCGCGCACGCCTCGTCGACCGCGATGCGCAAATCCTCGATCTCGTCGAGGGTGAAGTCCAAACGGGCCGCGAGGCCGGCTGTCGCCGTACGCAGCACCGACAGGTAGGCACCCGCGGCCGGCAGCCGGACTTCCACGAAGTCCTGGGTCCCGGGCTCGCCTGCGATCTGGGACACCCTCACCTCCAAGGTGGTACAAGCTGTTTCAGGGGCCGAGGGTCGCCCCTCGGGGTAACGCGCTACGTGGTTCAGCGGTGACGCTATCGCGCTCCCAAGTGCCGTGTCCTCAAGGTCCCGGGGACCCAACCCCCTGCTGTCACTCATAGTAAGCCTATGAATACGCTCGGTGGCTAGAGGTCTGCGGGCCTCAAATAGGAAGAGCACGCGCCGGATTGACGTACCCAGGCGCCGGACCGCCGAACCTTGTCATTCGCGTACGGGCTCGGACTGCCGAACTTGTCACCCGCCTACCTCGACGAATCGCATGCCGACATGGTTCCCGTGCGGTGTGGGAGCGGTCCGAGGTATTTGGGGCATTCGATCCCTGCTACGGTGACTGTGTGCAGTCTACGCGCCGCGTTTGGTTGCACCTACCGCCGGGTCGGCGGGAAGTCAGGTCTGCGGAGCTTGCGTAAGCCCACTGGGCGGTACACCGTCCTTCACCGTTTGTTCGGGGTGGCTGCGGGCTGTGAAGCAGAAACGTTCGACTCGTGAGAGTCGGCGGTCCTCCGCAAGCGGAGAGCGGAGACCAAGATGGCCAGGTCGCGACACCGCTTCTGGCGGATGGCGGCGGACCGGACATGCCGGGTACGCCGCCACCGCAGCCTCATCCACTGACTGATGGGGCGCAGCCAAACCCCGGCGGACGCCGGTCCCGCTCCGCTGCTGCTGGTCACCGTGGGGCTGGTGGTGTCGTATCTGCCCGGGGTCCCGGCGTACGAGCTCGACCCCGAGATCGTGCTGCCGCCGATCCTGCCGCCGCTGCTCTGCACCGCCGCCACCGACAGCTCCTACCTCGATCTGCGCGCCCAACTCCGGCCCGTGGCACTGCTGTCGGTCGGATACGTGCTCTTCGCGACGCTCGCCGTCGGCTGGGCCGCGTACATGATCGTGCCCGGGCTGCCGCTGACCGCCGCGCTCGTCCTCGGCGCCGTCGTGGCGCCGTCGTGGCGCCGCCGGACGCCGTCGCGGCGACCGCCGTGGCCCGGCGGGATCGCGGAGTTCCTGGTGGTGGCGGTGGGCGGAATCGCGGTGGGGCTGCTGCTGATGCCGATCCACTGGCTGCGGACCCATCTGAAGGAGGCGCTGCTCCAGAACACGCTCTCGCTGCTGATCCCGTTCGTCGCGTACGGCCTCGCCGAGTGGGTGCACGCCTCCGGAGTGCTCGCCGTGGTCGTCGTCGGGCTGTATCTCGGCTACCGCAACTGGCAGGTCGACTTCGCGACCCGCCTCCAGGAGGAGGCCGTCTGGAAGATGGTCGACTTCCTGCTGGAGTCCGCCGTTTTCGCGCTCATCGGGCTGCAGTCGCAGGTGGTGCTGGAGGGGCTCGGCGAGTACGAGGGGGTGCGGGCCAGGCCACCTGGTACGCGGTCGCGGTGTTCCTCGTGGTGGTCGTGTCGCGGTTCGTGTGGGTGTATCCGGCTACGTTCCTGCCGCGGATGATGTCCACGCGGATTCGGGAGCGGGAGGACGATCCGATCCAGGGGTTGACCCTGCCGCCGCTCATCCGTGTGCTGAGGCTTCCGGGGCGGGATCAGCAGGCCGAGACCCTCGCCGAGGCGAATGCCCAGGCGCAGGCGTCCCGGGCCGCCGAGGCGCGGCTCGAAGAGCTGCTGGAGGACCAGCGCAACGCGCTGCCGCCGCCGCTGGTCGATCGGCTGCGGGCCGTTCTGGAGCGGAGGCGGAACGCCGTGTGGGAGCGGCACGGGGCGGTGAACCCCGTGACCGGGGAGAGCGTCGACGACACCTACAGCCGGTTGTCCAGGGAGATGATCGGCGCCGAGCGCGAGGTGTTCGTGCGGTTGCGGGACGGGCAGTACATGGACGACGAGATGCTGCGGACGCTGCTGCGGCGGCTGGATCTGGAGGAGGCGGCGGCCTATCGGGAGGTTTCGTCGTAAGGGGGGGTGGGTGTTGTGCTCGGGAGTGCGTTGGGTGTCAGGGGTGCGGGTTGTTCTCAGGGATGTGGGTTGTTCTGAGGGATGCGGGTTACTCCGAGAACGGGCTTCCTGTGATGACCGCGGCGACTGTGGTGCCTGGGGTGAACGCGCCTTCCTCGGTGAGGGTGAGCAGTCCATGGAGCAGCTTGGCGACATAGAGGCGTTCCACGGGGACGGCGTGGCGGGCCTCGAAGTCGGTTGCGAAGGCGTGCAGTTCGGGGGTGGTGCGGGCGTAGCCGCCGCAGTGGAAGCGGTGGTCCAGGTGCCAGTTGTCCGTGGGGGCGCCGAAGGCGCGTTGTTGTAGGTGGCGTATCTCCTCTTCGAGGAAGCCGCCTTTGAGGACCGGGATGCCCAGGGCGCGCTGGTCGGGGGCGAGGCCCGCTGCCAGGCCGGCGAGGGTGCCGCCGGTGCCGCAGGCGATGGCGACGATGTCGGCCTGGTCGTGGAGTTCCTTGCCCAGGGCTTGGCAGCTCTGTACGGCGAGGGGGTTGCTGCCGCCTTCGGGGACAACGTGGGCGGTCTCGGCATCCGCGGCTTTCAGGATGGTGGCGAGGGTGGGAGGGTCTGATTTTTGGCGGTATGTCGATCTGTCGATGAAGTGGAGGCGCATGCCGTCGGCTGCGCAGCGGGTGAGGGACGGGTTGAGGGGGCGGGTGGCCAGTTCTTGGCCTCGGACTATGCCGATGGTGGGGAGGCCGAGGAGGTGGCCTGCGGCGGCTGTGGCTCTCAGGTGGTTGGAGTAGGCGCCACCGAAGGTGACCAGGGGGCGGCCGGCCGCCGCGTGGAGGTTGGGGACGAGTTTGCGCCACTTGTTGCCGATGAGGCGGGGGTGGATGAGGTCGTCGCGCTTGAGGAGGAGGCGGACGCCGTGGCGGGCGAAGCGGGGGTCGTTCGCTTCCTGGAGGGGGGAGGGCAGCCGGGGGGTGAGGGGGGTGGGGTCTGGTGGGCTGCTCACTTGGCCATTGTCGGGCAGGCGGGGGGTGCGTGGGGGGTGGGGGTGTGTGGGGGTGTGGGGGTGGGTCGGGGCCGGGCCGGTGTGTCAGTCCGTCGCAGGCGGACGTACTGCTCGGGGGTTGGATGGCGTGAACTTTGCTGAGCCGGCTGTACG
>NZ_JBSFVY010000017.1:0-224474 GCF_053592555.1 Streptomyces sp. NPDC002643
ACTTCGCCAGGAAGCAATAGCCGACCCACCCTCCACCAGCGACCTTGCCCCAACCCCAGCCAGAAACGGACATCACCTTACGAACCGCCCACTCACAGCCCCGCGCCCCTGAACTGCCGGGCCTACGGCCCTGGCAGTTCCCTCCGGGGCCTCAACGCGCCTTTGACCACAGCCACTTCTGGAACATGAGGGTCAGGGTGCCCGCCAGGATGATGCCCAAGAGGTTCAGTAGGAGTTGGTTGGTGGAGCCGACTGTTTGCTTGGTGTCGCCGTAGGCCAGGGCCACCGCCGCGTTGGCGGCTGCGGGGACCGTGGTGACCGAGATGGCCACGCCCACCAGGGCGCCGGACTTGGCCGAGGTCAGGGAGAGGGTGCCGGCGATGCCCGCCAGGACGGCCACGATGAAGGAGAAGGCGTCGGGGGCGTAGACGAAGGCGGTGTTGGGGCGGTCGGCCTCCAGCTTGGCCTCGGTGAAATAGCCGAGCGCGTCCATGAAGAAGCTGAAGCCCACGGTCACCGCCATCGCCACGGCGAAGCCCACCAGCAGGGCGACGAGTGAGCGTACGGCCAGGCGTGGGCGGCGTTGGACGAGTGCCGTGCTGAGGCCGGCCAGGGGGCCGAACTCGGGGCCCACCGCCATCGCGCCGACGATCAGGATCGCGTTGTCGAGGACCACACCGCAGGCCGCGATCATCGTCGCCAGGGTGATGAAGGCGACGTAGGTGAGGGAGAGCGTCGACTCCTCGTGCGTCGCGTCGGCCAGGTGTTCCCACAGGACCGCGTCCGCGCCTTCGCCCGGTGCCTCCTTCTCGGCCTTGTCGGCTCGGCTGGACAGCGACAGGTCGATGTTCTCGACCGCGATCGAGCCGGTCCTGTCCAGCTCCAACGCCCGTAGCGCGCCGATCAGTTCGTCGCCCGCCTCGCGGGCCACATCGCACATCACGACATCCCCGGCCGGGTTGCGGGCGGTGCCCGGCATGACGACGAGATGGGTCGTGCCGATCGTCTTCTCGATCAGGTGGACCACGTCGTCGGTCCTGTCGGGCGGGGTGATCAGGCGCAGATGCAGCATGGCGTCTTCATAGCAGGTGGCCGAGAGGGTGTGGGGCGCGGCTTCAGAGTTTGCGGAGGCTGAGGCGTCGGACCTTGTGGTCCTGGCCCTTGCGGATGATCAGGGTGGCCCGGCCCCGGGTGGGGGCGATGTTCTCCACGAGGTTCGGCTTGTTGATGGTGCGCCAGAGGGTGCGGGCGTAGTCGAGGGCTTCGTCCTCGGAGACCTGGGTGTACGTGCGGAAGTACGAGTCGGGGTTCTGGAACGCGGTCTGGCGGAGCTTCTTGAAGCGGTTGAGGTACCAGTGCTCGATGTCGTCGACGCCGGCGTCCACGTACACGCTGAAGTCGAAGTAGTCGGCCAGTCCGACGCGGGTGCGGCCGTCCTTGCCGGGAAGGGCGGGCTGGAGGACGTTCAGGCCCTCGACGATGAGGATGTCCGGGCGGCGGACGACGAGTTTCTCGCCGGGGACGATGTCGTAGATGAGGTGGGAGTAGACGGGGGCCGTCACCTCGTCCTTGCCGGCCTTGATGTCGGCGACGAAACGGGTGAGGGCGCGGCGGTCGTACGACTCGGGGAAGCCCTTGCGGGAGACCAGGCCGCGTTCCTGGAGGTCCTTCATGGGGAGCAGGAAGCCGTCCGTGGTGACCAGTTCGACGCGGGGGTGTTCGGGCCAGCGGGCGAGGAGGGCCTTGAGGAGTCGGGCCACGGTGGACTTGCCGACGGCCACCGAGCCGGCGACGCCTATGACGAAGGGGGTGCCGGACTGGGAGCCCTGTTCGCCCAGGAAGGTGTTCAGTGCGCCGCGCAGGCCGTGGGTGGCGCCGACGTAGAGGTTGAGGAGACGGGAGAGCGGGAGGTAGATGTCCCGTACCTCGTCGAGGTCGATGACATCGCCCAGGCCGCGCAGCCGCTCGACCTCCTCGGCGGTCAGTGGCAGCGGCGTCTTGTCGCGCAGCGCGCTCCACTCGGAACGGGTGAGGTCGACGTAGGGAGTCGCCTCCGGCCGCTGCCGGTGGGCGCTCCGGGGCATCGAGGAGACCGGAGAGATCACAGTCCATTGTTAACGGAGTTTGAACGGGTGGCGGGGTGTGCTCCGTCACGCCGCGACGGCCGCGGAAGGCGCTTTGGGGGTCGGTGGTCGAGTGGGCGCGGTCTCGTTGTGTCGCCACTGTGCGTGAAGTGTGTGCGCCGTATGGACCTCGGATGGTTGGCGGGTCTAGCGTCCGGGCAGTCGGGAGGGAGCTTCCTTCCGGCCGTCCACGACGCTTTGGGGGGTCTGTCGTATGTACATACCGAATGTTCTGCGCCGAATATCCACGCGCGCCGACCGGCCCGATCTCTCCGGGCGTGTGTGCAGCGAGCTCGCGGCGGATCTGCCGGACGAGGATCTGGGGGAGTGTCCGGACGATGCGATTGACATGTACCGGATGGGGAGTAAGCCGCGGTGCGAGGAGGCCGAGTACCTCGGGATGCTGCGGGAGGCGGCCGACCGGATCGAGGAGGGCGACTGAGGCGTCGGTGAGGGCGTCGGCGCGTCGGACAGGCCTCAGTCCATGGCCGCCATGGAGTAGCCGAGTGCGACGGCCACGACGACGCCGATGACGACGAGGGCGATCAGGACCAGTCCGAGCAGCCCTGTCACGCCGGCGATCGCCGCCCAGCCGACCCGTGTCGCACGTCGGGCCCGCTGGACGGCGTCCTCGTGGTCGCTGTCGTCGTACCAGTCGCGATCGTTCATGTGCGCATCCTTGCCGAGGCTTCCTGGCCGCAGGTCACCATCCCGGCTGTTCGAACCAAGGACGTCAAACGGCATATCTGGATGGACATTGTGCGCCGGTTCCTGACGGTCCGTAAGGGGACGAAGGCCGGGGAGACCATCAAGGGGCTCGACTACAAGACCGCGTACGGCGCCGCGATGTACGAACTGCCGATCAAGGAGCTGGTGTCGGGCGATGAGCCGCTCAAGGGCATGATGATGGGCGAACTGGCCGATGCCATCAGCCAGCTCTTCGGCGACAGGTCCCCGGAGACCGCGGAGGGAGCCACCCGGGCGGCGCTCGGCTCGTTCAACCTGAAGGCGACGGTGAGCGGCTACAACACGCTGACCCGGCGTGGAACGGTCGAGTTCGAGATCACGCAGTCGATGACCGTGGAGTCCCTGACCCGAGGTGTCTCGAAGGAGGGGTACGACGGTAGCGGGGAGAAGGACGCGAAGGCGGTGATGATCTCGAAGGCCGCGGGCATGGCGTTCCCCAACGGCCAGAGAGATCTGAAGATGACCTTCAACTGGTCCGAACAGATCCCCATGGGGCCGCCGGCCGGGTGATCGAGACCGGCTGGGACAAGTGGTGATCAAGACCGGCTGAGACAAGTGACGGACGGCGTTCCCTGCGAGGGACGCCGTCCGTGCGTGCGGCTCAGGCCGTGATGTCGCGCCAGGCTGCGGGGATGGCCTCCGCCACGTACTGGGCGCCTGTCGGAGCCCCCTTGGCGGCGTACCGTCCCGCCAGCCCGTGCAGATACGCCGCCGCACTCCCGGCGTCCAGCGGGGTGAGGCCCGCGGCCAGGAGGGAGCCCGCCAGGCCGGAGAGGACGTCGCCGCTGCCGGCTGTGGCGAGCCAGGGGGTGCCGGTGGGGTTGACGCGGACCGGGGTGGTGTCCGGGGCGTCGGGGGTGGCGATGAGGGTGGTGGAGCCCTTGAGGAGGACCGTGGCGTTGTAGGCGCGGGCCAGGTCGCGTACGGCGGTCAGGCGGGACGCTTCCACCTCCTCGCGGGAGATGCCCAGGAGGGCCGCCGCCTCTCCGGCGTGGGGGGTCATCAGGGTGGGGGCCGTTCGGGCGCGGACCGTTTCGCGGTCGGCGAGGCGCAGGCCGTCGGCGTCCAGGAGGACGGGGACGTCCGTGGAGAGGATCTCGGCGATCGGGGTCGCGTCGTCGCCCGCGCCGGGGCCCGCCACCCAGGCCTGGACCCGGCCCGCCCTCTTCGGGCCGCCGTCGGAGACCAGGGTTTCCGGGAAGCGGGCGAGGACCGCGTCGGCGGCGGCGCCCACGTAGCGGACGGCGCCCGCGCCACCCCGTAGGGCGCCCGCGACCGCCAGGACCGCCGCGCCCGGGTAGCGGGTCGAGCCCGCCGCGATGCCCACCACTCCTCGGCGGTACTTGTCGCTCTCCGGGGTGGGGCGGGGGAGGAGGGCGGCCACGTCGGTGTGCTGGAGGGATTCCAGGGCGGGGGTCGCCGGGAGGGTGTCGTCCAGGCCGATGTCGATCAGACGGACCGAACCGGCGTACTCGCGCGCCGGGTCGATCAGCAGGCCCGGCTTGTGGGTGCCGAAGGTGACGGTGAGGTCGGCGTGGATGGCGGGGCCGTGGACCTCGCCGGTGTCGGGTTCGATGCCGCTGGGGAGGTCGACGGCGATCACGGTGGCTCGGGCTGTGGCGGTGAGGGGGGCCAGGTGGGCGGCTTCGGGGCGGAGGCCGCCCCTGCCGCCGATGCCCACGATTCCGTCTAGGACCAGGTCGGCGTTGGCGAGGAGGGCGGCGGCGGTTTCGGGGGTGTGGGGGGCTGTGGTGCCGCCTGCCCGGAGGAGGGCTTTGAGGGCTTCGGGGTGGGTGCGGCCGGGGTTCAGGAGGATCGCCGTCACTCCCGCGCCTCGTTTCGCCAGGCGGGCGCCTGCGTAGAGGGTGTCGCCGCCGTTGTCGCCGCTGCCGGTGAGGAGGACGACGCGGGTGCCGTAGACGCGGGGGAGGGTGGTCGCGCAGGCTGCGGCCAGTCCTGCGGCGGCGCGTTGCATGAGGGCGCCGTCGGGGAGGCGGGACATCAGGGTGCGTTCGGCTGTGCGGACGGTTTCTACGCGGTGGGCTGAGCGCATGGGGTGAGTCTGCCTTGGGGTGGGGGCCGGGTGCAGCTTGGGTGGGGTGGGCCTTGGGGGTTGGGTGCTCGGGGGTGGTGCCGAGGGTGGGGTGGGCCTTGGGTGTCGGGTGCTCGGGGGTGGTGCCGGCCGGGCCGGGGTTTCGCTTACCGGCGCTTACAGGGTGCCGCTGCGCCCACCCTCCCCCACGCTCGGCTTCGCTCGCGCGGGAGGTGCCCCCATCGCCCGAGCGGCACGATTGCCCGCAGCTACGACGGCTGCGGTTGCCCGTGGCTATGGCGGCTGCTGGGTGGGCTGCCGCCCCAGCGGCGCGATTGCCCGCGGCGAAGCGGAGCAACGCGGTCGCCGGTCAGCCCTCCGCCACCACCACTGCCGAAGCCACCCCCGCGTCGTGGCTCAAGGAGATGTGCCAGGACTTGACGCCCAGTTCGGAGGCGCGGGAGGCGACCGTGCCGGTTACTCGGAGGCGGGGTTGGCCGGAGTCCTCGACGTAGACCTCGGCGTCGGTCCAGTGGAGGCCGGCGGGGGCGCCGAGGGCCTTGGCCAGGGCTTCCTTGGCCGCGAAGCGGGCCGCGAGGCTCGCGATGCCTCGGCGTTCGCCGCTCGGGAGGAACAACTCGGTCTCCAGGAAGAGCCGTTCGGCCATGGTGGGGGTGCGTTCCAGGGCGGCCTGGAAGCGGTCGATCTCGGCGACGTCGATGCCGACTCCGATGATGGGCATGCCCCGCACCTTAGGGCACCTACGGATTTCCGGATGTGCTCCCTACTCCACCGTCACCGACTTCGCCAAGTTCCTCGGCTGGTCCACCTCGTTGCCCCGCGCCGTCGCCAGTTCGCAGGCGAAGACCTGGAGGGGGACCGTGGCGACGAGGGGTTGCAGGAGGGTCGGTGTGGCGGGGATGCGGATCAGGTGGTCGGCGTAGGGCGTGACCGTGTCGTCGCCCTCCTCCGCGATGACGATCGTGCGGGCGCCCCTCGCGCGGATCTCCTGGATGTTGGAGACGATCTTGTCGTGGAGGATCGAGCGCCCGGCGGGGGACGGGACCACGACGACCACGGGCAGGTCCTCCTCGATCAGGGCGATCGGGCCGTGCTTCAGCTCACCCGCCGCGAAGCCCTCGGCGTGCATGTACGCCAACTCCTTGAGCTTCAGGGCGCCTTCCAGCGCCACCGGGTACCCGACGTGGCGGCCCAGGAACAGCACCGTGTTCTTCGCGGCGAGGGTGCGCGCCAACTCCCGTACGGGCTCCATCGTTTCCAGGACCCGTTCCACCGCGTCCGAGATACGGGAGAGGTCGCGGATGACCGCCGAGATCTCGTCGCCCCACTTCGTGCCCCGTACCTGGCCCAAGTACAGAGCTACGAGGTAGCAGGCCACCAGCTGGGTCAGGAACGCCTTCGTCGACGCCACCGCCACCTCAGGGCCCGCGTGGGTGTAGAGGACCGCGTCCGACTCCCTCGGGATCGTCGAGCCGTTGGTGTTGCAGATCGCCAGGACCTTGGAGCCCTGTTCGCGGGCGTGGCGCAGCGCCATCAGCGTGTCCATCGTCTCGCCGGACTGGGAGATGGCGATGACCAGGGTGCGCGGGTCGAGGATGGGGTCGCGGTAGCGGAACTCGCTGGCCAGCTCCACCTCGCAGGGGATACGCGTCCAGTGCTCGATGGCGTACTTGGCGATCAGGCCGGAGTGGAACGCCGTACCGCACGCCACGATGACCACCTTGTCCAGCTCGCGCAGCTCCGAGGCGGAGATCCGGACCTCGTCGAGGGTCAGCGAGCCCGCCGCGTCGATCCGGCCGAGGAGCGTGTCGGCGACCGCCTTCGGCTGCTCGGCGATCTCCTTGAGCATGAAGTAGTCGTAGCCGCCCTTCTCGGCGGCCGAGACGTCCCAGTCCACGTGGTACGAACGGATGTCGGCGGGGCGGCCGTCGAACGTCGTCACCGTCACCCCGTCGCGGCGCAGCTCCACCACCTGGTCCTGGCCCAGCTCGATCGCCGAGCGGGTGTGGGCGATGAACGCGGCGACGTCCGACGCGAGAAAGGCCTCGCCCTCGCCGACGCCGACCACCAGCGGGGAGTTGCGGCGGGCGCCCACGACCACGTCCGGGGCGTCCGCGTGCACCGCGACCAGCGTGAACGCGCCCTCCAGCCGACGGCACACCAGCCGCATCGCCTCCGCGAGGTCGTCGCACGACGAGAACTCCTCGGCGAGGAGATGGGCGACGACCTCGGTGTCGGTCTCCGAGACCAGGTCGTGGCCGCGTTCGGCCAACTCGGCGCGGAGTGCGGCGAAGTTCTCGATGATGCCGTTGTGGACGACCGCGACCCGGCCCGCGTTGTCCAGGTGCGGGTGGGCGTTGGCGTCCGTGGGGGCGCCGTGGGTGGCCCAGCGGGTGTGGCCGATGCCGGTCGTGCCGGTGGGCAGCGGGCGGTCGACCAGCTCCTTCTCCAGATTGACCAGCTTCCCGGCCTTCTTGGCGGCGGCCAGGCCCCCGTCGGCCGGCACCGCGACGCCCGCCGAGTCGTACCCCCGGTACTCCAGCCGCTTCAGACCGGCCAGGACCACGTCCAGAGCGGACTGCGAGCCGACGTATCCCACGATTCCGCACATATCAACCCCTGCGTCCGTCCCGGTCATGGCCTGTGGTGTGTCTCTTGTGACTGTACGTGACATGTCTGACAGCGGGGCGTCCGGTGTGCCCTCATGGGGTGCTCGGTGCGCTCTCGCACCGGGTGACCTGCCGCCCTCATATCGGGTGACCTCCCGCGCGGGGATCGGGTGACCCGCTGCGCCGTCGGTGCTCTCTGAGACACTGGCCCTGCCATGACTGAGAACGAACCCCTCGCGACCGCGCCCCTGCGGGCCCGGGCCGAGATCGATCTGGATGCCCTGCGGGCCAATGTGCGCACGCTCCGCGCGGCGGCGCCGGGCGCCGCCCTGATGGCCGTCGTGAAGTCGGACGCGTACGGCCACGGCGCGGTGCGGTGTGCGCGGGCGGCGGTCGAGGCGGGGGCGGGCTGGCTGGGCACGGCCACCCCGGAGGAGGCGCTGGCGCTGCGCGCGGCGGGGCTGCCGGGGCGGATCATGTGCTGGCTGTGGACCCCCGGCGGGCCCTGGCGGGACGCGATCGAGGCGGACATCGACGTCACCGTCAGCGGAATGTGGGCCCTTCGCGAGGTCACCGAGGCGGCCCGGCGGGCGGGGGCACGCGCGCGCGTGCAGCTCAAGGCCGACACCGGTCTCGGACGCAACGGCTGCCAGCCGGGCGGTGACTGGGCCGAACTGGTGACGGAAGCGCTGCGCGCGCAGGCCGAGGGGCTCCTCACCGTCACCGGCCTCTGGTCGCACCTCGCCTGCGCCGACGAGCCCGGGCATCCGTCCATCGCCGCCCAGCTCGACCGTTTCCGCGAGATGGTCGCGTACGCCGAGGAGCGGGGCGCACGCCCCGAGGTGCGGCACATCGCCAACTCCCCGGCCACGCTCACCCTCCCCGACTCCCACTACGACCTCGTCCGCACCGGGATCGCCCTCTACGGCATCTCGCCCAGCCCCGAGCTGGGCAGCTCCGCCGACCTCGGACTGCGCCCGGTGATGCGGCTCAGCGCCTCCCTCGCGCTGGTCAAGCACGTCTCCGGCGGGCACGGCGTGAGTTACGGGCACCACTACGTCACCCCCGGCGCCACCACCCTCGGCCTGGTCCCCGTCGGCTACGCGGACGGCATCCCCCGGCACGCCTCCGGCACCGGGCCCGTCCTGGTCGGCGGCAAGTGGCGGACCGTCGCCGGGCGGGTCGCCATGGACCAGTTCATCGTCGACCTCGGCGGGGACGAACCCCCCGCCGGGGACGAGGTGGTGCTGTTCGGGCCGGGCGACGAGGGCGAGCCGACCGCCGAGGACTGGGCGCAGGCGGCCGGAACCATCGGGTATGAGATCGTCACCCGCATCGGAACCCGCGTTCCGCGCGTCTATGTCGACACGGGGGTGTGAGACGGCTGCGCCCCCGGGCGTACGGGTCCCAAGCGGCGCACGGGTCCCGGGCGGGGCACGAGTCGCCGATCGGGAGGTACGCCGATCGGGATGGATATCGGGGATGTATGAAGACGCGGGAATGCGTGAATACGCCTGAACACGAGTAAGTGAAGGGCGAACGGGACGGGTAGCTCCGTACGGACGCGGAGCGGTCGGATGGCAGTGTCCGGGACCGGAACCGGGGCCCGGAAGTCGGCGAAAGGGAACGGGACGTGAGCGAGAGCAACGCGGAGGCCGTGGAGGCCGTCGCGGACGCGGCCGCCACGGCCGCGTCCGCCGCGTCGGCCGCCGCCGACGGGATCTGGCGGCGGGCCGGCATCGCGGGTGCGGCGATAGGCGTGGTCGCCGCGGGCGCCGCCGCCGGGGTCGCCATAGAGCGCCTCACGGTGGGGCGCGGCATGCGCAGGAAGGCCCGCCTCGCCCTCGACTCCACCGGCCCGTACGGGGCGCTGCGCGGCACCCCCGGCAAGGCGTACGCCGACGACGGCACCGAGCTGTACTACGAGGTCGACGACGTCGAACCCCAGGGCGGACCGGCGGGCCGCAGACGCCGGCTCTTCGGCCGCAAGGCGCCCGCCCCGGTCACCGTCGTCTTCAGCCACGGCTACTGCCTCAACCAGGACTCCTGGCACTTCCAGCGCGCCGCGCTGCGCGGAGTCGTCCGGACCGTGCACTGGGACCAGCGCAGCCACGGCCGCTCCGGGCGCGGGGTCACCCAACTGCGCGACGGTACGTCCGTCTCCATCGACGAACTCGGCGACGACCTCAAGGCCGTGATCGACGCGGCCGTGCCCGAGGGGCCCATCGTGCTCGTCGGGCACTCCATGGGCGGCATGACCGTTATGGCGCTGGCCGACCGGTACCCCGAGCTGATCCGTGAGCGGGTCGTCGCCGTCGCGCTCATCGGTACGTCGTCGGGGCGGCTCGGCGAGGTCAACTTCGGGCTGCCCGTCGCGGGCGTCAACGCGGTGCGGCGGGTGCTGCCGGGGGTGCTGAAGGCGATGGGACAGCAGGCCGCGCTGGTGGAGCGGGGGCGGCGGGCCACCGCCGATCTGTTCGCCGGGATCATCAAGCGGTACTCGTTCGCGTCACGGGACGTCGATCCGGCGATCGCCCGCTTCGCCGAACGGATGATCGAGGGCACGCCCATCGACGTCGTCGCCGAGTTCTACCCGGCGTTCACCGACCACGACAAGACGGAGGCGTTGGCGGCGTTCGCCGAGCTGCCGGTGCTCGTGCTGGCCGGGGTCAAGGACCTCATCACACCGAGCGAGCACAGCGAGGTCATCGCCGATGTGCTGCCGGACGCCGAGCTGGTGCTGGTGCCGGATGCCGGGCATCTGGTGATGCTGGAGCACCCCGAGGTGGTGACGGACCGGCTCGCCGATCTGCTCACGCGTGCGGGGGCCGTGCCGGCGGGGGCTACCGTAAGTGGTTATGGAAGCGCCAGCAGCACCGCGCGGGGTGGGTGAGACCGTGGCCCCCGCCACCTCGTCGTCGTCCGCGTCGTCGTCTTCGCCGTCCTCGGCGTCGTCGCCTTCGTCGTCCCCGTTCCCGTCCTCGTCGTCCTCGTCGTCCGTCGAGATCACCGTCAATGCGCCCGGGCAGATGCTTGAGCTGGGGCGTCGTTTGGCCAAGGTGGTGCGGGCCGGGGATCTGGTGATGCTCAACGGGGAGCTGGGGGCCGGGAAGACGACGCTCACGCGTGGGCTCGGGGAAGGGCTCGGGGTGCGGGGGGCCGTCACCTCGCCGACGTTCGTGATCGCCCGTGTGCATCCCCCGCTGGGCGACGGGCCGCCCCTCGTCCACGTCGACGCGTACCGCCTGGGCGGCGGGCTCGACGAGATGGAGGACCTCGATCTCGATGTCTCGCTGCCCGAATCGGTGATCGTGGTGGAGTGGGGCGAGGGCAAGGTCGAGGAGCTGACCGACGACCGGCTGAATGTCGTCATCCACCGGGCCGTCGGGGACACGACCGACGAAGTACGGCATGTCACCGTCACCGGGGCGGGCGAGCGGTGGGCATCGGTGGAGCTGGGGGCGCTCTCGGCCTGAGGCCGCTTGTCGCCGGGCGGATTTCGCTTACGCGGCTGTGTCCGGGCTTGTGTGCGTTCCGACAAGGTGTCGGCAACGTGTTGCGTTGGGCGTGTTCGGCGTGGTCACATGGTAGCCAGTCCTTGGTTAGGTCTACCTAACTTGGTTCGCCGGGTGCACCAGGAGGCGTCCATGTCGACCGTTGAGCGGAAGCCCTCCGGGGTGGGTGGGGTGTCGATGCGGGACCTTTTGGCTTCTTGTGCGGCGGCGAAGGCGGTGTCCACGCCTCCGGCTCCGCCTGTGGCTCCGCCGGTGAAGGCCGTGGAACGGCGCCCTGTGGCTGGGCGGTGCCCCGAGGCTGCGTGACTGTTTGCGCCCTGGGAGGGGTGATGGGGGGCGTATCGCGGCTGCGGGTGGGTGGGGGCTGGTCGCGCCCACGCGGCGGAGCCGCATATCGATACGGCCCCGCGCCCCTGAAAGCAGCAGTGGCCCCTCGGCGCCCAGGCGCCCCTCATCTGCCCCAGGCGCCCCTCATCGACGCTCCCAGGCACTCCTACTCGACCACGACCACCTGTGTGCCGATGGCCGCGAACTCCCACATCGCCTTGCCGTCTGCCCTTGATTCCCGGATGCCGCCCGTTTTGGTGGTCGGGTCGGGCTGGGGGGTTGAGCCGTCCACCGCCGCGCTGAAGCCGATCGAGACTCCGTCTACCGTCGCGAAGCGGACCACGTGTTCGATGGGGGTGCCGTCGGAGCCCGTGACGGCGGCCGAGCGGGAGGTGACCGCGTAGGTGGAGGGGGTGGGGTCGACCGTGCTGGGCGTGACCTCGAACGTACGGGTGATCTTCTCGTTGGCGCCGATCAGCCAGACGCGGTCCTCGTCGAGGGAGTAGACGACCCGCTCGCCCGTGCCCGAGTTCTCGGGGAGGGACTCGGTGTCGTCCTTCTCCTTCTCGGCGGGGGCCTTGGACTTCTTGGCCGCCGGGGACTCGGAGGCGTTCGGCTTGCCCAGGTCCTTCGGCACGCTCGCCTGTGCCTGGTAGGTGAGGAAACCGACTGCGGCGATGGCCGCCGCCGTGAGCCCGGCCACGAATCCCGAGCTGCTACTGGCCACCTTCTGCGCCCACCTCTCGTACCCCTGTACGCCTGTGAAATACCTCTGTGCTGTGACGGTAGCAGCAGAGGGAGGGTGGACTGGGTCGGCCGTGGGCCCGGCCGAAGCGCCGTAGGCTGTTTGCGTGCTCTTGCTCGCTCTGGATACCGCCACCCCCGCCGTCACCGTCGCCCTGCACGACGGGACGGATGTCGTCGCCGCGTCGAGCCAGGTGGACGCGCGTCGGCACGGGGAACTGCTGCTGCCCGCCGTCGACCGGGTCCTCGCCGAGGCGGGCGTCCGCCTCGACGCCGTCACCGGGATCGTCGTGGGCGTCGGGCCCGGACCGTACACCGGGCTGCGTGTCGGGCTGATGACCGCCGACACCTTCGGCCTCGCCCTCGGGGTCCCCGTCCACGGCCTGTGCACCCTCGACGGTCTTGCCCATGAGGCCGGGGCCGAAGGGATCGAGGGGCCGTTCGTGGTCGCCACCGACGCCCGGCGCAAAGAGGTCTACTGGGCGCGGTACGAGAGTCCGCGCGCGCGGGTGACCGAACCGGCCGTCGATCGACCGGGTGAGATCGCGGACGTCGTGGCCGGGATGCCGGCCGTGGGGGCGGGGGCGCGGCTGTATCCGGACACGTTCCCGGACGCGCGGGGGCCCGAGCATGTGTCGGCGGCCTCGCTCGCGTCGCTCGCCGCCGAACGGCTGGCCGCCGGTGAGGAACTGGAGGCGCCCCGGCCGCTGTATCTGCGGCGGCCCGACGCCCAGGTGCCCAAGAACTACAAGGTGGTCACCCCCAAGTGACGACACCTGTGCTGCGCGAGATGCGCTGGTGGGACATCGAGCCCGTACTGGAGCTGGAGAAGGTCCTCTTCCCGGAGGACGCCTGGTCCCGGGGCATGTTCTGGTCGGACCTCGCCCATGCGCGCGGACCGCGGGCGACCCGGCGGTACTACGTGGCCGAGGACCCGGAGAGCGGGCGGATCGTCGGGTACGGGGGGCTGGCCGCCGCCGGGGACATCGCCGACGTACAGACCATCGCCGTCGCCCGGGAGCACTGGGGCACCGGGCTCGGCGCGCTGCTGCTGACCGAACTGCTGCGGGCCGCGACCGCGTTCGAGTGCCCCCAGGTGATGCTCGAATGCCGGGTCGACAACATCCGCGCGCAACGGCTGTACGAGCGCTTCGGCTTCGAGGCGATCGGCTTCCGCCGCGGCTACTACCAACCGGGGAACGTCGACGCCCTCGTCATGCGCCTCGACACCAAGTCGGACAGCGGCGCGGCACCGCCCTCCGTAGAAGAAGCGGCACCGACCTCCGTAGAAGAAGCAGAAGAAACCGAGAACAAGAACCATGACTGACGAACCCCTGGTCCTGGGGATCGAGACCTCCTGCGACGAGACCGGTGTCGGGATCGTGCGGGGCCACACGCTGCTGGCCGATGCCGTCGCGTCCAGTGTCGACGAGCACGCCCGTTTCGGTGGGGTCGTGCCGGAGGTGGCCTCACGGGCCCATCTGGAGGCGATGGTTCCGACCATCGACCGGGCGCTGAAGGAGGCGGGGGTCGGCGCGAAGGACCTCGACGGCATCGCCGTGACCGCCGGTCCGGGGCTCGCCGGTGCCCTGCTGGTCGGTGTGTCGGCGGCGAAGGCGTACGCGTACGCACTGGGCAAGCCGCTGTACGGGGTCAACCATCTGGCGTCCCACATCTGTGTGGACCAGCTGGAGCACGGGGCGCTGCCCGAGCCGACGATGGCGCTGCTGGTGAGTGGTGGGCACTCGTCGCTGCTGCTGTCGACGGACATCACCTCGGACGTACGGCCGATGGGGGCGACGATCGACGACGCGGCGGGGGAGGCGTTCGACAAGATCGCGCGCGTGCTGAATCTCGGGTTCCCGGGTGGGCCGGTGATCGACCGGTACGCGCGCGAGGGCGACCCGGGCGCGATCGCGTTCCCGCGCGGGCTGACGGGCCCCCGTGACCCCGCGTACGACTTCTCCTTCTCCGGGCTGAAGACGGCTGTGGCCCGTTGGATCGAGGCCAAGCGGGCGGCGGGGGAGGAGGTGCCGGTGCGGGATGTGGCGGCGTCCTTCCAGGAGGCCGTTGTTGACGTGCTGACGCGCAAGGCCGTGCGGGCCTGCAAGGACCAGGGGGTCGATCATCTGATGATCGGCGGTGGGGTCGCCGCCAACTCCCGGCTGCGGGCGCTCGCGCGGGAGCGGTGCGAGACGGCCGGCATTCGACTCCGGGTGCCCCGGCCCAAGTTGTGCACGGACAACGGGGCGATGGTGGCCGCGTTGGGCGCCGAGATGGTGGCGCGTGGGCGGGCCGCGTCGGACTGGGATCTGTCGGCGGACTCCTCACTGCCGGTGACGGACCCGCATGTGCCGGGGAACTCTCATGAGCACGCACATGACCATGTTCACGAGGTCGCGCGGGAGAACCTGTACTCGTGACCGTCGCGTTGATGTGGGAGGCCCGTGCCGTCGAGGGGCGCGGGGCCGAACTGCTCGCCTGGACGCTGGCGCAGGAACTGCCGGAGGAATCCGGCGGCCGGTTCCTGCGCCGCGAGATTTTCCGGGCGCCCCAGGACCGCGTACTGGTCATCACCTGGTGGGACGCCGAGTACGACGCCGAGCTGCCTGAATTGCCCGAGCCGGCGGGTGAGTTGGTGACCCGGGCGGTCCATCGTTGGCGGTTCGAGTCGGTTCGAGTCGATGGGATCAACTCCGCAATTTCCCAATAGTTGACCGCAATTTCGCGACAGAGTTCCTGTGCGGGACGTGCGTATTGTCACTGCTGGCCACAGCAAGTGACCTTCTCTTCCAGGAGTTGAACGTGTCCCGCATAGCGAATTCGCTCAGATCCATGAAGAGCACCACCCGTCGTTCCATGACGGTCGGCGTCGTCTCCCTCGGCGCCTTCGCCACCGCCCTGGTGGGTGCCACCCCCGCCGCCGCGTGGACCCCGGGCACCCAGCACTGGGGCGACGCCACCTGGTACAACCCGAGCGCCGGGATCGGGGCGTGCGGTTGGTACAACAGCGACAACGAGATGGTGGCGGCCGTCTCCCCGCAGGTGTACGGCAGCTACCCCAACCCCAACAACTCCCCTGTGTGCGGGCGGAAGATGGTCGTCTTCAGCGACGCGGCCGGGAGCTGGTCGAAGCCGGTCATCACCGTGACGGTCGTCGACAGGTGCGCGGGGTGCGCGCCGAACGACGTGGACCTCAGCCCCGCCGCGTTCCAGAGGCTGCGCGATCTGGGTGTCGGGCGGTTCTACACGACGTGGGTCGAAGCGGAGTGAGCGTCTGATCGTCGAAGCCGAGTTGGCTTCTGATCGGTTCTGTCGTCAGGCCCGGCCGGGTGTCCCCAACGGCCGGGCCTTTCCTCGTTGTTCACCGCTCAGTCGACGCCGCGTCGGAATTGTCGATAGCCCGTGGGCGTATGGCCGATATGCCGACGGAACACCGCGGTGAAATGACTGGCCGTACTGAATCCGCAGCGCAGGCCGATTCTGCCGACGGGTTCGTCGGTGGACTCCAGTAATCGGCGCGCGGTCTCGATCCGTAGCCCGGTGAGAAATCGATGGGGTGTCTGGCCGGTCGTCGCGGAGAAAAGACGCAGGAAATGGAATCGGCTCAGCGCGACTTCGCGGGCGAGATCGTCCAGGCCGATACGGTCGGCGAGATGAGCCCGCATATACGCGATGACCGTCTCCAACTGCCGTGCCCCGAGGGCGCCTGGCTCGGCGGGTCCACTGTGCGCGGGCGAAGGTTCGTAGCGGGCAGTGGTCATCGCACGCGACTCCTGGGACTTGGGAGGGGCGGCACGAAGGTATGGGCCAATGCGGGGGCCGAGTTGCCCGACCGCGCCAGAGGACATGCCCCACAAGGACGCCTCCACGGCCATGAACCGGGCCGCCTCCCCACCCGTCTAGCTGCGGCAGAGACCACAGCTCGTGAGGAGAACGGTCATGCTCGGCGACACCGTCACCACTTACCGGTTCGGCCCCCTGCGTGTCACGACCACCGAGGCCGGTCCGTTGCGCATCACCTCGACCGAGGCTGGCCCTCTGCGCGTCCAGAAGTCCGCACGCACGACTGTCCACTCCACGCGCGACGACCACGTCGTGGTGCTGCTCCAGGACAGCGGCTCCGTGATCATCGACCAGAACGACCGGCGGACCCTGCTCCGCCCCGGAAGTCTCGCCTTCACCGACACCACCCGCCCCTACACCCTCACCTGCCCGGACCGCTCCCGCACGCACGCGTTCCGCTTACCGACCCAGTGGCTGGGCATACGGGAGGCCGACCGGCGGCGCATCACCGAGGCGCCGGTCCAGCCCCACACCGAAGCCGCCGCCCTGGTCATCCCGTTCCTCTCCCGCCTCGCCGACCGCGCCGCCACCTACGGGCCCCACCTGCGCCCCCTGCTCGCCCGCAACACGGCCGACCTGCTGGCCACGCTGGCCGCCGAGCGACTGGAACTGGACGGTGTACGCAGCGGCGGTGGCTCCGGGGCCGGCGCCGGAAACGGCGACGGCGCCGACCCCGCGAGCACTGGCGCCGATGTCGCGAGCACGGTGCTGCGGTTGCGGATCAAGGGCTTCATCGAGGACCGCCTCACCGATCCGGACCTCACCCCCCGGACCATCGCCGCCGCCCACCACATCTCCGTACGCCACGTCCACAGGCTCTTCCAGCACGAGGGCACGACCGTGAGCCGCTGGATACAGCACCGCCGCCTGGAAGCCTGCCGCCGGGCCCTCAGCCGCCCGGCCCACAACCCCCCGGCCCTGACGGCCATAGCCCACCGCTACGGCTTCACGAGCTACCCGCACTTCAGCAGGGCCTTCCGTATGGCATACGGCATGTCACCTCGCGAGTGGCGCACCATCACGGAGCTTTGTGACAGCGGGGCTTGAGGGGGTGGGGGCGAGTAACAGCCGTACTCGACGTGTGACGATCACGGATCTGCTGAGCTGAGTGGAGTCGGTGGCCACCGAGGTCGGTGGCGAGGCAGAGACGCACATGGCGCGTGTGGGGCTTTGCCTGGAGGAGCATCCCGAGTCCGTACAGGTCCGGGCACTGCGTCCCGGGCTCTTTCAGGCTGCGGCTGCTTTCTTCCACGCTCCGGACCCAGTTGTTCGGGAAGCGGCTGTTCCGCTCCTGGACGCCCCGGAGCTCGTTGGGCAGCGCGCCCTTCTCACGCCGCTGGTCCGCGATGTGCTGCTCGTCAGCGACAACCGTTCGTATCGCCTCGTTGCCGGCCGGGGTCTCAAGTCCTGCGGAGAAGGGAGGGGTTTGCTGCCTGACGAGCAGGACGAGGACCTGTGGGCGGGCGGCTGCAGCGGCGAACCGCCTTCTTGACCTCGATCTTCTCCGGGGCGTTTGACGCGTCCTCTGTTCCGGCGACAGGCCGCGCGGTCAGTTGATGCCGAGCCCGCGCCAGGCCGCCGTGGACGACAGGTTCGGGCGCGGGCTGCTCATCGTGGGGGAGGCCGCCGACCGGTGGGGGGTGGACGAGCTGACCGTCGGCAAGGCGGTGTGGTGTGAGATGGACGTCGTACTCCCCGGGATCGCGGAGGGGCAGCCGGGGCGGCGGTTGAAGCAGCGCTTCTGATGTCAGCCCTCCGTCGGCTGGACCTCCGTTTCGCAGTGCAGGCGGCGATCCGGGGCCAGTTCGCGTACGGGGCCTGTGAGTGTCAGGCGGGCCGTGTGGCGGATGTCCGTGCTCGATGCGCCCAACCGGAGTTCCAGGGCGCCCGGTTCGACCACCCTGTTGCCCGCGCGGCTCGTGAACGACGACAGGTCCGCGTGGAAGCGGAAGGTGATGCGGGAGGCCTCGCCCGGGGGCAACTCCAGGCGGTGGTACGCGATCAGGCGGATGTCGGGGCGGGTCACCGTGGCCACCGGGTCGTGCAGGTAGAGCTGGACGACTTCCGCGCCGGGGCGGTCGCCGGTGTTGCGGACGGTGAGTGAGATGTCGTACGTGCCGTCCGTGGCGATCTCCGGGACCGGGCTGCCGGTGGCGGCCTCGCCCTCAGAGCCCCGGCCCTCGAAGTCCGTCCACTCGAACGACGTGTACGACAGGCCGTGGCCGAAGGGATGGAGGGGGGTGGGGTCCAGGTTGCTGGCGTTGCCCACCAGGCCCAGGGGTGGCTGGAGGTACGTCCACGGCTGGCCGCCGGGGCGGTTCGGGACGCTCACCGGGAGGCGGCCCGAGGGGGAGACGCGGCCCGACAGCACTCCCGCCACCGCCGGGCCGCCCTCCTCCCCGGGGAAGAACGCCTGTACGGAGGCGGCCAGTTGGCCTTGCCAGCGGCCCAGGGCGTAGGGGCGGCCGGTGAGGAGGACAAGGACCACCGGGGTGCCTGTGGCGATCAGGGCGTCCAGCAGTTTCGCCTGGACTCCGGGGAGGCGCAGGTCCTCCGCGTCGCAGCCCTCCCCGGACGTGCCTCGGCCGAAGAGGCCCGCCCGGTCACCGAGTACCGCCACGCAGACGTCGGCCTCCGAGGCTCTCGCGACCGCTTCCGGGAAGCCTCCTGTGTCGTCGCCGTCCACGTCGCACGCGTGCGCGTGCGTGATCTTCGCGTCGGGGAGTTCCGTGCGCAGGGAGTCCAGGACCGTGGGGATCTCGATGCCCAGGGGGGTGCCGGGGTGGGCGGGGAGGACGTGGGAGGGGAAGGAATAGCAGCCGAGCATGGCCAGGGGGTCGTCGGCCCGTGGGCCCACCACCGCGATCCTGATGTCGGGGGCGAGGGGGAGTACGGCGTCGGGGTTGTCCAGCAGCACCACCGACTCCTCGGCCAGACGGCGGGCCAGGGCACGGTTCACCGGGGGATCGAGGTCGACCGCGGGCACGGAGGCGACGGAGGAGGCGGTTCCGGTCGCGGTGGGCTCCGGGGTCCAGTCCTCGTCCAGCAGGCCCAACTCGCACTTCTGGAGCAGGACCCGGCGTACGGCCCGGTCCACCAGGGACTCGGGGATCTCGCCCGCGCGTACCGCCGTCACCAAGGGTTCGCCGTAGCAGCGCAGGGTGGGCAGCTCCACGTCGATGCCGGCGGCGAGCGCCGCGTGGGCCGCCTCCGCGCGGTCCGCCGCCACGCGGTGGTTCGTCTCCAGGAAGCCGACGCCGAAGTAGTCGGAGACCACTGTCCCCGTGAACTTCCATTGCTCGCGGAGGAGTTCGGTCAACAGGCTCGGGTCCGCCGACACCGGGACGCCGTCCGTCTCCGTGTACGCCGCCATCACCGAGCGGGCGCCGCCCTCCCGCAACGCCATCTCGAAGGGCGGCAGGACGATGTCCGCGAACTCCCGTACCCCGGCCCGCACCGGCGCGTGATTACGGGCGCCGACGGACGCCGCGTACCCGGCGAAGTGCTTCAGCGTCGCCACGATTCCGGCCGACTCCAGGCCCCGTACGTACGCCGAGCCGATCGTGCCCACCAGGTACGGGTCCTCGCCCATCGTCTCCTCGACCCGTCCCCAGCGCGGGTCGCGGACCACGTCCAGGACGGGGGCCAGCCCCTGGTGGACGCCGATCGACGCCATGTCCTCGCCGATGTGCCGGGCCATCTCCTCGACCAGGGACGGGTCGAACGTCGCGCCCCAGGCCAGGGGGACCGGGTAGGCGGTGGCCCGCCAGGCGGTGAAGCCGGCCAGGCACTCCTCGTGGGCGACCGCCGGGATGCCGAAACGGTTCGCGGCCATGATGCGACGCTGGGCGCGGGCCAGTGCCTGCGCGCCCAGCGCCGGGTCCACGGGGGCCGTACCGAACGCCCGCGTGAGCTGGCCCAGGCCCCGGGTGATCAACTCATCGAAGTCGAACGCCTCCGACATCCCCTCCTCATCGGGGGCGATGTCCTCACCGTTCGCATCACTCTTCACCCACACGCCGTACAACTGCGCGGTCTTCTCTTCGAGGGTCATCCGGGAGAGCAGGTCCGAGACACGGACCTCGGGCGACAGATCGGGGTCACGCCAGGCGGCGGTGGTCATGGAACTCCTGTCAGGTGCCGGGTCGGAGGGCGAGTGGCGGATGACGGATGACGGATGGCAGATGGCGGATGACAGATTTCGGAGATCGGATGACGGATGACAGACGGTGGATGACGGATGACGGATGACGGATTTCGGATGACAGGCGACGGATATCAGATGTCGGATTTCAGATGACAGATTTCGTCATCTGTTATCTGTCAGCCGTCATCCGTCACTTGCCCCCCACCCCCATCAACCCACCCACCAACGCCCTCCGCGCCACCAAATAAACCGCGAAGATCGGAACCCCGGAGAGGACGACGGACGCCAGCAGTGCCGGGATGTTGATGCCGAACTGGCTGACGTAGTTGAAGAGGCCGAGGGTGAGGACTCGGGGGCCGTCGGACTGGGTGAAGATCAGGGGGAAGAGGAAGCCGTTCCAGGCCTGGAGCGCGGCGTAGATGACGACCGTGCTGATGCCGCCCTTGGCCAGGGGGATCGTCAGTTGGAACAGCATCCGCAGGGGTGAGGCGCCGTCCAGGGCCATCGCCTCGTACAGGTCCTCCGAGACGTCCCGCAGGGTGCCGACCAGGACCAGTACCGAGACCGGCATCGCGAAGGCCGCCGTCGGGAGGATGACGGCGAGGAGGGTGTCGTAGAGGTCCAGTTTCGCGATCAGCAAGTACAGGGGGACC
Source organism: Streptomyces sp. NPDC002643 (assembly GCF_053592555.1). NCBI lineage: Bacteria > Bacillati > Actinomycetota > Actinomycetes > Kitasatosporales > Streptomycetaceae > Streptomyces > Streptomyces sp. NPDC002643. Next base: position 20,765 of record NZ_JBSFVY010000017.1, read on the forward strand.
ACGACCGCTTGCGCCGGGATCGCCACTCCCAGGAGGAAGAGGCGGAACGCGGCGTTCGACCAGCGGTTCCGGGTGCGTACGGCCGCGTAGGCGAGGGGGGTCGCGAGGGCCAGGACTATGCCGACCACCGTCACCGCGACGATCGCCGTGTTGCTGAGCAGGTGGCCGAAGCCGTTGTTGAGGACCGTGTTGTAGTTGTCGAGGGTGGGGTCGGAGGGCGGGCGGAGGGGATTGCTGCTGCCGCTGTCGTCGACCCCCGTCAAGGACGCCGACAGCATCGCGTAGATGGGGACCAGGACGACGATCAGCCAGAGGAAGGCGCCGAGGCCGGCCACCGGATTGGCGCGTCTCGTCCAGTGGCGTCGGCGGCGGGGGCTGCTCATCGCGCGCTCCGGTGGGGGCTCTTCGGTCTTCGCGGGACGCGGCAACGTATCGTGTGACACCTCGTCACATCCCTTCGCGCGTACTGCGCATGGTGCCGAAGCCCGACAGCCTGACCAGGACGAGGGACAGGCCCGTTGCCGCGATGACCAGGAAGGTCGCGATGGCGGACGCGTAGCCGAAGTCGTACGTCTTGAAGCCCGCCTCGTACATCAGGTAAGGCAGGATCGCGGTGTCCGTGCCGGGGCCGCCCTTGGTGAGGATCAGGACGGTCTCGAAATACGTCAGTGAGCCGACGACGATCAGGACCGTGGACGTGGTGATCGTGTTGCGGAGCTGAGGCAGGGTGATCGAGAAGAACTGGCGGTAGCGGCCGGCGCCGTCGATGGCGGCGGCCTGGTAGAGGACGTCGGGGATCTGGCGGGCCCCGCCCTGGTAGATCAGGGTGTGGAAGGGGATGAACTGCCAGCCGCCGACGAACACGATCGCCAGGAACGCGCCGCTCTGGCTGCCCAGGGTGTCCTTCTGGATGATGCCGAAGTTCGGGTCGAGAAGGGCGTAGAAGAGGATCGCTATGGCGGTGGAGGAGAGCAGGAACGGGACGAAGAAGATCGCGGAGAGTACGGCGCGGTTGCGTTGACGGCCCGCCGCCCAGACGCCCAGGAGCAGGGCCACGACCGTCTGGAACGCCCAGCTGGCGAGCGTCAGGACGACCGTCAGCCACAGGGACTGGGTCAGTCGGGGGTCGTCGAGCAGCTTCTGCCAGTTGGCGAGGCCCACGGGTCGCGGGTCGCCGAGGCCGTCCCAGCTGGTGAAGGAGAGGTAGAGGGCGAGGGCCATCGGGACGACCGCGAAGAAGGTGAAGAAGAGGACGCCGGGGAGGGCCCAGGCGGCGCTCGGGCGGCCTACCCGGCTGACCTTCGTGGTCACTTGAGCCCCTTGCACGCCGTCACGAACTCGCTCGGCGACGACTGGCCCGCGAACAGCTTGCCTATCTCCGTGTGCATCTTGGTGCCGAGCGCGTCGCCGAGGGCCTGGTCCCAGGAGAGGGTGAACGCGGGGGCCTGCTGGACCATGTCGTACTGGAACGTGGCGTACTCGGGGTTGGGGGCGGAGGCGAGCAGATCGGCGGCGTTGGAGGTGGTGGGGACGTCGCCGTTGTCGATGAGGGCCTGGGCGTACTCCTTCGAGGCGCAGTCCTTGAGGAAGCCGATCGCCAGGTCCTGGTTCTTCGTACGGGCGTTGACGGACCAGTAGTTGGTGGGGTTGCCGACGACGTTGCGGACGTCGCCCGTGCCGCCCTCGACGGTGGGGAAGGCGGCCCAGCCCATGTTCTTCTTGGCGAAGTCGGGGAACTTGCCGAGCTGGGTGGAGTAGTCCCAGGAGCCCATCAGGTGCATGGCGGCCTTGCCGCGCGCGAAGACCGCGGGGGCGCCGCCGTTGACGTACGACACCGAGGTGAACTTGGAGCCGAAGGCGCCGTCGTCGATGAGTTCCTTGACGAGTTCGGCGGCCTTGAGGACGGCCGGGTCGCCCCAGCCCTCGGCGTCGCCGTTCTGGATGCGTTTGAAGACCTCGGGGCCGCCGATGCGGTCGACCAGGTACTCCAGCCACATCAGTTCCGGCCAGATGTCGGAGCCGCCGAGTGCGAACGGGGTGATCTTCGCCTTCTTCAACTTGGCGTTGGTGTCGAGGAGTTGGTCCCAGGTGGTGGGCGGCTGGAGCTTGTGCTCGGCGAAGACGGACTTGTTGTAGAAGAGGATGACCGGCTGCATACCGCGCATGGGGATGCCGTAGTGGCGGTCCTTGAGGTCGCCGGCGGCGAGGATCGAGGGCAGGAAGCCGTCCTTGAGGACCGGGTCGCCCTCGATGATGTCGGTGAGGTCGACGAGCTTGCCGGCCTCCTCGTACGCCTTGATGGAGCCGCCGCCCCAGTTGAAGAAGACGTCGGGGGCGCTCGGGGAGCCCATGGCGGTGCGGAGCTTGGGGGAGTAGTCGGAGCCGGGGACCTCCGTCAGTTTGACGGTGCCGCCGGCCTTCTTCGCCGCGGCCGACTTGTTGTACCGGTCCACCGAGGCCTGCTGGACCTTCACCGCGTCGTCGCCGTACACGAACGCGGTGATCGTCTTGCCGTCGCCTCCGGCGGAGCTGCCGGAGCCGCAGGCGGTGAGGCCGGTGGTACCGGCGGTGACCAATGAGGCGGCGCCGGCGCCGAGCACCCAGCGCCTGCTGAACGTCCGGCCTCTGTTCGACTCCATGACAGCACCTCTCACGAACATTGCGGGTGGCGAGTACGGGCATTGCGGGACTTGCCGGAGGGTGAGTGCGTGGGGTGGTGCGAATGTTTCGGCTGTTTCTTCGAACGTTCCGGGAACGTATGGCCGTCGAAAGGGTTCGTCAAGAGGTCGCGCAGGGATACGATCCCGCCCATGAAGCCCGTGAAGTCCGAGGAAACGCAGACAACGCAGACAACGCAGATAACTCAGACAGCTCAGACAAGAGCGCGTTCGTCGCACTCCACACAGACGGCGACGCTGGCCGAGATCGCCCGGCAGGCCGGGGTCTCGGCTCCGACTGTTTCGAAGGTGCTCAACGGCCGTGCGGACGTCGCCCCCGCCACCCGCACCCGGGTCGAGGAGCTGCTGCGCGAGTACGGCTACCGGCGCCGCCGCGCGGAGGCGACCCGGTCCCCGCTGATCGACCTGGTCTTCCACGAACTGGAGAGCGCCTGGGCGATGGAGGTCATCCGGGGTGTCGAGAACGTGGCGCGGGAGGAGGGCCTGAGCGTCGTCCTCTCCGAGAGCGCGGGCCGGCTCACCCCCGGCCGCACCTGGGCCGACCAGGTCGCCGCCCGCCGCCCGCACGGAGTCGTACTCGTGCTGTCCGGGCTGGACGAGTCGCAGCGGGCGCTGCTGACCAGCCGTTCCATCCCCTTCGTGGTGATGGACCCGGCGGGCGACCCCGGCGACGACGTGCCCTCGATCGGCGCCACCAACTGGCAGGGGGGCCTCGCCGCCACCCGGCATCTGATCGAACTCGGTCACACCCGCATCGGCGCGATCAGCGGCCCCTCGCGGATGATGTGCAGCCGCGCGCGCGTGGACGGCTACCGGGCGGCGCTGGAAACCGCCGGGCTACCGGTCGACCCGGGCATGATCAAGGCGGGCGACTTCCACCACGAGACCGGCTACCGGCTGGGCCTCGAACTGCTGCGCCGCCCCGACCGCCCCACCGCCGTCTTCGCGGGCAACGACCTCCAGGCGCTCGGCCTGTACGAGGCCGCGCGCGAGCTGGGGCTGCGCATCCCGGAGGACGTGAGCGTGGTCGGGTTCGACGATCTGCCGGTGGCCCGCTGGGTGGGCCCGCCGCTGACGACCGTACGGCAGCCGCTGATGGAGATGGCCGAGGCGGCGGCCCGGCTGGTGCTGGACCTGGGCCGCCAGGACGGTTCGTCGTCGGCGACGCGGGTGGAGCTGGCGACGAGCCTGGTGGTGCGGAGCAGCACGGGGGTGCCTCCGGCGGTTTAGCCGCGTGGTTGTGTTGCTGTATTGACGAGTGTGGTGCGGCCCCCCACACTGCTCCGAAGCCAATCGGTTGCACAACCGAAACTTTCGGAGGCGCCCGCATGAGAACTCTGAGAACCGGCTTATCCCTCACCGCCCTGTTCACCGGCGCGGCAGCGCTCGCCGCCCTGCTCGTCGCGGCCCCCGCCGCCCACGCGGCCGACCCGCCCCTGAGAGACCTCGCCGCCGCCAAGGGCAAGGCGATCGGCACGGCGGTGACCGGCTCCAAGCTCACCGGAACATACGGCGAGATCGCCGGCCGCGAGTTCAACTGGCTCACCCCCGGCAACGCCATGAAGTGGGGCTCGGTCGAACCGACCCAGGGCACCTTCAACTGGACCGAGGCCGACCAGATCGTCGCCTTCGCCGAGGCCCACGACCAGGACGTACGCGGCCACACCCTCGTCTGGCACAGCCAGAACCCCAGCTGGCTGACCAACGGCACCTGGACGTCCGCCCAGCTCAGCCAGTTGATGAACGACCACATCGCGCTCGAAGTCGGCCGCTACAAGGGCAGGCTGGCCGCCTGGGACGTGGTCAACGAGCCCTTCAACGAGGACGGCACCTACCGTCAGACCCTCTGGTACAACGGCCTCGGCGCCGACTACATCGCCCAGGCGCTGACCGCCGCCCGCGCCGCCGACCCGGACGCCAAGCTCTACATCAACGACTACAACGTCGAGGGCGTCAACGCGAAGAGCACCGCTCTCTACAACCTGGTCGCAGACCTGAAGGCGCGAGGCGTCCCGATCGACGGCGTCGGCCTCCAAGCCCACCTCATCCTCGGCCAGGTCCCCTCCACGCTCCAGCAGAACATCCAGCGCTTCGCCGACCTCGGCGTGGACGTGGCCATCACGGAACTCGACATCCGGATGCAACTCCCGGCCACCGAGGCGAAGCTGGCCCAGCAGCGCACCGAGTACGACGCGGTCGTGAAGGCATGCGTGGCGGTGACCCGGTGCACCGGCGTCACGGTGTGGGGCTTCACCGACTCCGACTCCTGGATTCCGGACACCTTCCCGGGCCAGGGCGCGGCGACCCCGTACGACGAGAACTACAACCCGAAACCCGCGTACTACGGCATCGTCACCGGGCTCGGCGGTACGGGCACCACGCCTCCGCCGTCGACGGACGGCTGCACGGCCGCCTACACCGTGGCGAGCCAGTGGAACACCGGCTTCACCGGCAATGTGACGATCAGCTGCGCCGCCGGGTCCTCGCTCTCCTCCTGGCGCGTCAACTGGACGTTCGGGGCCGGACAGCAGATCAGCCAGGCATGGAACGCGACCTGCGCCCAGTCCGGCACGGCGGTCAGTTGCTCGAACGCCTCCTGGAACGGGAGCGTCCCGAGCGGCGGTTCGGTGTCCTTCGGCTTCAACGCGACGTGGAGCGGCAGCAATCCGGTGCCGACGGTGACACTGGGCTGAGCTGTGCCTCTGACGCCGTTGCGGAGGCCCTTTCTGACGCCCTTACGGGGCCTGAGAAGTCTGAGAATTCCCGAAGGAAAGGCGGCAGACGGTTCTCGCCCGTAACAATTCGGACGTACGTTCATGTGTGTGACTGGTGAAGAAAGCGAGTACGGGGGCGAGGACGACAACGACGGCAACGGGGGCGCGGGCGGACGGTCACGGTGGCTGAAGGTCATCGGAGTCACACTCGCCGGCGTCCTCGTACTCGGCGCGGGCGGGGCGGGCCTGGCGTTCTGGCGGCTCAACGACAACATCACGAGCGTCGACATCAACGCCGCCCTCGGCGACAACCGCCCCGCGAAACTCCGGTCGACGACCTCGCCTTCGACCTCTTCTTCCTCCTCCGCCACCACCACCGAGTCGTTGCCCAGCGGCGCGTTGAACATCCTCGTCCTCGGCTCGGACTCCCGCAGCGGCGAGGAGAACGCCGAACTCGGCGGTGGCGGTGAGGACTCGGGCGCCCGTTCGGACACGGCGATGGTCGTCCACATCGACGAGGGCCGCACAGAGGCGACGGTCGTCAGCATCCCCCGCGACACCCTGGTCACCCGCCCGTCCTGCCCGCTGGAGTCCGGCGGCTCGACGCGGACGGCGTACAACGTGATGTTCAACAGCGCGTACGCGGTGGGCGGCGCGGTGTGTGCCGTGAAAACCGTCGAATCGATGACGAACGTCCGCATGGACCACTACATCGAGATCGACTTCTCGGGCTTCGCGAAGCTGGTCGACGCGCTGGGCGGCGTAACGGTCACCACGGACGAGGACATCGACGACGAGGACAGCCATCTGACCCTGGACGCCGGCACCCACCACCTGGACGGCGAACAGGCGCTGGCCCTGGCCCGCACCCGGCACGGTGTGGGCGACGGCAGCGATCTGGGCCGCATAACCCTCCAGCAGCAACTGGTGAAGGCGTTGCTGGACCAGATCACCTCGACCAGCCTCCTCACCAGCCCCACCAAGCTCTACAAAACCGCCGACGCCATCACCGACAGCCTCACCACCGACACCGGCCTGGACTCCCTCACCGAACTGATGACCTTCGCCGAAAGTCTGAAGGACCTGTCCTCGACCGAGACGAGGACGGTGACCATGCCGGTGGTCCCGTCCCCCTCGGACAGCAACCGCGTGGTCGCGAACGAGCCGGAGGCGAGCGAGCTGTGGGAGTCGTTGAAGTGAGCTGAAACGAGCTGACGGGCGTTCCAAAAAATCTTCGAGGAACTTCGGCGCGGCTGTCGATTCCGGTGGTGTTCGTTCGACGTATGGGTGAGAGGCGGGGAGAAGCCCCGGCCACCCGAGTACTTGGAGTCACCATGCCGCGCTATCTGTCGATGGTCAGGATCGACGAGTCCACCATGCCCGCCGAGGGGCCGAGCCCTGAGCTGATGCAGCGGATGGGGGATCTGCTGGAGGAGATCACCAAGGCCGGGGTCATGCTCGACACCGCCGGGCTGATGCCTACCGCGCAGGGGAAGCGGGTGCGCTGGGAGGGCGGTGAGCTGTCGGTCACCGATGGGCCGTTCACCGAGACCAAGGAGGTCGTGGGCGGCTATGCCCTGATGCAGTGCAAGGACATGGCCGAGGCCGTCGAGTGGTCCAAGCGGTTCCTGAAGGTGCACGAGGAGCACTGGACGGTGACGTGCGAGGTGCGGGAGATCCAGGAGGGCTGACGGCCCTGAACCCCGTGGGGTCGTTGGCCCTGAGACCCGTACGGGTGTCGAATGGTGGGCTGTGACACCGCAGCCCACCACAGCCGCCGCCATCGAGACCGTCTTCCGTATGGAGTCGCCCCGGATCATCGCCGGTGTCGCGCGGATCGTGCGGGATGTCGGGATCGCGGAGGAACTGGCGCAGGACGCGCTGGTCGCGGCGCTCGAACAGTGGCCGGGGGAGGGGGTGCCGGACAACCCCGGGGCCTGGCTGACGGCCACCGCCAAACGCCGGGCCGTCGACCTCGTACGACGGCGGGAGCGGTACGCGCGGAAGCTGGTCGAGGTCGGCCGGGAACTGGAGGCGGACCCGCATCACTGGGACGAGCCGTCCGACCCCGACGACATCGACGACGACCTGCTCCGGCTCGTCTTCACCGCCTGCCACCCGGTGCTCTCCGCCGAGGCCCGGATCGCCCTCACCCTCCGCCTCCTCGGCGGCCTGACGACACCCGAGATCGCCCGCGCCTTCCTCGCCCCGGAAGCGACCGTCGCCCAGCGGATCGTGCGCGCCAAACGCACCCTCGCCAGCAAGAAAGTCCCCTTCGAGGTCCCCTACGGCCCCGACCGCGAGGCCCGGCTGGGTTCCGTACTGGAGGTCATCTATCTGATCTTCAACGAGGGGTACGCGGCCACCGTCGGCGACGATCTCCTGCGCCCCGCACTGTGCGAGGACGCGCTGCGGCTGGCGCGGGTGCTGGCCCAGTTGATGCCGAAGGAGGCGGAGGCGCACGGGCTGGTGGCGTTGCTGGAGCTTCAGGCGTCCCGTTCCGCCGCCCGGACCGGCCCCTGCGGGGAACCGGTGCTGCTCAAGGACCAGGACCGCCGCCGCTGGAACCGCCTCCTCATCGCCCGTGGCTTCACCGCCCTCGGCCGCGCGAGCGCCCTCTCCCCGGGCGCCCCCGGCCCGTACGCCCTCCAGGCCGCCATCGCCGCGTGCCACGCCCAGGCGTACACCTACGAGGAGACCGACTGGCCGAGGATCGCCACCCTGTACGCCCTGCTGGCGGCCCGCTCCCCGTCACCCGTCGTCGAACTCAACCGCGCGGTCGCCGTCTCGATGGCCGAGGGCCCGGCACCCGCCCTGGAGATCGTCGACCGCCTCGCCACCGACCCCGCCCTCCGCGACTACCACTTGCTGCCGAGCGTGCGGGGCGATTTGCTGCGACGGCTGGGCCGTACGGCGGAGGCCCGCGCCGAGTTCGTACGAGCGGCCGGGCTGGCGCGGAACGAGCGCGAGCGGCAGCTGCTGCTGGAGCGGGCGGAGTCGGCTGACGGGGAGTGAACTCGGGGGAGGGGGCCGGCCTCGGCGCCGACGCGCGCGCCGCCCCGCACCGAGCCCCGGCGGTGTCACCGGGCCGGGTGGCCGATCAGCATCGTCGGGGCCCCGGCCACGCGCGTCAGGAACACCGTCGCCGCATTGGGCCCCTGTGGTTTCACCTTCTTCCGCAGTTCCTCCGGCTCCACGGCCGAACCCCGCTTCTTCACCGTCAGCACCCCCACCTCCCGCTCCCTCAGCAGGGCCTTCAACTTCTTGACGTTGAAGGGGAGTTGATCGGTGATCTCGTAGGCGGTGGCGTACGGGGTGACGTGGTGGGCGTCGGCGGTGATGTACGCGATGGTCGGGTCGATCAGGCCGCCCGCCAGGTCCTCGGCGACCTCGGCGACCAGGTGGGCGCGGATGACGGCGCCATCCGGTTCGTACAGATACCGCCCGACGGCACGGACCGGGGGGTCGGGCAGCGCGGTCGCGGGCGTGGCCGCGACACCGGCGCCCGAGGGGAGCAGCATCGCCCGCCGCGCGCCCGGTGTCCCGCCCTCCCGGAACCACAGCACGGCCTCCTTCACATCACCGCCGTCCGAGATCCACTCGGCCTCGGCCTCCGCCGGGATCGCCTCGTGCGGGATGCCGGGGGCGATCTTCAGCGCGCCGAGCGGTGCCTTGAGCGCGGCCGACACGGCCCAGGACAGCGGCGGGGAGTACGCCTCGGGGTCGAAGATCCGGCCGCGCCTGGAGGAACGCCGGGCCGGGTCCACGAAGACCGCGTCGTATCCGGCCGTGTCCACCTCCGTCACATCCGCCTCGCGCACCTCGATCAGATCGGCGAGGCCGAGCGCGTCGGCGTTGGCGCGGGCCACCGCCGCCGTCAGCGGGTCCCGGTCGACGGCCAGGACACGGATACCGGCGCGTGCGAACGCGATCGCGTCACCGCCGATCCCGCAGCACAGGTCGGCGACGGAGCGTACGCCGAGCGCCTCGAAGCACTCGGCGCGGTACGTGGCCACGCTCGCCCTGGTCGACTGTTCGACCCCGTTCGGCGTGAAGAACATCCGCTCGGCGTCCGCCGCCCCGAACTTCGCCACCGCCCGCTGCCGCAGCCGCGCCTGCCCCATCGCCGCCGACACCAGCTCCGCCGGGTGCTCCCGCCGCAACCGGGTCGCCACCGCCAACTCCCGCGCCGGTTCGACCCCGCGCACCTCGTCGAGCAGGGCACGGCCCTCCGGGGTGAGGAGGGAGGTGAGGGAGGCGGTGGGGTCCAGGTCGTTCACCGGGCCATTGTGGGCCAGTCGGTGGATGGTGCGCCCATGGTGGCGGTGTCGGGGCGGTGGGGAGGGGGCGGGCTGCGAGGATGCGGCGCCATGCGACTTGTACGACAAGATGATGGATTGAGTGGGAAATGGGTGAATGCCTTTCGGGAGAGCGTCGGGGCGGGGTGCGCCGTGCGGACGAGTACCGAGGCGGGGAGCGGCATGTGGGGGAGCGCCGGAGCCGTCGTAGCTGCGGGCAATCGTGCCGCTGGGGCGGCGCCCGCCCCGAAGAGAGCGGCACGCTGTCGGCGCCGGGAAGCGCACCCCGCTCCCGCCCGGCCTCGGCCCCAGGCGCCGCGCCTGTGAGGGCGCGCGGGGCGCGTACGACCCACGAGCTGGGCGTGAACCGCGTACGACCCGCGAGCCGGGCATGAACCGCGTACGACCCGCGAGCCGGGCGTGAACCGCGTGCGCGCCCTGACGCTGAGCGCGTTGGCCGCCACCGCGCTCCTCACCGCCGCGCTCCCCGGCTGCGCCACCCATCCGGATGCGCGAGCCCGCCCGGATGCCCGAGCCCGCCCCGACACGGCCGGTCAGGACACGGTCAGCGGTGACGCGGCGGGCCGCCCCGATGACGCCCCCGCCCACCCCTACACGACGCCCCACCCCTTCCCGGACGCCGCCGCCTCCCCACCCCCGTACCGCCGCTGGGGACTCGCCGCCCCCCTCGCCCCCGCGCCCGCAACCCCGCACCGGCCGCCGATGCCGCGCGGCGCCGGCCCGGGGCTGCCGCCCGTCGTCGACCACGTCCCCACCCGCGACAAGGTGGTGTTCCTGACGTACGACGACGGGGTCGAGAAGGACCCGAGGTTTGTCGACATGGTCCGTGAACTGCGGCTTCCGGTGAGCGTGTTCCTCACGGACAGCGTCGTCGGGCCCGGGTACGCGCACTTCGCCCGGCTGCGCGCGGTCGGGGCGAGTGTCCAGAACCACACCCTCGACCACACCGCCCTGCGCGGTCTGCCGTACGCCGGGCAGCGCGCCGAGATCTGCGGCCAGCAGAACAAGCTCAAGCAGCGCTTCGGCGTCCGCCCGACCCTCTTCCGGCCGCCGTACGGCGTCTACGACACCACCACGCTCCGCGCCGCCGCCGACTGCGGCATCGAGGCGGTCGTCCTGTGGCGCGCGTCGACACCGGCCACCGGCCTCCACCCCGGTGACATCCTCTTGGCCCTCCCCCACTCCCCGGCCGAGACGACGACGAGGCTGCTGCGCCGCATCCAGGAACAGGGGCTCACGGTGGGGCGCCTGGAGGACTACCTGAACTGAACCGCGCCGCCCCCGGAGCCCCCGCTCACCCCACACCCGGCACCCCCCGGCACCCCCGCTCACGCCGCCCCCGGCGCCGCGCCGTTCGTACTCGATTAGCAGTCCGCTTGACCGAGTGCTAATCACGGTCATAGTCTCAGGTCTGGCACTCACCCCTGGAGAGTGCCAACAACGCGACGGGCAGGTCCGGCACCCGCGACGACGGATCGACCTGGTCGCCACCTCAGACAGTTAACCCCGTGAGATCTCCGAAGGGGGAGGTCGGATCGTGACGACCGCCAGCTCCAAGGTTGCCATCAAGCCGCTTGAGGACCGCATCGTGGTCCAGCCGCTCGACGCCGAGCAGACCACGGCCTCCGGCCTGGTCATCCCGGACACCGCGAAGGAGAAGCCCCAGGAGGGCGCCGTCCTCGCCGTGGGCCCGGGCCGGTTCGAGAACGGCGAGCGCCTGCCGCTCGACGTCCAGGTCGGCGACATCGTCCTGTACAGCAAGTACGGCGGCACCGAGGTGAAGTACAACGGCGACGAGTACCTCGTCCTCTCGGCTCGCGACGTGCTCGCGATCATCGAGAAGTAAGACCACCTCAGAGTTTTTTCGAGCTGCGCCCCTGGCCCCCGCGACCACTGAGAAGCCGGGCGTCCGGGGCGCAGTGTCTTTCCACCCATAGCTTTCCGCCCACAGATTTCCGAGAGGGCTCCCGCTGTCATGGCGAAGATCCTGAAGTTCGACGAGGACGCCCGTCGCGCCCTGGAGCGCGGCGTCAACAAGCTGGCCGACACGGTCAAGGTGACGATCGGCCCCAAGGGTCGCAACGTCGTCATCGACAAGAAGTTCGGTGCCCCCACCATCACCAACGACGGTGTCACGATCGCCCGCGAGGTCGAGATCGAGGACCCGTACGAGAACCTCGGCGCGCAGCTGGTGAAGGAGGTGGCGACCAAGACCAACGACATCGCGGGTGACGGTACGACCACCGCCACCGTGCTCGCCCAGGCGCTGGTGCGCGAGGGCCTGAAGAACGTCGCCGCGGGTGCCTCCCCGGCCGCCCTGAAGAAGGGCATCGACGCCGCCGTCGCCGCCGTGTCGGAGGACCTGCTCGCCTCGGCCCGTCCGATCGACGAGAAGTCCGACATCGCCGCCGTCGCCGCGCTGTCCGCCCAGGACCAGCAGGTCGGCGAGCTGATCGCCGAGGCGATGGACAAGGTCGGCAAGGACGGTGTCATCACCGTCGAGGAGTCCAACACCTTCGGTCTGGAGCTGGACTTCACCGAGGGCATGGCCTTCGATAAGGGCTACCTGTCGCCGTACTTCGTGACGGACCAGGAGCGCATGGAGGCCGTCCTGGAGGACCCCTACATCCTCATCAACCAGGGCAAGATCTCCTCCATCCAGGACCTGCTGCCGCTGCTGGAGAAGGTCATCCAGGCCGGTGCCTCCAAGCCGCTGCTGATCATCGCCGAGGACGTCGAGGGCGAGGCCCTGTCGACGCTGGTGGTCAACAAGATCCGTGGCACGTTCAACGCGGTCGCGGTCAAGGCCCCCGGCTTCGGTGACCGCCGCAAGGCGATGCTGCAGGACATGGCCGTCCTCACCGGCGCCACCGTCATCTCCGAGGAGGTCGGCCTCAAGCTCGACCAGGTCGGCCTGGACGTGCTGGGCTCCGCCCGGCGTATCACGGTCACCAAGGACGACACGACGATCGTCGACGGCGCCGGCAACTCCGAGGACGTCGTGGGCCGCGTCGCCCAGATCAAGGCCGAGATCGAGAACACCGACTCCGACTGGGACCGCGAGAAGCTCCAGGAGCGCCTCGCGAAGCTGGCCGGCGGCGTGTGCGTGATCAAGGTCGGCGCCGCCACCGAGGTGGAGCTGAAGGAGAAGAAGCACCGTCTGGAGGACGCCATCTCCGCGACCCGCGCCGCGGTCGAGGAGGGCATCGTCTCCGGTGGTGGCTCCGCGCTGGTCCACGCCGTGAAGGTCCTGGAGGACAACCTCGGCAAGTCCGGCGACGAGGCCACCGGTGTCTCCGTCGTCCGCCGCGCCGCGGTCGAGCCGCTGCGCTGGATCGCCGAGAACGCGGGCCTTGAGGGCTACGTCATCGTCTCCAAGGTCGCCGAGCTGGACAAGGGCAACGGCTACAACGCCGCCACCGGCGAGTACGGCGACCTGGTCAAGGCCGGTGTCATCGACCCGGTCAAGGTCACCCGCTCCGCCCTGGAGAACGCCGCCTCCATCGCCTCCCTCCTCCTCACGACCGAGACCCTGGTCGTCGAGAAGAAGGAAGAGGAGGAGCCGGCCGCCGCTGGTCACGGCCACGGCCACGCCCACTGACGTACACACGTCGGCAAGCCGCGCTTGAGGCCCGGCACCCCTCGGGGGGTGCCGGGCCTCACCGCGTCGTCACCGCGTCACCGCTCCAGCCCCTCCAGGGCCCCCAACTGCCCCATCAGCCCGAGTCGGTCGTACTGCCACCAGCCCTCGGCGATCTTCCCGTCCGCCGTGTACCGGTGGACGGTGGTCCCGGTCATGGAGACCTTCTTCCCGGTGGACGCGATCCCGAGGAACTCGCCCTTGTGCGTCGCGTTCCAGGTCCACCGGGTGCACACCCGGTCACCCTGCGCGAACTGATCCTCGATCGTGAACGAGAAGTCGAACCCGCCCCGCCACATCCCGACCTCGCGCCTCATCGCGTCCATACCGATGGCGTCCTGTGGAGTGGCCGGATCGTGGTTGTGATAGTCCTCGATGACCAGGCCGTCGAGTGGCGGCAGCTCGCCCTTGGCGCCCAGCGCCTCGAAGAACCTGCGTGAGTTGTCCGCGTACAACTGCTCGTCCCGCACGACATCCAGATCCGTGAACGTCGGCATCGCGTCGCAGAGCGCGACCATCTCCTGGAAGATCCGATCGGTCTCCGGAAGCTTGGAATTCCGCATCGCTTCCTCGTACGAGGGAAACTCCACGATCTCCACGAAGTGCGCCGAGTCGCCCCGGTCCTTCCCGATCATGTTGTGCGTCGCGGTCCGCTTCCCCTTGGTCTGCTCGACCCACCTGTCCATCAGCCGGTTCATCTCGTCGAACCGACTGGTCCTACAGTCGATGAGCTGCACAAAGGTCATAACGCCGTCGCCTCCCGGCCCCCCTTAGGTCCGGTTGAACAGCTTCATTGTCCCACCGGGGGGTCAGGGTCGCCTTCAGCCCGAGCAGCCTTGACGGCGTGCAGACAAACGCATCCGGGCTTGTCACCATGGCGTCATGCATGCGCGCGGGGAGCAGTCCGTCTCGGCGGGGCGGGACATCGGGCTGGCGATCACGGGTGACAACAACCATGTGTCATTGGCCCCAAGGGTTCGGTCGGCCTACTGGGAGCAGGTGCGTCGGATCGCCCCGGCGGAACTCCTCGGCAGAGAGCGGGAGCTATGCGAACTGGCTGAGTTCTGTCAGCAGGACGACGATCCCGGTCTCGCTTACGGATGGTGGCGAGCCGGTGCGTGGGCGGGCAAGACCGCGCTGTTGTCCTGGTTCGCTCTCCATCCGCCCCCGAAGGTGCGAATCGTTCCGTTCTTCGTGACCGCGAGGTCGCGAGCACAGAACGACGTGGTGGCCTATGCCGATGTGGTCCTTGAGCAACTCGCTGAACTGGCCGGGGACAGTATTCCGGCGCATCTGACGGAAGCGACGCGCGACGCACATCTGCTGCGCATGTACGGCCAGGCCGCGCGCGTGTGCGAAGAACGGGGGGAACGGCTGGTTCTGTTGGTCGACGGTTTGGACGAGGACCGAGGTGTGACCACGGGTCCGGCTGCCCACAGCATCGCGGGCATTCTGCCGAGCCGACCGGAGTTCGGTCTCCGTGTCATTGTGTCCGGTCGTCTCAATCCACCCCTTCCCAGCGACGTGTCGCATGACCATCCGATTCGAGATCAGCGGAATCTACGTCAGCTCACTCCGTCCCCCTATGCTCAGGCAATCCGCGCGGAAGCGGAGCGAGAGTTGAAGGCATGCCTGGCTGAGAGCAGCGTGGCCCGTGATCTTCTGGGCTTCGTGGTTGCTGCCGAAGGCGGATTGGCCGTCTCCGACCTGGCCGACCTTTCCGGAGAAAGCCCCTATCACGTACAGGATATTCTCCGGACGAGAGCGGGCAGGACCTTCGCAATGCGTGAAGCGTCTCCCGAGGGGAGTTCGGGGCACGGTGTATACCTGCTGGCGCACGAGGAGATCCAGGAGCAGGCGACAGAAATTCTCGGGGCTGCGGTCATCGACTCGTATCGTCAGCTGATTCATCGCTGGTGCGATGAGTATCGGAGAAGGTCTTGGCCTCCCCATACGCCCGATTATTTGCTCCGCGGCTATTTTCAGATGCTGCAGGCGCACCGAGACGTTGATCGATTGGCCGTGTGTGCAGCGGATCACGATCGGCATGAGCGACTTCTTTATTTCTCGGGAAGCGATGCTCTCGCACTGGCGGAAATCGATGTGGCGAGCCGTCTGATCATCGATGAGGGGGGTGAGAGACTTCAGGACATGCTGAGGATTTCCATCCATCGGAGTGCCCTCGAGGAACGAATCTCGAAGGTGACACCTGCGATACCGGTGGCGTGGGTGCGCATAGGTGAGCGGAGGCGGGGTGAGGAACTTGCCCGGAGCTTTCCCGGCAGGGCCGAGCGGGTGCTCGCGCTCGCCGGAGTCGGCGAGCGACTGGCCGGTGCCGAGGCCGTCAAAGTCCTGGACGAGGCCGAGGGCGTTGCTCGCCAGGAAACGGACGAGGCTACGAGGGACCGTCTCCTCTTGCGGATCGTTGTGGCCCTGGTACGGACAGAACAATTCGCGCGGGCCCGGGAACTGGCGATGGATCTCGTTGACCCGAAAGTAACGTCAGCCGTCGCTCATCAAATCATCGATACGATGGTGAAAGCAGGGGAAATCGCACAGGTTCAGGCGATGGCGGAGATCTTGGGGATCGCCGAGGAGGCTCCGATCCACATGGCCGGCGCACTGGCAGAACTCGCGAGGCTGAGCGAGGCGGAGTCCATTGCTCGCAACGCTGTCGAGCCCGCTGTGCGGAAGAGGGCGCTTTTCCGGCTGGCCGGAATTTGTCATCGTATGAAGCATGAGGATCGGGCCGGGAGCCTTGTGCGGGATGCGCTCGCCATTCGGTCCTATATGTCGGACGAAGACCTGGTCCGGGAGTTGGCGGCAGCGGGGGAGGTGGCCGCCGCGCTGGACGTCGTCAATTCAGTGATACTGGACGACTGGCGCTCGGAGCTAGTTTCGAGAGTAGTAGGAGAAATCGCCGGTTACGGTGACATCGGTCAGGCCAGGGCATTGCTTCGATTACTGCCCGATGGGCCTCAGCTTTCTGTGGGTGCTGCGGCTGTTGCCGTGACCCTGTGTCGCGCCGGTGAGATCGACACAGCGTTTCGAGTGGCCCGACTGGTCACTGAGGATGAAAATCTCTCCCGGGTCCTTCTCGAAATCTCCCTGGCCATGATCAGAGGCGGGCAAGTGGAAGAGCCTCTGAAAATAGCCCGACTACTGGCCAAGGAGGACGGTTCTGTCGATGCCCTGGTTCGAGTCTCCGTCGAGCTGGCTGAGGGCGCGTCACCTGATCGAGCTCGTGAGGTTCTCCTTGGCGCCGAGGAACTCGCTCGCCGAACGGTGAGTACCCGGGCGAGGGTTCGTGATGTCTGTGTGATTGCCAGGGCGTTGGCCGAAGCAGGGCTCGTCGATGAAGCGCGGCTACTGCTGGAAGAGGCCGGGCGAGGTCTCGGGGCGACGCTGGACCGTTGGGTACTCGGGCAGCCCGAGCGTGGGGAGTTGGAGGTCCCGCTGGTTCGGGCACTTGCCGGAGCGGGCCTCCTGTCACGAGCTGAGTCACTGGCACGCGGAGCCGGCGATCCCCGGAGCCAGGAGCGGATGTGGGCCGAGATCGCCGAGTCCATGATCGGTTTTCGCAGGTTCGACGACGCGGAGAGGGTCGCGCGCATCCCTTTGAAGCTCAGCCGGAGCAGACTGCCCGCCCTGGTGGCTGTGGCCCTCGCCGCTGCCGGAGACTTCGACCGAGCCGTCGGCCTGGCCAGGGGGCATACCGAACCGCAGCACGATGCCTGGGCCCTGTCCGAGATCGTGTACCACCTGTGGGCCGCCGGACGGTTCTCCGAGGCAAAGGAGTATCTGGCGGAAGCCGTGGCCCTCGCCAAGATGCCGTCGACACGCGCTGCCGCCGGCCTGGTCCGAGCACTGATCCTCGCCGGTGACACGGAGACCGCCCGGATTCAGCTGGGGCAAGCGGAAGTCATCGTGGAGAGTGGGCGGGCCACCGGAGAGGAAGTGAGTGACCTCGTTCGCGCGATGGTCGCGCTCGGTGCGTTCTCCCGTGCCGAATCACTCGTGGACAGAGTCTTCGGCCCCTCCGCACAGGCTGCAGCCCGGGCCGATCTAGTGGAGGCGTACGTACGTCATGGCGAACTCGGTCGAGCCGAGTCCTTGGCTCAAAGGATCACGAGCGGCAAGGATGCGGCACGGGCGTATCTCACTCTTGCCCGTGCTGCGAAACCATCCAAGGCCCGTACCCATGTGGCCCTGGCCCTCCACCACGGGCGGTGGCCGGACTGCCTCCCGGCGCTGCTGAGCATCGACCCGACCATGGCCACCATCGCGATCGACGCACTTCGGAACACACACCGACCGGACCGACAGGAACAGACCGCCCTCACGGACACAGCAGGGGCGCCTTCCCGCGACGACAGGTGACCTACTGCGGCCCGTACTTCCGTCCCGCCTTCGAACTGACCCCGCCCAGCAGCCCACGGGGTACCACCTTCGCCACGCCCATCAGGGCCTTGTAGCGGGGGTCGGGGATGGAGACGGTCTTGCCTCGGGCCAGGTCGTCCAGGGCGGATGCCACCAGCTTGTCGGCGTCGAGCCACATCCAGCTCGGGATGTTGTCGGTGCCCATCCCGGCCCGCTCGTGGAACTCGGTGCGGACGAAGCCGGGGCACAGCGCCATCAGCCGTACCCCGCTGCCCGTCATGTCCCGCGCCGCCCCCTGCGTGAACTGCACGACCCACGCCTTGGAGGCGCCGTAGGTGCCGCGAGGCAGGAACGCGGCGACCGACGCCACGTTGACGACCCCGCCCCGGCCGCGCTCCCGCATGCCCTCCGCCGCCGCGGACGTCAGCCGCAGGACCGCCTCGCAGTGCACCTTGAGCATCTTCAGCTCATCGGCCATCGAGACATCCAGATAACGGCCCTTGTTGCCGAAGCCCGCGTTGTTGATCAGCAGGTCGACCGTGTTCTTCCGGTCGGCGAGGCGTTTCCCGACCGACTCGATCCCGGGGTCCGTGGCGAGGTCGGCCGTCAGGACCTCCGCCTCGATGCCGTGCCGGTCGTGCAACTCCGTGGCCTGCTCCCGCAGCCGCCCGGAGTCACGCGCCACCAGCACCAGGTCGTGCCCGTCCGCCGCCAGCCGCCGCGCGAAGGCGGCACCGATCCCCGCGGTCGATCCCGTAATCAGAGCCGTTGTCATGGCGCAAGGGTAGTGACCTGGACTGTGGTGATCCGCGTGCCGCCGGGGCGCGGGGCGTCCGACACCGCCGGCCGCACCGCGTCACTCCTCGGCCCCGCCCCTCACCTCCTCGGCCCCCTGTGCCGCCACGTACTTCCGCGCCGTCTCCGCCAACTCCGGATGCAACGCCTCCCCGGATGCCAACAGCCTTGGCAGCAGGGCGCGTTCGCCCATCAGGGCGCGGAAGGACAGGGCGACGGTGATGTCGTGGTCGGGGCGGTGGACGATCTCGATCGGGTCGCCGGCGCTGATCTCGCCGGGCCTGATCACCCGCAGATACGCGCCGGGGGCGCCCTCCCGGGTGAAACGCCTGACCCAGCCCCGCTCGCCGATGTGCTGCTGGAAGTTGAGACAGGGGACGCGACCGCAGGTGACCTCCAGGATCACCTCGGCGCCGATCCGCCAGCGCTCGCCGATCAGGGCACCGGAGACATCGAGGCCCTCGGTGGTGAGGTTCTCCCCGAAGGAACCGCTCGGCAGCGTACGGCCGAGCGCGCGCTCCCAGCCGTCGAGATCCTCACGGGCGAACGCGTACACGGCCTGGTCGTCCCCACCGTGATGCTCCCTGTTGCACACCGCGTCGCCGGCCACCCCGCTGCCCCCGACCCCCTTGGGCCCGGGCGCCGCCACCCGCAGCGGCCCCTGCACCGGCCGTTTGTCGATACCCGTCACATGCTTCGACTCCTCCGGAATGTCGACGGTCCTGGGACGTCCGACGTTCAGTGACAGCAGCTTCATACTCAGCAAGCTAGGCCGACAGACATCAAAGCGTCGACGCATTATTCGGCGTCGCACCCAAGCCGCACTTATGCTCGACGGCGTGATCGAGGCCCGTCATCTCCGCGTCCTGCGCGCCGTCGCCGCCACCGGCTCCTTCTCGGCGGCCGGCCGCGAACTCGGCTGCACCCAGCCCGCCGTCAGCCAGCAGATGAAGGCGCTGGAGACATCCGTGGGTACGCCGTTGCTGGTCCGCGGCGGCCGGGAGATGCGCCTGACCGAGGCGGGCGAGGCGCTCGTGCGGCACGCGGTCGGCATCCTCGCGGGGCTCACCGCGGCCGAGGAGGAGGTCGCCGCCATCGCCGGACTGCGGGCCGGGCGCGTACGCCTGGTCTCGTTCCCCAGCGGCAGCTCCACCCTCGTCCCCACCGCCCTGGCCGCCCTCCGCGCCGCCCACCCCGGCACCCGGGTCTCCCTGGAGGAGGCCGAACCGCCGCACTCCGTCGAGATGCTCCGCGAGGGCGAGTGCGACATCGCCCTCGCCTTCCGCTACGAGGGCACGACGGGCGCCGAGAACGCCGAAAACGCCGACGATGACGAGAAGGAGTGGGACGACCTGGTCGTACGGCCCCTGCTCACCGATCGGCTCGTGGGCCTCGTCCCCCAAGGGCACCGGCTGGCCCGTACGCCCTCCATCGGCATCGGCGAACTCGCCGGGGAACCCTGGATCGCCGGGTGCCCGCGCTGCCGGGGGCAGTTGGTGCGCGTCTGCGAGAGCGCCGGATTCACGCCCCGTATCGACTTCGCCACCGACGACTACCCGGCGGTCGTCGGCCTGGTCGGCGCCGGTCTCGGCGTCGCCGTCCTGCCGGAACTGGCCATCGAGTCCGTACGCCCCAAGGGGGTGCGCGCGGTCGCCGTGGAACCGGCGGTACGCCGCGAGATCGTCGCCCTCACCCTGCCCGACCTGGCCCGGGTCCCCGCGGTCGCCGCGACGCTGGACCGACTCACCGAGGCCGCCGTCCGATAGACGGGCGCGATGGACCGGCCCGGTGGACCCGCCCGAGAGGGCGAGTGAAGAAACGTTCCTTCAGTTGTTCAGTCGTTTGACGGGGCGTCGCCACCGGGCGCGGACGCGGTCACCAGCCGGTGGCGGGCCCTGCCCATCAGTTCCTCGCGTTCGTCCTCGGTCAGGCCGCCCCACACGCCGTACGGCTCGCGCACCGCGAGGGCGTGGGCCGCGCACTGGGCGCGCACGGGGCACCTCATGCAGACCTCTTTGGCCGAGTTCTCGCGAGCGCTCCGTGCCGCGCCGCGCTCTCCCTCAGGGTGGAAGAAGAGCGAACTGTCGACTCCTCGGCATGCCGCGAGGAGCTGCCAGTCCCACAGATCGGCGTTCGGTCCGGGAAGGCGGGAGAAATCTGCCATTACGTGTCCCCTTGTTGCTGTTCCGGGCAGATACCGGGTCATCTGTACCCATGACCGTACATCGACCATCTAAGGAGATGAAAATATGACTCATTGCGAATCTAGCCCCGGACACCAGCAAAGAGGAACAAAAACGTCTGAATGGGGCATAGGTTGTGATGAAACGTTGAGGGTCTGTTGTGCATGTCTGCACCGTGTCCACGCCCTCACGTAGAGTGCCGAAGGTGACCAGCCATCCCGTAACTCTTTCGAGTGACCGTCGTTGAGACGGGCGGAGGCGGTTGAAGCAACAAGCGCTCGGGCAGGCGTTCGTGTCCGCTCGTGAGTGTCGACCGCACAGGTGACGATTTCGTACCAGCCTGGAGGCTCAAGGTGACGCGCATCAGCTGCGGAGGACGGTCATGACATCCGTCCTCGTCTGCGACGACTCCCCGCTTGCCCGAGAGGCGCTGCGCCGCGCGGTGGCGACCGTGCCCGGCGTCGAGCGCGTGACCACGGCGGCCAACGGCGAGGAAGTCCTCCGCCGCTGGGGGGCCGACCGCTCGGACCTGATTCTGATGGACGTACGCATGCCCGGTCTGGGCGGCGTCGAGACCGTACGGCGGCTGCTGTCCGCCGACCCCGGCGCGCGCATCATCATGCTCACCGTCGCCGAGGACCTGGACGGCGTCGCCCTCGCCGTCGCCGCCGGCGCCCGGGGCTATCTGCACAAGGACGCCTCCCGCGCGGAGCTGCGCGCCACCGTGACGCAGGCCCTCGCCGACCCCACCTGGCGGCTCGCCCCGCGCCGGCTGCGCTCGGCCGAGATGGGCGCCGCGCCCACACTCACCGCGCGGGAGATCCAGGTCCTGGAGGGCATGAGCCACGGCCGGTCCAACGCGGAGATCGGGCGCGAGCTGTTCCTCTCCGAGGACACCGTCAAGACCCACGCCCGGCGCCTGTTCAAGAAGCTCGGCGCCTCGGACCGCGCGCACGCCGTGGCGCTCGGCTTCCGCTGGGGTCTGGTTCGCTGAGTGAGCCGTCACGGGGGTAGGAGAATCCCCGCCTACCAGCAGGTGGGCGGGGGTGGCACCACGGCTCGCCGGATGCCCGCTGCTCGTTTCGCCGCGGATGCCGCATCCTTGATGTGTGGAGTTCCTCGGGGAGCAGTCGAACAAGCGGGAGGGGAGGGCGCAGGAGATGACTTCCGGCGCGCCTGCTCATAACGCTTCGGTGCACAACCACGGGCGTGGCGTCACGGACCGGACGGCCTCAGGGCACCATGGACCGATGCGCGACGACGAGACGACAGTGATCGGTGCGCTCGTGCATCGCGCGGTCGACGGGGACGAGCAGGCGACACACGATCTGCTCGCCCATGTCCACCCTCTGGCCCTGCGCTACTGCCGCACCCGGCTGTCGCGGCTGCCGGGTGACGCACGGCACTTCGTGGAGGATCTGGCGCAGGAGGTCTGCGTCGCCGTCCTCCTCGCACTGCCGCGCTACAAGGACACCGGACGCCCGTTCGAGGCGTTTGTCTTCGCCATCGCCGGCCACAAGGTCGCCGACCTCCAGCGCGCCGCGATGCGCCATCCGGGTTCGACGGCCGTCCCCTCGGACGAGATGCCCGAACGCCCGGACGACTCCCTCGGCCCGGAGGAGCGCGCCCTGCTCAGCAGTGACGCCGAATGGGCGAAGAAACTGCTGGCCAACCTCCCCGAGAACCAGCGTGAGCTGCTGCTCCTGAGAATCGCGGTCGGGCTCACGGCCGAGGAGACCGGGCAGATGCTCGGGATGTCCCCGGGCGCGGTACGGGTGGCGCAGCACCGGGCGCTGAGCAGACTCCGGGCGCTGGCCGAGCAGTAGGGACGCAGTTCGATCCCTGGCTGAAAACGCTACTCAGGGCGCCCCGTATGAACAGGCGAGGCGCCCTTTCCGTACGAATATACGAAGCCCGAGGTCGCCTTCGTACCGTGGAATGTGTGCTCCGCGCTTCCCGTTAGCATGGACATCCGCACCGATCAAGGCCATTTGGGGAAGGTGTCATGACTGCCAACGTCGACGGAGTGCCCGGTAAATTCGCGACACTCGGGCTGACCTACGACGACGTGCTGCTGCTGCCGGGTGCATCCGAGGTGCTCCCCAACGCGGTCGACACCTCGTCCCGCATCTCCCGCAACGTCCGGGTGAACATCCCTCTGCTCTCGGCCGCGATGGACAAGGTCACCGAGTCCCGCATGGCCATCGCCATGGCCCGTCAGGGCGGCGTCGGCGTGCTGCACCGCAACCTCTCCATCGAGGACCAGGTCAACCAGGTCGACCTGGTCAAGCGCTCCGAGTCCGGCATGGTCACCGACCCGATCACGGTCAACCCGGACGCCACGCTCTCCGAGGCCGACGCGCTGTGCGCGAAGTTCCGCATCAGCGGTGTGCCGGTCACCGACGGCGAGGGCAAGCTGCTCGGCATCGTCACCAACCGCGACATGGCCTTCGAGAGCGACCGCTCCCGCCGGGTGCGCGAGGTCATGACCCCGATGCCCCTGGTCACCGGGCATGTCGGCATCTCCGGCACCGACGCCATGGAGCTGCTGCGCCGCCACAAGATCGAGAAGCTTCCCCTGGTCGACGGCGCGGGCGTCCTCAAGGGCCTCATCACCGTCAAGGACTTCGTCAAGGCCGAGCAGTACCCCAATGCCGCCAAGGACGCCGAGGGCCGCCTGATCGTCGGTGCCGCCGTCGGCGCCAGCCCCGAGGCCCTGGAGCGGGCCCAGGCACTCGCCGAGGCCGGGGTGGACTTCCTGGTCGTCGACACCTCGCACGGCCACAACAGCAACGCCCTCAGCTGGATGGCGAAGATCAAGTCGAGCGTCGGCGTCGATGTGATCGGCGGCAACGTCGCCACGCGTGACGGCGCCCAGGCGCTGATCGACGCGGGCGTCGACGGCATCAAGGTCGGCGTCGGCCCCGGCTCGATCTGCACCACCCGGGTCGTCGCCGGCATCGGCGTCCCGCAGGTCACCGCCATCTACGAGGCATCCCTCGCGGCCCGCCCGGCCGGTGTCCCGCTGATCGGCGACGGTGGTCTGCAGTACTCCGGCGACATCGGCAAGGCCCTTGCCGCCGGCGCCGACACCGTGATGCTGGGCAGCCTCCTCGCGGGCTGCGAGGAGTCCCCGGGCGAGCTGCAGTTCATCAACGGCAAGCAGTTCAAGTCCTACCGAGGCATGGGCTCGCTGGGCGCCATGCAGTCCCGGGGCCAGGGCCGGTCGTACTCGAAGGACCGCTACTTCCAGGCCGAGGTCGCCTCTGACGACAAGCTCGTGCCCGAGGGCATCGAGGGCCAGGTGCCCTACCGCGGCCCGCTGGCCAACGTGCTGCACCAGCTCGTCGGCGGTCTGCGCCAGACCATGGGCTACGTGGGCGCCGCCACCATCGAGGAGATGGAGACCAAGGGCCGCTTCGTAAGGATCACCTCCGCGGGCCTCAAGGAGAGCCACCCGCACGACATCCAGATGACGGTCGAGGCGCCGAACTACAGCCGGAAGTAGGCACCGGAAGTAGGCAGCGGACCCGGTCGGGGCGGTTCCGGAGTTCCGGGGCCGCCCCTGTCGTGCCTCCGGGGCAGCCGCCGCCGGACCCGTCGGCGATACTGGGAGGCGCAGAAACGAAGAGGAAAGGCCACAGACGTGACTGAGATCGAGATCGGGCGCGGCAAGCGCGGCCGCCGGGCGTACGCCTTCGACGACATCGCCGTCGTCCCCAGCCGCCGTACGCGGGACCCGAAGGAGGTCTCGATCGCCTGGCAGATCGACGCCTACCGCTTCGAGCTGCCCTTCCTGGCCGCCCCCATGGACTCGGTCGTCTCCCCGGCCACCGCGATCCGCATCGGTGAGCTGGGCGGCCTCGGCGTACTGAACCTCGAAGGCCTGTGGACGCGGTACGAGGACCCGCAGCCGCTGCTCGACGAGATCACCGGCCTGCCCGACGAGGCCGCCACCCGCCGCCTCCAGGAGATCTACGCGGCCCCCATCAAGGAGGAGCTGATCGGGCAGCGCATCAAGGAGGTGCGCGACTCCGGTGTCGTCACCGCCGCCGCGCTCTCGCCGCAGCGCACCGCCCAGTTCTCCAAGGCCGTCGTGGACGCCGGTGTCGACATCTTCGTCATCCGCGGTACGACGGTGTCGGCCGAGCACGTCTCCGGCTCGCACGAGCCGCTGAACCTGAAGCAGTTCATCTACGAGCTGGACGTCCCGGTCATCGTGGGCGGCTGCGCCACCTACACGGCCGCCCTGCATCTGATGCGTACGGGCGCGGCCGGGGTTCTTGTCGGCTTCGGCGGCGGGGCCGCGCACACCACGCGCAATGTGCTCGGTATCCAGGTGCCGATGGCGACGGCGGTCGCGGATGTCGCCGCCGCCCGGCGGGACTACATGGACGAGTCCGGTGGCCGGTACGTCCACGTCATCGCCGATGGTGGTGTGGGCTGGTCCGGTGACCTGCCGAAGGCGATCGCCTGTGGGGCGGACGCGGTGATGATGGGCTCGCCGCTGGCCCGGGCGACCGACGCGCCGGGTCGCGGTCACCACTGGGGTATGGAGGCCGTCAACGAGGAGCTGCCTCGCGGCAAGAAGGTCGATCTGGGGACTGTGGGGACGATCGAGGAGGTTCTCACCGGGCCGTCGCACACGCCTGACGGTTCCATGAACCTCTTCGGTGCGCTGCGGCGGGCGATGGCCACCACCGGGTACAGCGAGCTGAAGGAGTTCCAGCGGGTCGAGGTGACGGTGGCGGACTCGCAGCACCGGCGGTGAGGTGACGCTGCGGTTGGCTTGAGGGGGGGGAGAGGGGTCCGGTTGCCCGTGGGGGTGACCGGGCCCTTTTGTGTGGCCAAGTGGGGTGGTGGGGGCGTGAGTTGGGGGAGGGGGTGCGTGGTTGCGTTTGGGGCGAATGTGGGCTGAATGGGCGTAGCGGGGCGGTACTGTCTGTGTTCGGCGACCCGCTCTCTGGGGCGCCCCCTTCCAAGGAGCACGTTCCGGACCCCGCCCTCGGGGCCCGGCCCGAACTCCAATCGGACCGCCTACCGGGATAAGGGCGGTGTCGTGGAAGGGGGCGTGCCCATGGGCCGTCACCGCAAGCCCACTCGATGGGATCAGATTCGGCTTCGGCTGGTGAAGTTCCGGAGGAGGTGGATCTTGCGAATTTACGGCCGGTGAGCGGCCGCCCCCACGTGAGCTAGGGGCGGACACCCGTAAACCGGCAAGGAGCCCGCTGCAGCACCCACTGCGGTGGGCTCCACCTTGTTGGCGGGATGGTGAACGGCCGTCCCTGTAAAACCCAGGGGCGGACATTCCGTGGTCCATCCACGAGCCTGCCGCAGTACCCGCTGCGGCTGACCCCACCTGTTTCCGTAAGATACCCGCGGCGCGCCCCGTAGGCCACCAGCTTCAGAGGCACCCCCGCCTATGCGCCCCCCTTCACAACCGATGCGCCGCCCCCGTAGGCGTAGCCCCCCGCGTGTCCAGCAGCAGCTGCGCCTTCACCGACAGCCCCTGTAGGTCGTACGTCCGATGCTGCTGGAGCAGGATCGTCAGGTCGGCGTCGGCTGTGGCCTCGTAGAGGGAGTCGGCTCGGGGGACCGGGCGGTCGAGGATGTGCCAGGTGGGGATGTGGGGGTCGTGGTAGCTGATGTGGGCGCCGAGTTCCAGGAGGCGTAGGGCGATCTCGTGGGCGGGGGTGCCCTGTTGGCCGGGGACGTCGGGCTTGTAGGTGATGCCCAGGAGAAGGATGCGGGCGCCCCGGGCGGACTTGCCGTGTTCGTTGAGGAGGGCGGCGGCGCGCTGGACGACGTACTGGGGCATGCGGTTGTTGACGCGTTGGGCGAGTTCGACCATGCGCAGGGAGCGGGGGGCGTGGTCGGAGAGGTCCTGGGGGAGGGCGTGGCCGCCCACGCCGGGGCCGGGGCGGAAGGCCTGGAAGCCGAACGGTTTGGTCTCGGCGCAGCGGATGACGTCCCACAGGTCGATGCCGAGGTCGTGGCAGAGGACGGCCATCTCGTTGACGAGGGCGATGTTGACGTGGCGGTAGTTGGTCTCCAGGAGGTGGACCGTCTCCGCCTCGCGCAGGCCACGCGCGCGTACCACCTTGTCGGTGAGACGGCCGTAGAAGGCGGCGGCCGACTCGGTGCAGGCGGGGGTGAGGCCACCGATCACCTTGGGGGTGTTGGCGAGGCCGAAGTCGCGGTTGCCGGGGTCGGCCCGGACGGGGGAGTAGGCGAGGTGGAAGTCGCGGCCCGCGCGCAGACCTGAGCCCTCTTCGAGGAGGGGGCGCAGGAAGTCCTGGGTCGTGCCCGGGTGGACCGGGGACTCCAGGATGACGGTGGTGTGGGGGCGCAGCCGGGAGGCCAGGGTGCGGGCGGCCTCCTCGACCTGGGTGAGGTCGGGGGCGCCGTCCGTGCCGCGGGGGGTCGGGACGCAGATGACGGCGGTGCGGACGCGGCCGAGTTCGGCGGAGCCGGTGGTGGGCTTGAAGCCTCGTTTCAGCATGTGGCGGAGTTCGGCGGGGGTGAGGGAGCCGCAATCGGGGCCGGCGCGGTAGCCGAGGGTCGGGATGCCGGCGGCCACGGCGGCACGGGCCAGCGGCAGCCCCAGTTGGCCGAGTCCGATGACGGCGAGATCTGCGGGCATGGCGTGGGCCGTCCTTCCCAGTAACCG
The DNA here is from genome assembly GCF_053592555.1 of Streptomyces sp. NPDC002643. Classification (NCBI taxonomy): domain Bacteria; kingdom Bacillati; phylum Actinomycetota; class Actinomycetes; order Kitasatosporales; family Streptomycetaceae; genus Streptomyces; species Streptomyces sp. NPDC002643. The sequence continues at coordinate 48,144 of NZ_JBSFVY010000017.1, forward strand.
AAGCGGGACAGACGCGCAAGCCCTGTGGACTGGATGAGCGAGCGCAATGTCAGACTAGGAGTAAATATGACCGATATGCGGGATTGGGGGCGTTGTTTTTCCGTGCGCGTCCCGGTGGGTTTCCGGTGCGGTCCCGTGGGTTCCGTGGAGTTATCCACAGGCTGAGGGCCGGTGGTGGCCGAATTCGGGCAAGGCGGTCAGAATTCTGAGCACGGGGAATGTGAGCAGGGTCCCGCCTGACAGGTATCGAGGCGGATGGGACCGGCGCGACACGACAGCGGGAGGCAGCGGTGAGGACAGCGGCACTGGGACCGGCACAGCGTGCCGAGTCACTGGCGGGTATGGCCGAGCGTGAGCTGGACGTGCTGGTCGTGGGCGCCGGAGTGGTAGGCGCGGGCACGGCTCTGGACGCCGTGACACGCGGTCTGTCCACGGGGCTGGTCGAGGCACGTGACTGGGCCTCGGGCACCTCCAGCCGCTCCAGCAAGCTCATACACGGCGGGCTGCGCTATCTGGAGATGCTCGACTTCGCGCTCGTACGGGAGGCGTTGAAGGAGCGGGGGCTGCTGCTGGAGCGCCTGGCGCCGCATCTGGTGAAGCCGGTGCCGTTTCTCTACCCGTTGCGGCATCAGGGGTGGGAGCGGTGGTACGCGGGCTCGGGTGTCGCGATGTACGACGGGATGTCGATGGCGCGGGGGCACGGTCGGGGGCTGCCGCTGCATCGCCATCTGACGCGGCGGCACGCGCTGCGGGTGGCGCCCTGCTTGAAGAAGGACACGTTGGTGGGGGCGTTGCAGTACTACGACGCCCAGATGGACGACGCGCGTTATGTGGCGACACTGGTGCGGACGGCCGCGTCGTACGGGGCGAAGGTCGCCAACCGGGCGCGGGTGACCGGGTTTCTGCGGGAGGGCGAGCGGGTCGTCGGGGCCCGGGTGCGGGATGTCGAGGCCGGGGGTGAGTACGAGGTCCGGGCGCGGCAGGTGGTGAACGCCACCGGGGTGTGGACCGATGACACCCAGGCGATGGTGGGCGAGCGCGGGCAGTTCCATGTGCGGGCGTCCAAGGGCATCCATCTGGTCGTGCCGAAGGACCGCATCCACTCGACGACGGGGCTGATCCTGCGGACCGAGAAGTCCGTGCTGTTCGTGATCCCCTGGGGGCGGCACTGGATCGTCGGTACGACGGACACCGACTGGGATCTCGACAAGGCGCATCCGGCGGCGTCCAGCGCGGACATCGACTACTTGCTGGAGCATGTGAACTCGGTGCTGGCGGTGCCGCTCACGCGGGACGACGTGCAGGGGGTGTACGCCGGGCTGCGGCCGTTGCTCGCGGGAGAGTCGGAGGCCACGAGCAAACTGTCGCGGGAGCACATCGTGGCGCATCCGGTGCCGGGGCTGGTGGTGGTCGCGGGGGGCAAGTACACGACGTATCGGGTGATGGCCAAGGACGCGGTCGACGCGGCTGTGCACGGGCTGGATCAGCGGGTGGCGGAGTGTGTGACGGAGGATGTGCCGCTGCTCGGGGCCGAGGGGTATCGGGCGCTGTGGAATGCGCGGGCGCGAATCGCCGCCAGCAGTGGGCTTCATGTGGTGCGGGTGGAGCATCTGTTGAACCGGTACGGGTCGGCGGCGGAGGAGGTGCTTGAACTGATCGCGGCCGACGCGTCGTTGGGGGTGCCGCTGGGAGGTGCCGACGACTATCTGCGGGCCGAGGTGGTGTACGCGGCTTCGCATGAAGGGGCTCGGCATCTCGATGATGTGCTGACCCGGCGGACGCGGATCTCGATCGAGACGTTCGACCGGGGGACGCGGAGTGCGCGGGAGGCCGCCGAGTTGATGGCTCCGGTGCTCGGGTGGGACGCGGACCAGATCGAGCGGGAGGTCCAGCATTACGAGAAGAGGGTGGAGGCGGAGCGGGAGTCGCAGCGTCAGCCGGATGATCTGACGGCGGATGCGGCGCGGTTGGGGGCGCCGGACATCGTGCCGCTGTAGTCGGCCGATTTTGCTTCGCCCCCGCCGCCCCTGCCCGACCCGTCCCTGGGGGCTGCGCCCCCAGACCCCGCTTTGGTCCTTCGGGCTCGTCCTCAAACGCCGGACGGGCTGAGAAACGCCGGACGGGCCGGGAGGGGTGGCCGGCTGGCTGAGGGGGCCGTCGAGGTGCTGATGTCGGCAGGCCTTGGCTTGTTGAGGGGGGCCCTGGGTGTGGGGGGTTTCCCGGTGGGTGACAATGGAGGCTCTGTCAGGGCGGGTTGTATGAGGGGACGCATGTCGGAGGCGGAGCGGGCTGGGGAATCCCGTCAGGACACGGACGGACGTCTCCTCGCCGGGCGGTACCGGCTGGGAGGGGTGCTCGGTCGCGGCGGCATGGGCACCGTGTGGCGGGCCAAGGACGAGACGTTGGGCCGTACGGTCGCCGTCAAGGAACTGCGGTTCCCGTCCAGCATCGACGAGGACGAGAAACGACGGCTGATCACGCGTACGTTGCGGGAGGCCAAGGCCATCGCCCGAATCCGCAACAACGCCGCCGTCACCGTCTTCGATGTCGTGCACGAGGACGACCGGCCCTGGATCGTCATGGAACTCGTCGAGGGCAAGTCCCTTGCCGAGGTGATCCGTGAGGACGGGGTGCTGGAGCCCCGGCGGGCCGCCGAGGTCGGGCTCGCCATCCTCGACGTCCTGCGCGCCGCCCACCGCGAGGGCATCCTGCACCGCGATGTGAAGCCGTCCAATGTGCTCATCGACAAGCACGACGGCCGGGTCGTGCTCACCGACTTCGGTATCGCCCAGGTCGAGGGCGACCCCTCCATCACCTCGACCGGCATGCTCGTCGGCGCCCCCTCCTACATCTCCCCGGAGCGGGCGCGCGGTCACAAGCCCGGCCCCGCGGCCGACCTGTGGTCGCTCGGCGGTCTGCTCTACGCGGCGGTCCAGGGCGTACCGCCGTACGACAAGGGCTCGGCCATAGCGACACTCACCGCGGTGATGACCGAGCCGGTGCCCGAGCCGAAGAGCGCCGGGCCGCTGAAGGACGTCATCTTCGGGCTGCTCACCAAGGACCCCGAGCGACGACTCGACGACGCCGGTGCGCGGGCCATGCTCAACACGGTCATCCACGCGCCGGAGCCGAAGGAGGCCGAGCCGCTGGACGCGACGAGGCTCGTGCCGCTGCCGGTGATCCCCGAGGAGTCTTCGGCGTCCGGGTCCGGGTCGCGGTCGGGTTCTGGTTCCGGTTCGGGGTCGGGCTCGAAGAAGGGGGCCTCGGGGCGGGGGGCCGACTCGGGGGCCAAGGGCGGCGAGCGGACGCGGGCGCCTCGGTGGTCCATGCGGAAGAGCGGGAGCGGGGACTCGGCGGCCGCGGCCGCGGCCGGGGCCGGTTCGGCGGCTGCGGCCGCCGCGCCCACCGGCTCCGCTCGGGGTGGCTCCGGTGGCGGCGGTGGCGTCAAGGGGGCTTCCCCGGCTGCCGCTTCGGGTGTTCTGGGGGCGGCCGGTGCCGGCGGCACCTCCGGCTCCGCCGTCGCTTCGGGCTCCGCCGGGGCGACCGCCGTTTCGGGTGGGATCGGGGCACCCAGGGCCTCGTCGGAGTCCGTCGCCGGGAGCCGGGCGAGCGGGGAGAAGGCCGGCGCCGGGTCGGGGCCGGGCTCGGGTACGGCGGTCGGCGCGACGGCCGGGGCACGAGGCGGTGAGGTCGGCGGGGGCAACTCCGTCTCGGCCGGGCGGACTTCGGGGTGGCCCCAGGTGCCGCCGCCGGATCTGCCGCCGAGGCCCGTGCCCAGGGCGCCGATCACCGATGTGGTGTCACGGCGGACGCTGGCGCTCATCGCGGTCGCGGTGGTGCTGGCCGTCCTCGGCACCGTGCTGGCGCTCACCTACGGCGGCGACGACAACAGCTCGAACAACAGCCAGGGCAAGAGCGACACCAAGGTCGCCGCCTCCAGCGGAGCGAAGTCCGGGAGCGCCGACGACGGCGAGGACCAGGACGGGACCGACACCGGCAAGTCCGTTCCCAGCCCGGACGGTGACCGGACACAGGAGGCCGACGGGTCCGCCGGGACGACGGCGAGCGGGTCGCCGGACAGCGGGTCGGGTACGTCGAGCGGGTCGGACAGCGGTGACACCTCCGGGTCCACCGGTTCCGGGACCATCGCCACCGAGACGTACAAGAGCAGCCAGGGGTTCTCGATCGGGCTCCCCGACGGCTGGAAGTACCAGTCGACCGGTGACGCGGGCGCGCGGTTTTCCGGGCCCGACGGGCAGTGGCTGCTCGTCGGGTGGACCAGTACGCCGAAGGACGACCCGGTCGCGGACTGGAAGAACCAAGAGGGGTACATGACGCGCTCGCAGTACAAGCGCATTCGAATAGAGGCGGTGGACTACCGGGGCTGGAACACGGCCGACTGGGAGTTCACCTATGTGGAGAGCGGCACGAAGTTCCGCTCGATCGACCGGGGGTTCGTGGTCGACTCCTCGCAGGGGTACGCGTTGATGTACGCCGCCAAGTCGGCCTCGTGGGGCGATGAGTTGCGCGAGGACACCTGGAAGACGTTCACGACGACGTTCCAGCCGAAGGCCTGAGACACGCGCTGCGTGGGCGGGGTTGCCGCCGGGCGGTGCGGGGGTGTGCGTCCGTGCGACGGTATGCGCCCGCGGGGTGTTCGAGGATGGGGGACGGACCTCGGGCGGGTGGTGGCGGAGGGCCGTTGTGCGCCGGTGCCCATGTCGTTACCGACATGTGAGAGTCCTTGGTCGCGCTCGGTCCGCCGTGCAAGGGCGTGAGGGGGCGCGGGGCGGTGTGAGCTTCGGCTATGTGAGTTCGGCGTGGAGAGTTGTGCCCGGAGTGCGAGTTCGGGGACGGGTGTTCCGGGGAAGACCGAGGGCGTTCGAGGGCTTTCGGGGCGGGTGAGATGTCCCATCCCCTCAATGGGAGTTGCCTCCGGCACGTATCGTGAATGGCTGCGGATCGGATGCATCCAGCACGGAACGGGACGCAGGGCGACCGGGATTGACCGACAGGGCGACCGGGGGAGGGTGTCGTGGACGAATACGCGGGGCGAGTGCTCGCCGACCGCTACCGCCTGCCGCTGCCGCCCTCGGACGAGTACGAACCCGCCGCCGAGACCCGGGCGTTCGACACCTACAGCGGGCAGGAAGTACTGATACGGCAGGTGCCGTTGCCCGAGGTCGTCGAGGCGGAGGTGCTCGGCGCCGACGGGCTGCCCGAGGGGTATGTGCCACGGGACGGCGGGGCGCGGCGCGGGGCGTCGCGGACGACCCGCCGGCCGACCGATCCGGCCGTGCGACGGGCCGTCGAGGCCGCGCAGGCCGCCGCGCAGATACCCGACCATCCACGGCTCGACCAGGTCTTCGACGTGTTCGCCGAGGGCGGCTCGTTGTGGATAGTGAGCGAGTGGGTGTCCGCGCGGACGCTTCAGACGCTGCTGGAGGAGCAGCCGCTGACGCCGTACCGGGCGGCCGAGGTGGCCTCCGATGTGCTCACCGCGCTGCGGGCGTTGCACGCGCATGGGTGGGTGCACCGGAACATCACCGCCCGGACCGTGCTCGTCTGCGACGACGGCCGGGTGATGCTGACCGGGCTGGCCGTCGGGGCGGCGGAAGAGGCGCTTTGCGGGTATGACCCGGTGCCGGTGCGGGAGGGGGAGTTCGGGGGCCCGGGGAGCCCTGGGGACGCTGAGGGCCCTGGGAGTCCGGGGAACGCCGGTGGGCCGGGGAGCGCTGGGGTACGGGGCGGTGGCTCGGGGGTGCCCCGGGGCGCTGTCGGGCCGGGGCGTGATGGGGGGCCGGGTGGTGGCTCCGGGATGGCTCGGGGTGCCGGGACCGGTGGCGGCGTGGTGGCGCCCGGAGGTGCCGTAGGGCGTGGTGGCGCCGGGGCGGTCGGAGCGCTCGGGGCGTCGGGTGCCGGTGGTGGCGTGGCCGGGGGGGCTCGGGCGGGCGGTGGAGCCGTCGCCGGTGGGACCTTCGGCGGGGCCGGGGCCGGGACGGGGACCGGAGCCGCCGGCAGTGGTGGGGTCGAAGATCCCGAGGCCGCTCGGCGGGCCGCGATAGAGGCTCGGGCCGGGAGCGCGACGCCGGTGGCGGACGCCTCCGGGGGACAGCGCGCGTTGGAGAGCGGGGGCGATGTCCGGGCGGCGCGGGCGGGGGCGATCGCGGCGTACCGGGCGGGGGCGCGGGCCGCGGCTCGTGTGAACGTGGATCAGCAGACCGGCGGCGGCAGAGGGTTGCCCGTACAGCGGTCGGCGCCCGGGGCGGATCGGGACGGCACGGTGCCGTCTGCGGCCGGCGGCCGGGGCGGGGAGCTGACTTCGGGCCGGGCCGGGGAGTTGGTCGCGGGGGCTGCGGGGGAGTTGACCTCGGGCAGCGCCGGGGAGCTGACTTCGGGTACTGCCGGAGCGCTGGACCAGGGCGCCGCCGGAGAGACGGCCGGCGACGCTGCCGGAGAACCGGCCCCGGGGCAGGCTCGTGAGTTGACCCAGGACCAGGCGGGGGAGTTGACCGTCGGCTCGGGGCCGAACACGACGCCGCCCGGGCAGATAGCCGACCCTTACGGGGTTCGCGCCAACGGGGTTTCCGGGGGTGCCTGGCACGGGGCGTTGCCGCGTGGCGGGGCGACCGGGGCCGGGGACAGAGCGGCCGTCGGAGCCGAAGCCGAGGGCAACGAGCAGGGTGCCCAAGCGGGGTCGGGGAGGCCGGTCCTTCCTGCCGCCGATGACACCGGCGCCACCGGCAGGGGCGGCGGCCACGGCACCGGCCGTGGCGGTTCCCAGGGGCTCCCCGACGGCGGCGCATACGGAACGCGGAACGACGGCTCGCTCGGTGACGGCGGCCCTCAAGGCGGCGGCGCGCTCGGGCCCGGTGTCCGGGGAGGCGGCGCGACGGGTTCCGGCAGCGGTGGCCAGTTCGGCGTCAGGGCTCTCGGCAGCCCCCACTCGCCTTACGGCGGCGGCCCGTACGGACGCCCGTCCGGTACCGCCGGTGGCCGGGGCGGCGACGACACCTTCAGGCTCGCCGACGCCCGCGCCGAGGGCGCCCCCGGCACCCAGGGTGCGTACGGCTCCCGAGGCGGGAACGGAACACCGGGTTCGCATGGCGCCCAAGGCGACGCACACGGAACCCCAGGCGCCCCCGGCCCCCAGGACGCGTACGCACAAGCGACCCCCGCCCACGGCACCGCCGTCACCCCGGCGCACGGTGCGCACTTCACGCCCGCCCATGGGCATGTGGTCGCGCCCACGCCGCCGCACGGTGGGTACACCGCTTCCGCGCAGGCCGGTGCCGGGGCGGGTGGCGTCTCCTGGGATCGGGGCGCCTCCGGGGGCGGACCCCGGCGGGGGCCGGCCACCGCTCTGGCCGCTGAGCGGGCCCGGCAGGCTCGGATGGCGGTTGTGGGGCCCGTCACCGAGCGGTGGGCGCCGGAGCAGGCCGGGCCGGTGCATGAGAACTGGCAGTTGGCGGCGCCGATCGGACCGGCCACGGATCTCTGGGCGCTCGGGGCGCTGCTGTTCCGCGCGGTGCAGGGGCATGCGCCGTATCCGGAGGAGAACACCGCCGAGCTGGTGCAGTTGGTGTGCTCGGAGCCGCCCGCCTTCGCCGAGGAGTGCGGGCCGCTGCGGCCGGTCGTGGAGTCGCTGCTGCGCCAGGACCCCACCGAGCGGCTGGACTTCGAGGAACTGCGCGGCTGGCTGCGCTCCCTCGTACGGTCCGCGCCGGAGCCCGACGCCGGTACGCATGTCGTCCCCGCACCGCCCGTCGACGCGAGCCGGCTGCCGATCGTACGGCGCCGGGGCGAACTGGTCCGTATGCGCCGGCGGCGTGCCGGTGCCAAGCTGCCCGCGACCAGCACCCACGCCCGTCACCGCCGCGCCCGGCCGGAGAAGGCCCAGAAACCTCGCAGCCTCGGCCGCAATCTGCTGCTGGTGATACTGCTGGCGCTGGTCGCGGCCGTCGCGTACGCCCTGGTGTTCATGCCGAAGGCCGAGCCGAGCACCAGCGACGGCGGTGACACGGGCACCCGTACCGACACCGTCGCGCAGCCCAGCACCGAGCCGCAGGCGAGCAGCGAGCCACGGCCCGATCAGAACACCGGTTCGCCGGATGGAGGGGGCGAGGGGGAGGGGCAGGCCAGTCCTTCGGGGTCGTCCGGGGCGAGCGAGGCAGAGAACGGCAACACCGAGGTCGCCCAGGGGTTCACCCTGCGCAAGGACCCCGAGGGCTTCGAGGTCGCCGTCGCCAACGGGTGGAGCCGCAGCGCCAAGAACGGGCGCGGCCAGATCGTGTACTCCCAGGGCCGGTTCGAGCTGATCATCGTCCCCGGGCGGGACAGCGCGCAGACGTACGGCGACGATCCGCTGACGTACCAGCGGGAGGACGAGCGCGAACTCCAGCCGTTCCGGGATTCCACCTGGGCCACCTCCACCGGGATGCGGTTGATCGAGGTCGGTGGAGTGACCATGGCCGAGGGGCAGTTCACCTGGCAGGACGCCGACGGGCGCGGCATCTTCGTACGGAATCTCGCGATCCTCGTCGACGGGCGGTACCACGTGGTGCAGTTGCGGGGGCCGGAGGCCGAGCGGGATGAGGTGACACGGCTGTACGAGCAGGCTTCGGCGACGTATCGGGTGACGTGACGTGACGTGTCGTGACAGACCGGCTGAGCGGGATGCCGGGCAGCGGAAGCTTGTCGTCCGGGAGCGGGGGCGGGGGCTGCGACAACCGTCACAGTGCTGTTGCTGTGTGGCCGTGCCGGTTTCCCGGGGTGAGGGCCGCTCCTTAATCTGACCCTGTCAAGAAATTGCGGGGCAAGGTGAATCAGATGCAGGGTCTGCTCCTCGCGGACCGCTACCGGCTCGTCGACGTCATCGGCAGCGGCGGCATGGGCAGGGTGTGGCGCGCGCACGACGTGGTGCTCCACCGGGCCGTCGCGATCAAGGAGTTGACGGCCGCGCTCTACGCCTCGGAGAACGAGCACACGATCCTGCTGAAGCGGACCCGGGCCGAGGCGCGCGCGGCGGCGCGGATCAACCACTCGGCCGTGGTCACCGTGCACGACGTGCTGGAGCACGACAACCGGCCGTGGATCGTCATGGAGTTGGTCGAGGGCGACTCGCTGGCCGACGCCATCCGGGACCATGGGCGGGTCGAGCCCCGGGAAGCGGCACGGATCGGGATGTGGGTGGTGCGCGGGCTGCGCGCCGCCCATGCCGCCGGGGTGCTGCACCGCGATGTGAAGCCGGGGAACGTGCTGCTCGCCGAGGACGGCCGGGTCATGCTCACCGACTTCGGTATCGCGCAGGTCGAGGGCGACACGACCATCACCAGGACCGGGGAGATCGTCGGGTCCGTCGACTACATCGCCCCCGAGCGGGTGCGCGGACAGGAACCGGGGCCCGGGTGCGATCTGTGGTCGCTGGGGGCCACGCTCTATACGGCCGTCGAGGGGAAGTCGCCGTTCCGGCGCACCACTCCGCTCACCACCATGCAGGCCGTGGTGAGCGAGGAGGCCGCCGAGCCGGTCTCCGCCGGGCCGTTGGCGCCGGTCATCGCCGCGCTGCTGTGCAAGGACCCCGCCGTACGCCCCGACGCCGACGAGGCCGAGCGGATGCTCGCCGAGGCCGCGGAGGGCCGCCGGCCCCGGCAGACGGAGCCCTTCGTGGCCACGGGGCAGCAGGAGAGCGGTGGCGGTGGCGGTAGCCGTACGGGGGGTACGGGCGCGGGCGGCCTCGGGGGTACGGCGACGGCCGGGCCGGGGACGGGCAGTGGCGGGTCGGGCACGGGCGGGTCCACCGGAGGGGTGGGGTCAACCAGGACCACCGGAGACGTGTGGACGGACGGGGCCACCGGCGGGTCGGGCGTACAGGGTGCCCTTGGTGGGGAGGCGGCGCGCGAGACGCCCGGCGGTGGGGTGCGTGGCGGTGCGTCGGGTACGGGCGCGGATGGCGGCGTACCGGGGGCCGGTGCCGGTGCCGGTGCCGGTGGGCCGGGCGGGGGTGCCGAACCGTGGGGTTCGCGGGGCGGCGGCGTACGGGGTGCGCGGGGGACGGAAGCATGGGGGGCTGCCGGGTATGCGCCGGGGCACAACCCCTCCTCGACGGGGGCCCACGCCGATTCCGCCGCGTACGGTTCGCTCGGGCACGGGGCACCCGTCGGCTCGGACGGGTACGGGACGCCCGTCGGTTCGAGCGGGCCGGTGGTCATCGCTCATCAGGCCGCTGCGGGCGCTCCCCGCCGGCGGGGGCGCGGGCGCGTGCTCGCGATCATCGTGTTGGTGGCGGTGCTCGTCGGGGGCGGTATCGCCGCCGGGCTGTACGCCTGGGGCCAGGGGCGGACGGACAGTGGTTCCGCCTCCACGGAGGACGCGGGCGGGGAGTCGTCGGGAAGCGACGCGGTGCCCGAGGGCTGGGTTCGGGTCGACGATCCGGAGGGGTTCGGCCTCGCGCTGCCCGAGGGGTGGAAGCGGCGGGTGGACGGGGCGCAGATCGACTACACACCCGACCAGGGGGAGCACTTCGTGCGGGTGGCCGTCGACGGGGCGCCCGACTTCGACAGTCCGTACCACCACCAGGTCGATCTGGAGGAACAGGTACGGGACCGGCTGGCCGACTATCAGCGGGTGAGCCTGGAGGAGAACGTCTACCGGGACCGCCCGGGCGCGCTGTGGGACTTCACCTGGACCGCGACGGCGAAGGACAGCGACTTCCCCGGGCCGCGCCGGGCGATCGAGCAGACCTATCTGGACCGGGACGGCGTCGAGTACACGATCTATATGTCGTCGCCCGTGGCCGACTGGGACACCGCGCGGGAGCAGTTCGACCGGGTGCTGCGGAGTTGGCGGGCGCCGGAACAGTGAGGGCGTGGCGGATGCCGCAATGGTGACGGCGTGGCGGGCGCCGCAGCAGTGAGGGTGGGCGGCGCCCCGGGGCGCTGTCCGGCGCGGGAGTGTCACGGTCGGGCGGCGCGTGTGCGGCGCTTGAGCGTCGTGCGGGCGTCGCTTGTCGGCCAGGGCCGGTTTTCGACAGCGGAGGGTTTCGGTCCGGTGCGGCATGATGGGGCGTATGGGGACCGAGGGGGAAAACGTCCGTCTCATAGCGGGCCGTTACCGTCTGGAGGCCAGGATCGGCCGCGGCGGTATGGGCATCGTGTGGCGTGCCACCGACGAACTCCTCGACCGTCAGGTGGCCGTCAAGGAACTGGCCTTCGACACCTCGCTGCCCGATGAGGCGTCCCGGCGACTGCGGGAGCGCACCCTGCGAGAGGCCCGGGCGGTCGCTCGGCTGGGCCATCCGCACATCATCGTCGTCCACGACGTCGTCGAGCAGGACGAACGCCCTTACATCGTCATGGAGTTGATCGACGGCGGTTCCCTCGCCGAGCGGATCGTGGCGGGCGGCCCGGTCGACGCCCGTGAGGCGGCCCGGATCGGCATCGCTCTGCTGGGCGCGCTGCGGCGGGCCCATGACGCCGGGGTGCTGCACCGCGATCTCAAGCCCGCGAACGTCCTTCTGGAGGCCGGCACCGACCGGGTCGTCCTCACCGACTTCGGGATCGCCCAGGTCGCGGGCGCGACCACGCTCACCGAGACCGGGTCGTTCGTGGGCTCGCCCGAATACACCGCGCCCGAACGGATGTCCGGCGTGCGGACCGGGCCGGAGTCCGACCTGTGGTCGCTGGGTGCCCTGCTGTGCGCGGCGCTCAGCGGGGAGTCGCCGTTCCGGCGGGACTCGCTGGGCGGCGTCCTGCACGCGGTCGTCTTCGACGAGATCCGCCCCCCGGCCCAGGCGGCGCCGCTGCTCCCCGTCGTACGGGGGCTGCTGGAGCGCGACCCCGACCGGCGACTCGACGCGGCGGAGGCGGAGCGGCTGCTGCGGACCTTCCTGGAGACCGGCCGTACGCCGAGGACGGCCGACGAGCACCGGACGCCCAGGACTCCGAGGCTGTCGAGGGTGCCCCGCGTGCACATCGGGTACACGCCGACCCGGCGGGACGTACCGCACGCGGCCTCGCGCGAACCCCGGGACCAGGAGGGCGCCTCGGCCGCCGGGGCCGGGCAGGCGGGGGAGCCGTCCACGCCCGACGCGGTGGCCTCGGCGGCCACCGATCTGCGGGAACAGCCCGCGTCGCAGGGGCGGCAGCCGCAGTCCACCAGGAGCGTGCTGCTCGTCGCCGCGCTGGTCGCCGCGATGGCCGGGGCCGGTGTCTCGGCGGCGGCGCTGCTCATGCGGGACGGGAGCGGCGGGGGCGGTACGCCGTCGACCTCGGCGCCCCGTACGCCGGGTACGGCGGACACCTCGGGCACGGCCGACGAGGCGAGCGCGACGGGGACGCCGACCGGTGCCTCCGGGGCGGGCCGTTCGGAGGGAGCGACGGCGGGGGCGACAGCCGGTACGGCCGGTGCCTCGGGTACGGCGGGTACGGCGGCCGGGGGCACCCCCACCGGTTCGCGTGCCGCGACCGCGCCCACCGTGCCCTCCGGGTACCGACTCGCCGAGGACGAGCGGGGGTTCAGCCTCGCCGTGCCGGAGGGGTTCACGAGGGAGCCGCAGGGGGAGCGGGTCTTCTACATGTCGCCGGGGAGGGCCATCCGCATCGGCATCAGGTTCGGGGACCCGCAGGAGGGCGGCCCGGTCGGGGCGATGCGGCGCGCACACGCCAAGGGGCCCTCCACCAACCCCGGTTACCGCGACGGCCGGGTCACCGCGACCACGCACGACGGATTCACCGCCGCGCTCTGGGAGTTCACCTGGGACGGGTTCAGCGCGGCGGAGGGGCCCAGGCACACATACGACCTGTGCTGGGAGCGGGACGGCCGGCTGTACGACGTATGGGTCTCGGCGCCGGTCGGGAAGGTGAGCGAGGCGAGGGAGTACTTCGACGTGGCGGTGGACACCTTCCTGCACGAGTGACCGCCGGTCCATAGAGGGGCGAAACGGGGATATGGGTCCCCTACGCGTCACGGGTCTGTGACCGGAAAGCGACCTGGGTGGAAGCGGGCGGGGCCATCGCGATACAGATAGGCATATGAGCAGCAATGGGGGAGCCCCTTACGGGTCGGGCCACAGATCTGACGAGCCGACGAGTTTCGGTCTGCAACCGCCGCAGCCGTCTGTGCCGCACCCGGGGAACCCGTATGTGCAGTCCGCCCGGCCCACTCAGGCCGTGCCTCACCAGGCCGTACCCCCGCAGGCCCGGCCGACGCCGACCCAGTCGGCGCAGCCCCCGCAGGACCCCGGTGCCGGGCGGTTGATCGGCGGGCGTTATCGGCTGCTCGCGAGGCTTGGGCACGGCGGTATGGGCACGGTGTGGCGGGCGAAGGACGAGACGGTGGATCGTGAGGTCGCCGTCAAGGAGCCCCGCGTACCGGACCATCTTCCCGAGCGCGAACAGGCCAACGCCTATGAGCGGATGCGTCGTGAGGCACGGGCGGCGGCGGGACTCGATCATCCGTCGGTCGTGAACGTGCACGATGTGGCGGTCGTGGACGGCCGGCCGTGGATCGTGATGGAGCTGGTTCAGGGGCGTTCGCTGGGCGATGTGCTCCAGGAGGGCACCCTCGGGGCACGGGACGCGGCGAGAATCGGCCTCGATGTGCTAGGCGCCCTGGAGGCCGCGCACGCGGCGGGCATCCTGCACCGTGACGTCAAGCCCGACAACGTCCTCCTCGGCCGCCACGACCGGGTCGTCCTCACCGACTTCGGCATCGCCCAGATCGAGGGCGAGACCAATCTGACGGACACCGGTGGCTTCGTCGGCTCCCCCGAGTACATCGCTCCCGAGCGGGTGGTGGGCCAGCGGCCCGGTCCCGCCTCCGACCTGTGGTCGCTCGGCGTCGTCCTCTACGCGGCCACCGAGGGCGTCTCGCCGTTCCGGCGCAGCAACACCCCCGCGACCCTGCAGTCCGTGCTCAACGCCACGCCCGCCCCGCCCGCCTCCGCGAAGGGGCCGCTGGCCGAGGCCATCAACGGGCTGCTGGAGAAGGACCCCGCCCGCCGCCCGAACGCCGCCCGCGTCCGCGACCTGCTGGAACAGGCCGCGAACCCGCCGGTCCCGGCGCCCACCCAGGTGGTCCTCGGCATGACCGGGGTCGGGCCCGGGACGGGGCAGGGGCCGGGACCGGATTCGGGCTCGGCCGGCAAGGGCGGTCTCACCGTACGTCTCGGTCGTAAGGCCCTGGTCGGGATGGGCGCGGTGGTCGTCGCGGCGGCGGTGGCGGCGTATCTGGTGATCGCCGAGCCGTTCGCGGGGCCGCTGCCCGACGGGTGGACGCGGAAGGACCTCGGTGCGAAGGTCGCGGCGAGCATCGGGGTGCCCGACGGCTTCGTCAGGACCGAGATCGATCCGGACGACACGGACTACTCGGACGGCACGGTCGCGCAGTACCACGATCCGAGCGGCATGGTGCGGATTCTCGTGGACCGGGACATCGAGAAGGACGACAAGGAGAACGAGATCCCCGGCACCGCGCTGGACCGGGCGTATGTCGACTGGGACCTGGTCAAGGACGGCGAGTACAGCTGGGACATCGCCGACGACCCGGCGCCGAAGGGCAGGCCGCACGAGGCCAAGTACCAGGACCGGGACGCCGCCGAGAACACCATCGCCTACTCGACGACCGACAGCCAGAATCCGCTGCCGCGCGAGGCCAGGGTCCTCTACTACAAGGCGCGCAACGGTGACATGTACCGGCTCTGGATCGACTATCCGGGCAAGGGCCACTTCACCGAGGAGGGCCGGGAGATCGCCCGTACGGCGATCGAGACGCTGGAGATCGACAACCCGTAGCCGCCGGAGGGCGCCGGGGCGGGCTCAGGAGACGCTGAGCGCCAGGTCGTTGGTGACCGTGAAGAAGAACCGGGCCTGCCGCGACGCGTCGATGGGCGGGGCGAGCGTGACCGCCGGGTACTTGTCGGTGTCCTTGCGGTCCACGATGTCGTCGAAGAGGCGCCCCAGACGGATGGGTCCGGCCGTGGCGGAGGGGCGCAGATACAGGTCCCAGATGGCCTTGTCGTCCCGGGCGGGCACTGCCGGGAGCGAGGTGAGACGGGCCTGGAACAGCCGGGCGTTGTCGGGCTCGCCGAGGGGCGTCGCCGGGGTCTCGAAGTCCGGCAGGTGCTCGTCGCGGGGGATGCCCAACAGGGCCGCGCCCTCGCCGAGTTCGGCGCCGTGGAGGGTGCCCTCCACCGTCATCGTGGTCTCGCCGATCGGCAGGGCGGTGACCTCGGCGTGGGCGGGGCGGCGGAAGGTGCGCAGGGCGAGGAAGCCGTCCTTGGTCGGGTACGGGACGCACCACGTCACCGGGATCTCATGGGTGCCGCCCGCCGCCGCGTTCAACAGGCCCCGCTGCTCGACCAGTCCGGCCCTCACCCGGCGGCGGGTGCCGTCCTCGGCCCGTTCCACATGGAGGTCCCAGCGGCCCTCGGCGAGGGCGAGGCCGGTACGGGTCAGTCCGGCCGTCCAGGGGCTCTCGGGGTCCTCCGCCGACTCCCGCTCCAGCGGCACGCGGACCTCGTCGTCGCCGTGCCGCCGGCGCAGGACGAGGGTGAGAGCGAGGCCCGGCCCGGCCCCGCCCGCCACCCCGGCCCCGCCCGCCACCCCGGAGGCGCCCACGGAGATCCGTACGCCCCCGTCGGTATCGACCCGGCAGTCGGCCTTCGGCCGCAGCGCTCGCGGCTTGGCACCCTGGCCCGCCGGAGCCTCGGCCGCCGCCCCGGCCGATGCGGTGGTCCCCCTCGCCGCCCCCGCACCCCCGGCTTCGGCCGCCCCGCTCCCCGTCCCGCGAGCCCACAGCGTGCCGAAGCCCCGCCGTACCCGCCCCGCCAGCCTCGCCGCGACCGGCGTACGGGCCTCCCGCAGCTCGGCGATCAGCTCTTCGTACTCGGCGGCGATCGTGCGCGGCTCGTACCGCTGGACCGTCGCGCGGGCGGTCGTGCCGAGGCGGTGGCGCAGGGCGGGGTCGTCGATGAGGCGGAGCAGGCCCGTGGCGAGGGCGTCGGGGTCGCCCGCAGGGACGAGGAGGCCGTCGGTGCCGTCGGTGATGATCTCGCCGGGGCCGTGGGGGCAGTCGGTGGCGACCACGGGGACACCGGCGTGCATGGCCTCCAGGATCGTCATGCCGAACGACTCCCACTCGGAGCTGACGGCGGCGACGGACGCCTTGGCCCACTCGGTCTCCAGGGCGGCGTGCGGGCCCATGAGGAACACGTGGTCGTTCAGGCCGAGCCGGTCGATCGCGGCGCGCAGCTTCGCCCGCTCGGGGCCCTTGCCGTAGATCCGCAGCCGCCACTCCCCTCGTTCCGCCGCCACCTTGGCGAACGCCTCGATCAGCAGGTCGTACCGCTTGACCGGGTACAGCCGTCCGGCGGCGACCACCAAGGGGGCGCGCAGATCGGAGGGTTCGGCCCGGGGGCGGGGCGCGGCGTTCGCGATGTCCGTGATCCGGGCACGTACACCGGGCAGACGGCGGCGGTGGTCCTCGGCGTCCCGCGCGGAGACGGTGACGAACGCGTCGAGGCGGGCGATCGCCTCGTTCTGCGCGGCGCGTACGCCGGGCACGTGGTTGTCGTACGACAGATGCTCCTGCCCGATGAGCAGCGGGCGGCGGCGGGAGGTGCCGGGGGCGGCGTGCTGGGCCAGGAAGACCACCAGGGCCGGGCGGGTGGCGATGACGACATCGGCGTCGGTGGTGTCGAGGAAGGCGCGCAGACGTTCGTCGACGAGTGCCGTGTAGCGCCGGGCGAGGACCTCGGTGGGCGGGACGACGGCCGACGGGCGGGACATCAGCTCATGGCCGCCGTCGTACGCGGGGGAGTCGGGGCGTTCGTCGACCAGGGGGACCAGCCGGACCCTGCCGCTCACCCCGAGCGGCGGGTGTTCCTCGGTGCGGAACATCGAGACGACCTCGACCTCGTGCCGGGCCGCGAGGGCACCGGCGAGGGTGAGGGTCGAGCGGACGGTGCCGCCGATGGCGTACGCGTTGTGGAGCAGGAAGGTGATCTTCATGGGGCGGTCGGTCCGGTCGTCGGGGGCGGGGCTCGTGCTGTGCGCAGGCCCGCTCGCGCGACCGTACGCGGTGTCAGGGCGTCCGCTCGCCGATCCAGGACAGCACCCGGTCGGCCACGCCCTTCTCCTTCAACAGTGCGCCACCGTGCGAGGAACCGGGCACCGTTTCCACCGTGACCCCATTGGCGGGCATGTTGTGGTCGATCTCCTCGGAGGCCTCCAGTTCGCGCGAGTACGTCGCCGGCGCGGGGTCGTCCTCGGAGTGGATCAGATACATGGGGGCGTCGTCGGCGCCGGAGGCGCGGGACCGCGCGGACATGTCCAGCCAGGTGTCCCAGCAGCCGGGTGACCCGCCGCCGTCCCTGGCCTCGTTGTCCTTGGGGTCCGGGTGGCAGCGGGCCAGGAGGGTCGCGTTGTCGCGGAGCTTGCGCTGCTGTTCGGTCGCGGTGGTGGCGTTGCCGTCCTGCCAGACGCGGTACGGGGAGACCACGGGCGACAGCGCCACGACGCCGTCGACGCGATAGGCGCCCGAGCCGTAGGTGGCGACGGTGGTCGCTATCTGGCCACCGGTGGAGGAGCCGAAGAGGATCAGCTTGTTGGCGTCGAGGTCGAATGCGTCGGCGTGGTCCTCGATCCACTCCAGCGCCGAGAGGGCGTCGTCGCGCTGGGCGGGCCAGGCGGCGTCGGTGTTCGGCCGGTAGTCGACGTCGAACACGGCGTACCCGGCGTCCGCGAAGCGGCGGGCCCAGGTGGTCCAGCCGGTGTCCTCGTACCAGTAGCCGCCGTGCAGGATCACGATCCCCGGCTGCTCCTCGTCCCGCTCCTCACCAGGGGTGTTCCAGTAGACGTCGACGGACTGACGGGGGTGCGCGCCATAGGAGTACGCGGCCTCGTGGCGCCCGGCGGCCTCACTGCCGCGCGCGTCCACGGCGATGAGGGTCGCGACCGTGACACCGCACAGAACGAGACAACCCCAGAGCCGACGCACGGCTACCCGCCCTTCGAGAAGTGGCGCGACGTCGCACGAAGGTCCGCACGAGGTCGCACGAGGAGAGATGGCTTGCAGGCGACCGACCTCCCCCGGATGTTCGGCGTTCCGGTGTTCCGACGCGAACGTCCCGGCCGGGGGCCGCACACGCGGCCTGCTGTGCGTGAGCAATCCGGAACTATATGCGGCGCGCCGGAACGACCGTCAAGTACCCCCGGAGTTGGCCTGAAGTCTTTGCCTCGGACACCTTGGCACCCGTTCGGCCGGCAGCCTCGGGCTCCAGGCCCCAGGACGGTGGCGGACACCGCCCGTGCCGTGAAGGAGGCGGTCGAACTCCGTGGGGCCGTCACCGTTTTCCGCCGATCGGCCCTACCATGCCGTGACGAGTGCATGATCGGCGCGAAGGGCTGACGGGCGTGGGCATCGAACACCTTGACGTGCGGGCTCACGGCAGGCAGCGCTGGGCCGCCCGGTTCGCCCTCGGCTGCGCCGCCCTCGCTTTACTGCTGCCGCTCGGCTACGCGCGCGGGGCGAGCCTCTTCCTCGTCGCGGGACTCCTCCTCGGCGCCGGCCTGACCGTGGCCTGTCTGTGGTGGGTGCTCACCCGGCGCGGCGCTCCCCGGATCGCGGCGGCCGTGCTGGCCGTGGCCGCGCCGGTCGGCATCATCTGGTGGTTCGCCGCCGTCAATCTGCTGTGGGTCGTGGTCGTCTCGCTCGCGCTGTGGGGCGCGGCCGTCTGGCTGGGGAAGTTCGCCCTCAGCAGCACCAAGTCCCACCGGATCGAGGTACCCGAACACCGCGTCCCGCCGCCCACGCGCCCCTTCCTCATCATGAACCCCAGGTCCGGCGGCGGAAAGGTCGAACGTTTCCGGCTCAAGGAGAGGGCCGAGCGCCTCGGCGCCACCGTCCACCTTCTCGACCCCTCGCACCATGAGGACGTCGCCGTACTGGCCCGGGACGCCGTACGGGCGGGCCACGACCTCCTCGGTGTCGCCGGCGGCGACGGCACCCAGGCCCAGGTCGCGGCCATCGCCGCCGCCTACGACGTCCCCCTCCTCGTCATCTCCGCGGGCACCCGCAACCACTTCGCCATGGACCTCGGCCTCGACCGCGCCAACCCGGCCGCCTGCCTCGACGCCCTCACCGACAAGGGCGTCGAACTCCATGTCGACCTCGGCTACGCCAGCGGCCACCCCTTCGTCAACAACGCCTCCTTCGGCGCCTACGCCGCCGTCGTACAGAGCCCCGCGTACCGCGACGACAAGGTCGGCACCACCCTCCAACTGCTGCCCGAACTGCTCACGCACCAGCGGGGCCCGAGGCTCACCGCGCGGATCGGCGACGCCGTGATCGACGCCCCGCAGGCCGTGCTCGTCAGCAACAACGTCTACCGCAGCGACGACCTCGTCGGCCTCGGCCGCCGTGAGCGCCTCGACGCCGGGGTGCTCGGGGTCGTCGGCGTCCGCGTCGACAGCGCCGCCGAGGCCGCCGGGCTGGTCCTCGGCCCGAACGCGCCCGGCCTCAGCCTGCTCGTCGCCGACGAGATCGTCGTCGAGGCCGACCGCCCCGAGATCGAGGTCGGCATCGACGGCGAGGCCCTCGTCCTGCCCACCCCCGTCCACTGCCGTGTCTCCGAGAAGGCCCTGCGCGTCCGCGTCCCCCGCGACCGCCCCGGCGTCCCCGAGCCCAAGCCTCCGCTCGACTGGCGCCGGCTGCGCAAACTCGCCGCCGCCGTCGGCCGCACGGCCCTGCCGAAGCACCGCGAACGGTACGACTGGGCGAGTGAGTTGTGGAACCGGCGGCGTTAGGACCGCCGACCGACGGCCGCGCCCCTCAAGGGACGCGGTGGCTGCGTTCGATGTGCGGCTCCGCCGCGATGGGGGCCCGCCCGCTCAAGCGAAGCCGAGAGTGGGGGAGTGACCAGCCACGACGCACCGGCGGCTGACGCACTGGAATTTCCGCGGAGCGGCGCACGATACTCATGTTCCATGAGCGACGACGGCGAACATCCGCACGACGTACCCCAGTACGAGAGACGCCCGGACGGTGACCGAGCCGGTCGTCTCATCGGCGGCCGCTACCGCCTGGCGGAGCGCATCGGCTCCGGCGGCATGGGCACCGTATGGAGAGCCGTCGACGAACTCGTGGACCGCGAAGTAGCCGTCAAACAGCCCAGGTTGCCCGGCGACGCGGACGACCCGGAGAGCGAGGTCCGCCGACGGGCCGCCAACCGCCTCTACCGCGAGGCCCGCGCCGCCGCCCGTGTCGATCACCCGTCCGCCGTCACGATCCACGACGTCGTCGTCGAGGACGGACACCCCTGGATCGTCATGGAGCTGGTCCGCGGCGCGTCCCTCCACGACGTGCTGGAACGCGGTGCCCTCTCGCCGGTCGAGACCGCCCGTATCGGCCTCCACGTCGTCGGCGCCCTGCGCGCCGCGCACTCCGTCGGCATCGTCCACCGCGACGTCAAGCCCGCCAACGTCCTGCTCGGCCCGCACGGCCAGGTCGTCCTCACCGACTTCGGCATCGCCCATGTCCAGGGCGAGGAATCGCTCACCGTGACGGGCGAGTTCATCGGCTCACTGGAGTTCGTCGCCCCCGAGCGCATGTCCGGCCCCGGCGCCGCGGGCCCGCCGTCCGACCTGTGGTCCCTCGGCGTCCTCCTGTACGCCGCCGTCGAGGGCTGGTCCCCCTTCCGCCGTACGACCCTGGAGTCCACCCTCGCCGCGATCCTCTCCACCGAGCCCCCGCGGCCGGAACGCGCGGGCCCGCTCGGCCCCCTCCTCGTACGCCTGCTGGCCAAGGACCCGGCCGAGCGCCCCGACGCCGACGAGACCATCGGAATCCTTCAGGCCGTGGCGGAGGAACGGGCTCCCGACACCCAGACCCCGTCCGGCCTCCGCGAACTCGGGGAGGACGTGGGGACCGTACGGCTCGGGGGAATGGCCGCCGCGCCCGCGCGGGAGGCCGTCGGGGACGGCGAAGAGGGTGTTGGAGACGGCGAGGAGGGCGTCGGGGGCGGCGAAGGGGGCGTCGGGGACGGCGTGGGGGATGTCCGGGGCGGCTCGGGGGAGGGGGAGCCGGCCCGCGAGACCGTCGTCGTGCGGACCGGGACCGGCGAGACCGGGGGTCCCCGGCGCGGGCTCGGCTCCCGGCGGCCGCTGGTCGTCGCGGTCGTCGCCGGATTGCTGCTGACGGGTGGGGGAGTCTGGGCCGGGAGGTACTTCGGTCAGCGGGAGTTGACGTATCTGGAGGCCGACGTGCAAGCCGTACCCCGAGTCGACTCCACCGCCGACGCCGACTGGATCGCCCACCGCGAGACCGCCATGGACGCCGTCCTCTCCCTCCCGGACGCCTACGAACGGGGCCGCGTCACCGGCGGCGCCGACGCCCAACCCCGCACGGTCACCTACGACGGCGAGGACGTCATCCAGGTACGGCTCACCCAGTGGGACAAGGCACCGGCGTCCCCCATGGCCCAGGCCAAGGACGCGAGCGACATCGTGGAGGGCGACGAGAAGACGACCGCCCAGTACACCCGTACCAGCTTCGACGAGCAGGAGGCCGTCCTCGCCGACACCACCCACTACCTGGACGGCACCCCCACCCGTGTCATGGAACTGATCGTCCGTACCGACGACAGCCGGATGTACGAACTGCGCGTGGACATGCCCAAGGGAACGGCGGACGAGAAGAAGGGCACGGCGGTGTTCAAGGGGGCGCGAGAGCGTCTGGAGATCCTCGCGATGTGACGAAGCGATGTGACGAAGTCGTGCGGCGGAGCCGTGACGCGTGGTGCCCGACGCCCTGATCAGTACGTTCGTGCCACCGATCACTGGCGTGGTGTGTGTGCCCGGTGAAAGCCTGTTACCGCCGGGTACCCAAAGTCGTCCGCTCCGGAATACCCTGCGCGTCATGACGGACTCGCAGGCCCCCGAAAAGACCGGTACGACCGGCACGACCGCCACGGGAACGACCGGCACCAACCCCCTCGCGCCCGCCCCGCAGGGCGCCCGCACCGCCGCGGACGTGGTCACCCCCGAACTGGTCGCCCAGCTCACCAAGGGCGTGGTCGGCTCCGGCCGTACCGCCAACCACACCCCGTTCACCGGCGAGAAGCTCGCCGACCTGCCCGAGTCCACCCCCGAGGACGTGGAGAAGGCCTACGAGCGGGCCCGCGCCGCCCAGGCGGTCTGGGCCCAGGTGCCGGTGCGCGACCGCGCCGCCGTCCTCCTCCGCTTCCACGACCTGGTCCTCGAACGCCAGGCCGAGGTCCTCGACCTCATCCAGCTGGAGACCGGCAAGGCCCGCCTCCACGCCCACGAGGAGGTCCAGGCCGTCGCGGTCGCCGCCCGCCACTACGGCCGCAGGGCGCCGTACTACCTGAAGCCCAAGCGGCACGCGGGCGCCATGCCGACCCTCACCAAGGTCACCGAACTCCGCCACCCGCGCGGTGTGGTGGGCCAGATCGCCCCCTGGAACTACCCCCTCGAACTCTCCGTCGGCGACGCCCTCCCCGCCTTCGTCGCGGGCAACGCGGTCGTCATGAAGCCCGACACCGAGACCTGTCTGACCGCCCTGTGGGCCCGCGACCTGCTCATCGAGGCCGGCCTGCCCGCCGAGGTCTTCCAGGTCGTCATCGGCGAGGGCCCGGTCGTCGGCCCCGAGGTCGTCCGCCACGCCGACTACGTCTCCTTCACCGGCTCCACCCGCACCGGCCGCGAGGTCGCCCAGGGCGCCGCCGCCCGCCTCGTCGGCGTCTCCCTCGAACTCGGCGGCAAGAACGCGATGTTGGTCCTTCAGGACGCCGACATAGAGAAGGCGGCGGCGGGCGCCGTCCGCGCCTGCTTCTCCTCAGCCGGCCAACTCTGCATCTCCATCGAGCGGTTGTACGTCCACGAGTCCATCGCCGACGCCTTCCTGGAGCGCTTCGCCGCCCGCACCAAGGCCATGCGCCTCGGCACGTCCCTCGCGTACGGCGCCGAGATGGGTTCCCTCGTCGGCGACCGCCAGCTGGAGACGGTCACCCGGCACGTCGACGAGGCGGTCGCCAAGGGCGCGAAGGTGGTGGCCGGCGGCGTCGCCCGCCCCGACATCGGTCCGTACTTCTTCGAGCCGACCATCCTCGACGGCGTCTCGGAGCCGATGGCCGTCTGCACCGAGGAGACCTTCGGCCCGGTCGTCTCCATCTACCGCTTCACCAACGAGGACACGGCCATCGAGGAGGCCAACTCCACCGCGTACGGCCTCAACGCCTCCGTCTGGACCAAGGACGGCCGCCGCGGCCGGGCCGTCGCCGCCCGCCTCCGCGCCGGCACGGTCAACGTCAACGAGGGCTACGCCTCCGCCTACGGAAGCGTCCAGTCCCCCATGGGCGGAATGAAGGACTCCGGCCTCGGCCGCCGCCATGGCTCGGAGGGCATCCTCAAGTACACGGAGGCCCAGACGGTGGCCCAGCAGCGGGTTCTGCCGATGGCTCCGGCGCTGGGCATGGACGACGAGAAGTACGCGGAGTTCATGAGCCGGAGCCTGAGGGTGATGAAGGCACTTCGGCTCAGGTGAGCGCCCCGTAGGGGCGCGGGGCCCTGTCGATATGCGGCTCCGCCGCAGGGGCGCGACCAGCCACATACGGCCCGCACGGAAACTCAACGAGGAGCAAACGTGCCTCAAACCGCTTACGACTACGACGTCATCGTGGTCGGCTCGGGCTTCGGCGGCAGCGTGACCGCCCTGCGCCTGACCGAGAAGGGCTACAAGGTCGGCGTCCTGGAAGCGGGCCGTCGCTTCACCCGCGCCACCCTCCCCAAGAACTCCTGGGACCTGAAGAACTACCTCTGGGCCCCCGCCCTCGGCATGTACGGAATCCAGCGCATCCATCTCCTCGGCAACGTCATGGTGCTGGCCGGAGCCGGCGTCGGCGGCGGCTCGCTCAACTACGCCAACACCCTCTACGTACCGCCGAAGGCCTTCTTCGACGACCCCCAGTGGAAGGACATCACCGACTGGCAGGAGGAGTTGAAGCCGTACTACGACCAGGCCCGCCGCATGCTCGGCGTACGGATCAACCCGACCACGACCCCGTCGGACGTCCATCTGAAGGCCGCCGCCGAGCGGATGGGGGTCGGCGACAGCTTCCACATGGCCCCGGTCGGCGTCTTCTTCGGTGACGGGGAGGACGCCGACGGCAAGGCCAAGGCCGCGCCCGGCGAAACCGTCGCGGACCCCTACTTCGGCGGCGCGGGCCCGGCCCGCAACGCCTGCACCGAGTGCGGCGAGTGCATGACCGGCTGCCGCCACGGCGCGAAGAACACCCTCAACGAGAACTACCTCCACCTCGCCCAGAAGGCGGGCGCCGTCGTCCACCCGATGACGGCGGTCGTCGCCGTCACGGAGGACTCGCAGGGCGGTTACGCCGTGACGACCCTCCCGACCGACAACCGCAGGAAGGGCAAGGGCCGGGTGCTGAAGGCCCGCCGGATCGTCCTCGCCGCCGGCACCTACGGGACCCAGACCCTCCTGCACCGTATGAAGGCGAACGGCCAACTCCCGCACCTCTCCGACCACCTGGGCATGCTCACCCGCACCAACTCCGAGGCCCTGGTCGGCGCCCAGACCGACGACCGCCGCTACCGCAAGGCCCATGGCGCCCCGAAGGCCGACTTCACCAAGGGCGTGGCGATCACGTCGTCCATCCACCCCGACGAGAACACCCATATCGAGCCGGTCCGTTATGGCAAGGGCTCCAACTCGATGGGCGGCCTCTCGATCGTCCAGGTCCCCTACGCGGGCGCGGGGGCCTCCGGCGCGTCACGTGTCCTCGGCTGGCTGGCGCACGCCGCCAAACACCCTCTTCTGGTGGTCCGTTCGCTCTCCAACCGCCGCTGGTCGGAGCGCACGATCATCGCCCTGGTAATGCAGTCCCTGGACAACTCCCTGAGCACCTATCTGAAGCCGAAGGGCCTCGGCAAGGGCCTGCTGACGGCCCGCCAGGGCCATGGGGCCCCCAACCCCACCCAGATCGAGTCCGCCACGACCGCCGCCGACGCCATCGCCACCGAGATCAACGGCTTCCCCGGCAGCAACGTGGGCGAACTGATGGGCACCCCCCTCACCGCCCACTTCCTCGGCGGCTGCCCCATCGGCGCCACCGCCGACGAGGGCGTCATCGACCCGTACCACCGCCTGTACGGCCACCCCGGTATCTCGGTCGTCGACGGTTCCGCCGTCTCCGCCAACCTGGGCGTCAACCCGTCCCTGACGATCACCGCCCAGGCCGAGCGCGCGATGTCGTACTGGCCCAACAAGGGCGAGCCGGACCCCCGCCCCGCCCCCGGCGCGTCCTACGAACGCCTCACCCCGGTGCCCCCGCACACCCCGGCGGTCCCGGCGGACGCCTTCGGCGCACTGCGTCTGCCGATACTGCCGGTACCGACGGTGCCGCCGAAGAAGTAGATGTAGCAGCAGCCCGTCACAAGACGAGAAGGACCCGCACCCCCCTCCGAGTGCGGGTCCTTCCTGCGTCTCCCTGCGTTGCGGGGCGTGACGCCTTGCGCAGTCCCAGGTGTGACTTACGCAGGGTGTGACTGGTGAGGCGGAGGAAGGGTTGCCCTCCCGATCACACATTTTTGAAGTGACGTGAGTCACATTCTGGTGGGGGTGAGGTGAGGGAGGGCGCTCATGGGACGCGATGTCACGGAAATGATCTGAACATGATCTGATGGCCCTCTATGGAGCTTCTGTGAGGCGTGGGGCCTCTGTGAGGCATGAGACGCGAAGCGGCGAAGGCCGCGAGGACGGGGACCATGACGGGGATGGGGATGGGGACGGGGATCGTGCGCTCGACGGCGACCGGGAGAACAAAGAAGACGAAGGCGGCGCGGATGGTGGCGGCCGTGTCGGCCGTGGCGGCGCTGTCGCTCACCGCGGCCTGCGGCGGGGGCGGCGGTGACGAGGACAAGGGCGCGGACACCAAGCCGTCGGCGAAGGCCACCGCCTCGGCCGCCGAGGACACGAAGGACACGTCGGGCCAGGGCGCGCTGACCGAGGCCCAGCTGAAGAAGGCCTCGCTGGCCGACGGTGACGTCAAGGGCTACGAGGTCGAGGAGAAGTCGGCCGCGGAGATGCCGGCCGAGACCGTCCCCGCGAACCCGGCGGCCTGCCAGCCCCTCGCCAACATGTTCTTCTTCACCTCCGACCCCAACGCGGAGGCCCGGGTCGGCCGTACGCTCACCGCCAAGACCGACCTCACCGGCACCGTCGTCACGACCGCCCTCCTCGCCTACGAGCAGAGCGACGCCGAGAAGCTGATGGCCGATCTGCGTACGGCGTCGAAGAACTGCACCGAGTACGAGCAGGTCGGCAACAAGTACAGCGGTATCGAGGCCCTCACCGCCCCCGAGAAGGGCGACGAGGCCGTCTCGTACAAGCTGAAGGGCGACATCGAGGGCACCTCGATCCCGATGAGCTTCACGATCGTCCGCAGCGGTTCGACGCTGGCCGCGTTCTACGCGATGAACATCCTCGACGCGAACAAGGCCCAGGTGCCGGACGCGGTCCTGGAAGCCCAGCTGGCGAAGCTGGAGAAGGCGACCGCCTGACACACCACGCACGACGAAGGGCCCCGCGGCCGGAATGCGCGATTCCGTGATCCGGCGGGGCCCTTCTCTGTCAGCACCGACGTCAGGGCGGCGCCGGTGCCGAGAAGCGGCGCCGGGGGGTTGCGCCGCTGGTGGGGAAGGTGGTCAGGGATGAATGACTGCTGTGAGGTGACGGCGGGTGTGGGGGATGGCGGGTGTGTGGGGTGGCGGGCTGTTGTGGTTCGTGCCGGTGGCGAACGGCCTCCGCAACCGTGTCGACCACCCTTGAACGGTCCGCCGGTCGGCCCCGGGCGTCCCCGGAGCCGACCGTTCTCTTGAGTGACCGGGCTGCTGTCCCCTGCAGTCCGGTCACAACCCTGGAGCGAGGTCCCACGGCGCACGGCACGATCCGTACACCTCATCGCTCCAGCGGAGCCACGCGTGGTTCTTTCGGGCCCGGACCTGGCTGGCACGGGCATCCGGACCAACGAGGCGTGTCGCACGGCGGTCACGCGCCGTACGGGTGAGAGAGCAGCCGTACGTACGTGCGCCGCCGGTGCGCTACGGCTGTGCCGGATTCAGATACGTCCCCGGCAGAGTTCCAGCAGGGTCATGGCGAGGGCGGTGCCGGGCTTGCCGAGGGCGTCGCTGTAGTGAGTGAGGACCTCCATCTCGCGGGAGAGGTTCACGCGCCGGCCGCCCGACCCGATGCGGGCCTCCTGAATGACCGCCGACACGGCCATCCGCTCCTGCACCAGCCCGATGATCCGATCGTCGATCGCGTCGATCCGCTCTCGGGCCCCGCTGATCAGATCAGCGGCCTCAGGGGTACGCGCACCGGTACGGTCGCCAGCGGTGACGGTCATGTCAGGTCTCCTCATCAGTGATGCGTGTGGGTGATGCGTGCGGGAGACGCCCCTGAACCGACTGACCGGCAAGCCCCGAAAACGCCGAACGCCCCGGACCTTGTCGGTCCGGGGCGCCTGGGAAGTCGCTTGTCAGCAGCTCAAGCAACACGACCATGACACCCGGCGGACCGGCTGCCATAGATAAACACGAAGGTCGAGTGCGAGAACACGCGCCCAGTATGCCACGCCCCCGCACCACCCGGAGCGGGCGGTTCCTCCCGCGCCCCCGTCCTCTGCCCTGTCCCCGCCTACGCCTTCTCCACCACAACGGCGAGCGACCATGACGACGCATTCCGGCGATACGGAATGCCCCCGGCTCCGCAGCCCGTCACCGCGCGCCCGACTTTCTCGGCCGCAACGGCGAGCGACCACGGCGACGCGTTCCGGCGGTGCCGAACGGTCCTGGCCTCTCAGCCCTCTCACCGCGCACCCGACTTTCTCGGCCGCAATGGCGAGCGACCACGGCGACGCATTTCGGCGGTGCCGAACGGTCCTGGCCTCTCAGCCCGTCACCGCGCACCCATCTTTCTCCGCCGCAACGGCGAGTAACCACAGCGACGCGTTCCGGCGGTGCCGAACGGCCCCGGCCTCTCAGCCCTCTCACCGCGCACCCGCCCGAATCGACCTCCCTCGAATCCCTCCCCAAAGTTGCTCCCCGATGCTCCCCGGCGGTCACCGTCACGCCCTGAACGTTCGCTTCCCAGCGGACCGAGTCGGGTGGGCGGGTGGGCGAAAAAGGCTGGACGGCGGCAGAGGAGGGCGCCCCGGTAGACTCGGCCGCACAAGACCCTCGCCCCATCGCCGAAAGGCACCCCGTGTCATCAGCGACCCCCGCTGCAACCGCCACCCCCGACACCGTCCTGGTCGTCGACTTCGGCGCGCAGTACGCCCAGCTCATCGCCCGCCGCGTCCGCGAGGCCCGGGTCTACAGCGAGATCGTCCCCAGCACCATGCCGGTCACGGAGATGCTCGCCAAGAACCCGGCGGCGATCATCCTCTCCGGCGGCCCCTCCTCGGTCTACGCCGACGCGGCCCCCCGCCTCGACCGCGCCCTCTTCGACTCCGGCGTCCCGATCTTCGGCATGTGCTACGGCTTCCAGCTGATGGCCCAGACCCTCGGCGGCACCGTCGACAACACGGGGGCGCGCGAGTACGGCCGTACGCCTCTGCACGTATCGAAGTCCGGCTCGACCCTCTTCGAGGGCACCCCGGCCGAGCAGTCGGTGTGGATGTCGCACGGCGACGCCTGCTCGGCCGCCCCCGAGGGCTTCACGGTCTCGGCCTCCACCGACGTCGTACCGGTCGCCGCCTTCGAGAACGACGAGAAGAAGCTGTACGGCGTCCAGTACCACCCGGAGGTCATGCACTCCACCCACGGCCAGCAGGTACTCGAACACTTCCTGTACCGGGGCGCGGGCCTGACCCCCTCCTGGACCACGGGCAACGTCATCGAGGAGCAGGTCGCGGCCATCCGCGAGCAGGTCGGCGACAAGCGCGCCATCTGCGGCCTCTCCGGCGGCGTCGACTCGGCGGTCGCCGCGGCCCTCGTCCAGAAGGCCATCGGCTCCCAGCTGACCTGCGTGTACGTCGACCACGGCCTGATGCGCAAGAACGAGACCGAGCAGGTCGAGAAGGACTTCGTCGCGGCCACCGGCGTCCAGCTGAAGGTCGTCGACGCGGAGGAGCGCTTCCTCAAGGCGCTCGCCGGGGTGTCCGACCCCGAGGAGAAGCGGAAGATCATCGGCCGCGAGTTCATCCGGGTCTTCGAACAGGCCCAGGCCGAGATCATCGCGGACGAGGGCCCGGCGGTGGAGTTCCTCGTCCAGGGGACCTTGTACCCCGACGTCGTCGAGTCCGGCGGCGGCACCGGTACGGCCAACATCAAGTCCCACCACAACGTGGGCGGCCTGCCGGAGGACCTGGAGTTCAAGCTCATCGAGCCGCTCCGGAAGCTGTTCAAGGACGAGGTCCGCATGGTCGGCCAGGAGCTGGGCCTGCCGGAGGAGATCGTCCAGCGCCAGCCGTTCCCCGGCCCCGGCCTCGGCATCCGCATCGTCGGCGAGGTCACCAAGGACCGTCTCGACCTGCTGCGCGAGGCCGACGCCATCGCCCGCGAGGAGCTGACGGCCGCCGGCCTCGACCGCGACATCTGGCAGTGCCCGGTCGTCCTCCTCGCGGACGTCCGCAGCGTCGGCGTCCAGGGCGACGGCCGTACGTACGGCCACCCGATCGTCCTGCGCCCGGTCTCCTCCGAGGACGCCATGACCGCCGACTGGTCACGCCTGCCCTACGACGTCCTCGCGAAGATCTCCACACGCATCACCAACGAGGTCGCCGACGTCAACCGCGTCGTCCTCGACGTGACCAGCAAGCCCCCGGGCACGATCGAGTGGGAGTGACCCCGGCGCTCCTGTGATGGTCTAGGTCCGCTTGAGAGTCCGCACCGGCTCTCCGGGCTTCCAGACCTGGACGACCAGATACTTGTCGTTCTCGACGTAGGTCCGTACGACCTCCGTCAACTCGGTGCGGAAGAGGTGAAACGGCTCCGGCGGTTTCACCTCTTCGCGTTCTTCACCACCCTTGTCGCCCTCTCCGTACGTGGCCTTCACCGCGGGATCGTCGACCTCGAACGCCCGTCCACTGATCCGCACATCACCCCCGCCCATCTCCGTACCGGCCCCCGGATTGGCCATCAGCGAGAAACGCGGGTCGCGGCGCAGATCGAGCGCCTTGAACGAGTCCGGCATCATCCCCAGCCAGAGTTCACCGCTCTGGAACCTGGCCTCCAGCCCCGTCGTACGCGGCGACCCGTCCTTGCGGAGCGTGGCCAGGACGTGATGCGTGAAGGCACCGAAACGGGCCTCGACGACGGCGGCGAGTTCGGGTTCGGCGGCGACGAAGGCCGCCCAGTTGTTCCGTGGCATACGACGAGTCTCACGCGGATACCCGACACCCGCTGTCCGGTTGTCCCGCGAACTCGGTCCGCTTGCCCGGCGAACTCGGCCGCCCCAGGCGTCGCACTACCGCGCTTCCGTGACTTCCGTAACGGTTGCGTACTCTCTTCTCCGGACGCACCTGTTCTGCCTGGGCGACCGACGGTAACTTCCGCTTCGTAAAGGAAGCCCCTCTGGAGGACACATGCACGGGCCCACACCGCCCCTGCCGCTACCCACCGACCAGCTACGGTTCGCCATGCCGCCGATGCACGAGACGCTCGCGGACGAACGACGGCACCGCAAGGAACGGCTGGCCGGGGCCCTGAGGATCTTCGGGCGACTGGGATTCGAGGACGGCGTCTCGGGTCACATCACCGCGCGCGACCCGGAGTTCAGCGACTGCTTCTGGGTCAACCCGTTCGGGATGCCCTTCAAGCACGTCACGGTGAGTGATCTCGTTCTCGCCAACCAGGACGGGCAGGTGATCGAGGGCCGCTACCACGTCAACCAGGCCGCCTTCACCGTCCACGCCCAGGTGCACGCCGCCCGCCCCGACGTCGTCGCCGTCGCCCACTGCCACTCCGTACACGGCCGCGCCCTCGCCGCCCTCGGCGACCTCATAGAGCCGATAACCCAGGAGTCCTGCGCCTTCTACGAGGACCACGCCCTGTACGACCACTACACCGGTGTCGCCGTCGACGCCGACGAGGGCCGCCGCATCGCGGCCGTCCTGGGCTCCCGCAAGGCCCTGGTCCTGCGCAACCATGGCCTGCTGACCGTCGGCGACTCGGTGGACGCCGCGGCCTGGTGGTTCCTGTCGATGGAACGCTCGGCCCAGGTCCAGCTCACCGCGAAGGCCGCGGGCCGCCCCCTGTACATCGACCACCGCTTGGCCGTGGCGACCCGGGAGCAGGCGGGCGGAGACTTGGTGGCCTGGATCAACTACCAGCCGTTGTGGCAGGACATCAGCAGAAGCGAGCCGGACCTGCTGAGCTGATTGTTTTCCTTTTTTTGGGGGCGAAGCCTCCCCCAAAGGGGCGCGGGCTGTATCGATGTGCGGCTCCGCCGCGTGGGCGCGACCAGCCACCGCGAACCCGCAGTCGCACAAAGACCTCTCATCGCAACGGCGCTGTGGCGCAACCCCTCAAAACCCCCGCAGAACGTCATGGTGATCGGCGCCCGGCGCGACGGTGGTGGCGGCGTCGGCGATGGTGGCACCGGACGCCTGCGGCTGACCCCCGGCGGCGCTCGCGCGAGCGGACGGATGCGGAAGCCGAGCGGTGACGGCCGTGGCCACCAGCGCCGTCAGCAGATCGCGCCGCGCACTGCCCCACAGATCCAGCGCGAACGGATCTCTCTCCGGCGGCAACTTCGAGAACACCGTCTCCCGCGTCACAAACCGCAAGACCCCGCCCTCATAACCGGAGTTGGGCAACCACTCCACCCCCACGAGATCCCCGAGCGCGATGATGCGCGGCCGGTCGCGCGCTCGACGCGGCCGCACGTGTCGTTCCAGCCGATCCTGACCTGCGTACCGTCGAAGGCTCAGGTCCCGTCCCGCTGGATGATCTCGGCCATGGACACGTTCTCCCAGCCCGGTCAACACGGGGGCCGCTACTTCACCCCGCGCTCTCCTTGCGCTCAGTGCCCCTGCCGGGCGCGAGCCGTGTTCCATACGGCACAATTCGCTGTCATCACGGGGCAGTTGTACGGCCGCACGCCTGTGGTAAGGCGCGGACGTACGTACGAGGCCCAGGTGGTCGTGGTGAGGGCGCCGAAGCCGATGCCGGTGCCGTACGCGGTGTGGGTGTTGGCGATGATGTCGGCAATGATTTCGATGACGGCGAATGCCGAGGGACGCGGACGCGGAGGCGGCCGCGACGCGGGAAGGCGGGCTCGGGCGTGGCGGTGCAGGAGGCGAGAGGGGGCATGGGCGCGGGAACCCATGACGGCGGATGCACGTGCGGGGACTGCCCGCACGGAGCGCGCGCGGGACACCGGCGCGCGGTCGCCGAATTCCTGCTGAAGCGGGAGGAGTTCGCCTCCGGACAGGGACTGCCCGCAGCCGTCGCGCACTCCGCGTCCGCCTCCCGGCAGTGGGTCTCCGACGAACTCACCCAGTCCGCGGCCATCGTCGCCGAACGAGGCCGTGTCGAGGGCGAGGCCTGGCTGGCCCGGCTCTGGCTGCGCACGGCGATCGTCGTCTGGGCCGCCGTCGTCGTGCTCCTCCTCGTCCAGGCGCTCACCGCGATCGGCGCGGGCTGGACCGTCGCCCGTACCGCCGGCCTCATCGCCGCCCTGCTCGTGGGCGGCGCCCTCACCGGCTCCGGCTATCTCCACCGGGCCCGCGGCGGCGCCCTCGCCCCGGTCATCGGCGAGGACAACCGTCTCTCCACCTCCCGTGCCGTCGCGGCCGGCTGGGTCCTCTTCGTCGTCTTCTCCGTCCTCGTGCTGGTCTGCCGCCTCGCCGCCGCCTCCGACCACATCGAACGTGACGCCCTGATCGCCGGCCTCGACCTCGCCCGGGGCGCGGGCATCGTGACCGTCCTCGCCGTCGTCTGCGGCATCGCCGTCCTGGTCCGCCGAATCGTGGGCCTCCGCGTCCTCGGCCAACGCCTCCAGAAGGTCCGCGCCCACCGGCCCCGGGCCGCCGACCTCCTCACCGACGACTCCGGCCGAGGCAGCTTCACCGACATCCAGTACGTGATCATCTGCACCGTCGCCCTTCTCTTCGCGGCCGTACGCCTCGCCCGCCGCCCCGACCAACTCCCCGACCTCCCCTGGGGCCTCGCCCTCCTCGTCCTGGTCTCCGCCGCCACCTATGTCGCCGGCAAGTACGCCGAGGGAGGCCGCCCCGTCATCCTCTCCGTCGTACGCGCCCGCGAGGCCGGCGACCTCGACGCCCCCATCCGCAACGGCGACGACATCGAGATCCGCGGCGCCGGCTTCGTCCCCCCGGGCGCCCAGACAGCCGACCGGCTCTCCCGCATGGTCGTCCGCATCGGCCCCGTCCATGTCCATGTCCCCCTCGTCCCCATCCCCGGCGGTTTCAGCAACCCCACCGACACCGTCCTCACCGTCCCCGTCCCCGCCGACGTGGAACCCGGCAGGGTCGAGGTCCAGGTCGTCACCACCGCCGGCGTGGAGACCAACCCCTACACCATCGAGGTCTCCGCCGACTGACCCCACCGCCCCAGCCGGAACCGGCCGGGGTGTCACCGTGACCGACCGGCTGCCCTCAGGGCCCCGGGCCCCGGGCCCTGGGCTTCGGCACCCCTCGACGTCCGGCGCCCGGAACCGCCCCGCCGAGGACCACCTCGCCGCGACGCCCCGCATCACACGACCGAGCTGTGTGGCAGTGGGCCTCCCAACCCCCTCCGAAACCATCGGAAGGAGAGGGGGAAGAGGAGGGGAGGGAAAAGGAGGAGGGGAAGGCGAGGCTGGTACCCACGGTGGGCCCGAGATCCCCGGAGGTTATGGGACGCAGCCCCTGGAACGGGCCGGGGAGAGCAGTGGAGCAGAGGCGACGACAACCGCCTGGGGGCCGGGCATCCCCCGGGACGGGATGACACAAGGCGGAAAAACCGTGGCGCACTCTTGAGCACCCCCACCCTTCCGACCGTATCGTCTGTTGAGGGGTCAACGGCACGGCGAACAAGAGGCGGCGCAGACTGATGACTCACGACATTCGCACGGACTCCCACACCCCCTATCGCGACAACGGCGACTGGAGAGACGCGGCCACCCGCTACGCCCTCCTCCCTCTACGTGTCTTCCTGGGCGTCACCTTCATCTACGCCGGCCTGGACAAACTCACCGACAGCGCCTTCATGGCCGACTCCGGCTCCGGCTCCATCGGCGACATGATGAGCGCCGCCCGGGACGCCTCCGCGATCCCCGCCATGATCGACATGGCCCTCAACAACCCCGTCGGCTTCGGCTACGCCATCGCCTTCGGCGAACTCGCCGTCGGTATCGGCACCCTCATCGGCCTTTTCGCCCGCCTGGCCGCCTTCGGCGGCGCCCTCATCTCCCTCAGCCTCTGGCTGACGGTCAGCTGGTCAGCGTCCCCCTACTATTACGGCAACGACCTCCCCTACCTCATGGCCTGGATTCCCCTCATCCTCGCCGGCGCCCCGATCCTCTCGGTCGACGCCGCCCTCCGCTCCCGCCGCAGCCACCGCCACCGCGCGAGCACCTACCGCTAACGCCAGCCTCCCCCCTCCGACCCTCCCGGTCCGGCCGACCTTGGCCCGACTCTGCGGCGCGGGCGTCCCGTCTGGCCCGGCCCGGCTTCCCCGACCCACCCTGGCCGGGCGCGGCAGCGCGGCGGTCAAGCGGTCTGGCGGCCCGGCCTGGTTCTACCGGCCTGTGCGTCCAGTAGATCCAGCCGCCCCTGTCGGCCCACCCCGGCCTGCGGGGCCCACCGGTCTATCCGGTCCGCCCGGTCCGCCCGGTCCTCCAGGGCCCCCGGGACCTGCTGGACCCACCGGGCCTGCCGGGCCTGCCGGACCCACCGGGCCTGTGGCGCCCGTCGGGTCCCCTGGCGTCCCTGGGAGTCCTTCCGCCCCCACCGGTCGTCCCGCCCTCCAGCCCGGCGCCCGATGGCCGCGTATCGCGTGGTTCAGGAACGCCACCGTGCCCGCCAGGAACAGCCCGGCGACGACGAGCGGTATCACCGCGAACCATGGTGTCTTCCAGGCCCCGCCCGCGTCGCCCAGGTAGATGACGCCGGCGAGAGTCAGGACGGCGCCGGCGACGAGCTTGCCCGGCTTGAACTCATGCCGTAGCACGGGTCACCTCCGCCTGTCCTACGCCGACCTCCAAGTCGATCGTGATCGTGCCGCCGCTCTTCGCGTCCTGCGCTGGGGCCAGCGTCCGCTCAGCATGCTTGTCCGGTGCCACGTCCACGTCCTCCCTGTCCTCACCCGGCAACTGGATGTCACCCAGACCCACCTCCATGTCGAGCCGTACGGTGACATCTGACGGAACCACCACCTTCACCTTGCCCGCGCCCACCTCCACGCTCGTCGCCACCGTCTGCCCCCTCGGCACATCCACCTTCGTCAGATCCAGCGTGCCCACGCCCGTCCCCAGCTCGTAGCGGGCCTCCACACTCGCCGCGTTCCGCGGTGTCCACTCCGTACGGGCCCAGTCAGTGGTGATGTTCGCCGGGAGCGCCGCCGCGCAGGCCAGGAGGCCAGCCGTGACCACTGCCAGAATGATCGAGCCCGCTCCCGTGCGCCCCAGGAACGCGCTCACGGCTATGCCCAGGCCGAACACGACCAGCGCGCAGGCCATACCGGTCTGCAGGCTGGCGGCCAGCGTGCGCTCCTCCCATGTAGCGCCCGTACCGGCGCCGCCGGCGAGCAAGGCGAGCAGGAAGACCCAGCCGCCTATCCAGCGCGGCCCACGAGGCTTCGGCCGGTGCGGGGCGCGTATGTCCTGGCGGTGGGGAGCACCACGGGCGATGTTCACCGCCGCCGCGATGTCCCGGTCGCGGGTGTCCCAAGGGCCCCACAGATAGCCAGTGCCGCCCACATGGGTGCCGTCCTTGACTATCGGGTCACGCCACCATGAGGGGTAGGCGGCGGCCACGGGCGGAGCCTGCGCTTCCGGTGGGGCGTCGGCGACGGCCTGCGCGGCGAGCGGATCGGGGTCGGGGGCGCCGCGCTGCTGCGACCAGTACCCCGCGCCCACCAGGAGCAGGGCGACGATCACGGAGAAGGTGAGGGCCGTCTTGTTGCCCAGCATGGTGAGGAAAACACCGCAGCCGACCAGCGCGAAGAGCACGGCCGCCAGGGCATGGCCGTCGACCCGGCCGGTCAGCAGCTTGCGTACCTCGTTCTGCTCCTCGTCGTCGTACGGCACGAACAGCCAGGCGAAGCCGTAGAAAATGAGGCCGAGACCACCGGTCGCGGAGAGCACCGCGAACACGATCCGGAAGATCACCGGGTCCATGTCGCACTGCCGTCCCAACCCGGCACAGACGCCACCCACCATCTTGTACCGCCGGTCGCGACGGAATTTGAGGGGAGCCGCGAGGACACCGTCCGGATTGTTCGGGTCCGGGTCACCTGGATCGCCAGGAGCGGCATGTCCAGCCGAACCACCCGACCCGCCCAAGCCACCGGGACCACCGGAAGCGCTGGGGTTGCGAGGATCGCCAGAGCCACCAGAGCCACCAGAGCCACCAGAGCCACCAGAGCCGGCAGAGCCGGCAGGACCGGCAGGACCGGCAGGACCGGCCTTGCCTGTGGCCGAACTGCCGCCACCCGTACGCCGAGATCCGGCAGGGCTGTCGCCATCCCCGCGTCCAGCGGGGTCGGGCCCAGTGGCTCCAGCGGCCGCATCGGCGGTCACCGAGTCCGCTTGTTCCGCGCGTGCGCCTGTGCCCGCGCCCGCGTATGTACCCACACCCGTGTACCTACGCACACCCGCGCCCAAGGCTGTGCGCGTAGCCTCAGCCGGCCGTGTCCCCGTGCCCTCGTCCGCCCGCGGCGCATCCGCCGTGCCCGCTGTGGGCATGGCGTCCTGCGGCCTTGCGTTCGGCCGCTGGGTGTCGGGAGTTGGGCCGGGGCCCTGCTCCGATGCCGCGTGCTGGTGATCCGTCATGCGTCCATCGTGACGGCCGGGCCGGTCCGATGGCAGTCGGGATGACCCTGGTCGAACCCTGATATCCGACCCGGGATGTGTTCGATCACGGGCGGGCCGAAGATCAGGGGCGTCTCGGGGGTCGACCCTGATGCCTCGCTCCGCCATGCGTGTGAACATCGATGGCATGCCGGAAGCCGCAGCACTGCCAGTCGACACTCCGCGGCCCCCGCGCAAGCTCTACCGCAGCAGCGACGGTCGCTGGCTCGGAGGAGTGGCGCGAGGGCTCGCCGGACATCTCGGCCTGCCTGTGATCTGGGTGCGGCTCGTGTTCGTCGGCCTGTTCACAGCGGACGGCCTGGGCGCCCTGGTGTACGCGGCGTTCTGGTTCTTCGTGCCGCTGGGCGTGGGCGGAGTGGACAATCAACGGCCCCCGGCCATCGCCACCGAGACCTCCCCCGACGGTCGCCGCAGACTGGTGGCCCGCAAGCCGGACCGGGGCCAGATCCTCGCGCTTCTCCTGATGGTCGTCGTGGCGATGGTCTTTGTCAGCAATGTGAATCTGGGAGACACCGCCACCGCCTATCTCCT
This sequence comes from Streptomyces sp. NPDC002643, assembly GCF_053592555.1. NCBI lineage: Bacteria > Bacillati > Actinomycetota > Actinomycetes > Kitasatosporales > Streptomycetaceae > Streptomyces > Streptomyces sp. NPDC002643. Next base: position 85,749 of record NZ_JBSFVY010000017.1, read on the forward strand.
GCCGACCGTGCTCGTCGCGGCCGGCGTGGCCCTGGTCTGGCGGCAGGCGGACAACGCCCGGCGGGCCCGCTGGGCCGAGGTCGGCCGCCGCCGGCCCACGATCACCCTGCTCCGTACCGTGGCCGGCGTCCTGCTGGTCACCGTGGGCGTCTCCGGGGTGTTCGTCCTGCAGGGCTCCACCGCGCACCTCCGCTCGGTGCTGCAGGCGGCGCTCGCGGTCCTCGTCGGTATAACGCTGCTGGCGGGGCCGTACCTCGTCCGGATGACCCAGGACCTCTCCGAGGAGCGCCTGATGCGCATCCGCGCCCAGGAGCGGGCCGAGGTCGCCGCCCATGTCCATGACTCGGTGCTGCACACACTGACGCTGATACAGCGCAACGCGGACAACCCAGGCGAGGTCCGCCGCCTGGCCCGTGCCCAGGAGCGAGACCTGCGCAACTGGCTGTACAAGCCCGAGGGCACCGGCAAGGACGAGGACGAGCAGCCCAGCACGCTCGCCGAGGCCGTGCGGCGCAACGCGGCCGAGGTCGAGGACAAGCACGGTGCCCCGATAGAGGTGGTCGTCGTGGGGGACTGCCCCCTCGACGAGGGGCTGACCGCGCAGATGCAGGCCGCGCGCGAGGCGATGGTGAACGCCGCCAAGTACGGTGGCGAGGGGGGTGCCGTACAGGTCTACGCCGAGGTCGAGGGCAGCACGGTCTTCGTGTCCGTCCGTGACCGAGGCCCCGGCTTCGACCTCGACGCGATACCCGCCGACCGCATGGGGGTCAGAGAATCGATCATCGGCCGTATGGAGCGCAACGGCGGTACGGCACGGCTCCGCGCCGTACCGGGTGGCGGCACGGAGGTCGAGTTGGAGATGGAGAGGGCGGAGACGACGTCATGAGCGACGCGAACGGGGCGAACGACTTTGCCGCACAAGGCGGTTCGGGCATCGGACCGGCCGAGGGCCAGGGAAGTGAGGCCGTGTCGGCGGCCGGTTCGGGCGGCGGCCAGGGCGAGCAGGCCGTTGTCTCCGGGCCGGGGCGGCATGTGAGGGTCGTGCTGGTCGACGATCACCGAATGTTCCGTACGGGAGTTCAGGCCGAGATCGGGCAGACGGAGCGTACGGGCGTCGAGGTCGTCGGGGAGGCGCCGGACGTCGACCAGGCGGTCTCGGTGATCACCAGCACACGGCCCGAGGTGGTGCTCCTGGACGTCCATCTGCCCGGTGGCGGTGGGGTAGAAGTGCTGCGCCGCTGCTCGGCGTTGATGTCGGACACCGAGCAGCCCGTGCGGTTCCTCGCCCTGTCCGTGTCGGATGCGGCGGAGGACGTCATCGGGGTGATCCGGGGTGGTGCGCGGGGCTATGTGACCAAGACGATCACGGGGTCCGACCTGGTCGACTCCATCTTCCGGGTCCAGGAGGGAGACGCGGTGTTCTCGCCGCGCCTGGCCGGGTTCGTGCTCGACGCCTTCGCCTCCACCGACGCCCCACCCGTCGACGAGGACCTCGACCGGCTCACCCAGCGCGAGCGCGAGGTGCTGCGGCTGATCGCCCGAGGCTATGCGTACAAGGAGATCGCCAAGCAGTTGTTCATCTCGGTGAAGACGGTGGAGTCCCATGTGTCCGCCGTGCTGCGGAAGTTGCAGCTGTCGAACCGGCATGAGCTGACGAGGTGGGCGACGGCACGACGACTGGTGTGACCGCAGTCGGCGCGGCTGCCGGGCCGGGAGCTGCCGACTTTTGGGCCACTGCCTTGAAGAAGGTGTAGTGGAAGGTGCCGTTGTCGTCCGTGGCGGTGCGGCGGAGGTCGGCGATGCCGCGCTCCCAGTCCGCCGGGGTCATCAGGTTCGCGGCCAGGGCCTCCTCTTGTACGGACTCGATCATGGCGGTGAAGGTGTCGAGGGTGAAGCCCTTCACCAGGGCGGGGCGGGAGCGGTCGACGTAGACCGTGCGGGGATGAACGGTCACGTGTGTGAAGCCCGCTGCGGAGAGGAGAGGGTGGAGTTGGCGGCCCAGGAGGCCGTTTCCGCCCGCCGCGGACTGGAGTCGGACGAGGCAGTCGACGGTGGCGCGGGCGTGCGGGCTGTCGGGGTGGAAGAACGCGGAGCCGTGGTCGCCCTCGATGACGGTCAGGGTGCCGCCGGGGCGCAGGAGGCGACGGAGGGTGGTGAGGGCGCGGTGCGGGTCGGGCAGGTGTTCAAGGACGAAACAGATGAAGAGGTGGTCGAATTCGGCTTCAGCGAAGGGGAGTTCGAAGAGGTCGGCCTGGAGCCAGGTCACCTGGGCGTCCGGCGCGTGGGCCGTCACCCTGGCGCGGGCGAGGGCCAGGGAGGTCGCCGAGATGTCCACCGCGGTGAAGTGCGCCTCGGGGCTGCTCGCGATCAGGTGCACGGTCTGCGCGCCGACTCCGCAGCCGACCTCAAGGACCTTGGCGCCCGCCGGATAGGCCGTGCCGTGGTGGAGCAGCTCGGCGAGGGTGTCGGCCTGGTCGGCGAGCCGACGGGATTCGTGGTCGGAGTAGCCATGGACATAGGTGTCGGCCGCGCTGAGGGGCGGCATTGCCGAGGGCGCGGAGGTGGGCTTGGGCGTGGAGGTCGTCATGGGGTGTGAGCCTCGTTCGAGAATGGTCCGGCGAACAGGGCCAATGGAGATCGCCGTTACAGGGCCAATTCCCATGCCATGTGCACTGCCGCTCGGCTTCGTACCGCACAGGAGGCCGTCAGGAATCGCACCGGACAAGCCTCCCCGTGAGGGCCCGTGAGGGCGGCCCCTGAGCATCCCGGCTCCTGTGGCGCGGCCCCCGCCTCACACCACCCGGGTGGCTCCCGCGTACGGCATCTCGTCGAGGGGGGAGACGCGGACCGACGCCGATGGATTCGGGGCGTGGATCATCTGGCCGTTGCCGACGTAGATGCCCACATGGCTGATGCCGGAGTAGTAGAAGACCAGGTCACCGGGCTGGAGTTCGGAGCGGGCGACGCGGCGGCCGGCGTTGATCTGGGCATAGGTGGTGCGGGGCAGCGAGACTCCGGCGGAACGGTACGCCGCCTGGATCAGGCCGGAGCAGTCGAAGGCGTTGGGGCCGGTGGCGCCCCAGACATAAGGGCTGCCGATCTTGGCGTAGGCGTAGGAAACGGCTGCGGCGGCACGGGTGTTGGGGGCGTTGGCGGTGGACGTGGCGGGGGAGACAGGGCCGGTGATGGTGCGCTGGGAGGATGACGAGGAGCGCGAGGCGTGTCCCGCGCCGGCGCCCGGGGTGTCGAGGCGCGCGCGGTCCTCCTGCGTGAGCCGGGCAAGAATCCTTCGCGCCTCGGTCAGCTTCGAGGTGACCGTCTTCTTGTGCCGCTTCAGATCGGACTGCTTGGACGTGAGTGTGCCCAGCTCGACCCGGGCGGCCCCGCGCAGCCGTTCGATCTCCTGCAACTGCTGTTGTACGGACGCCACATCCGCCGCCTGCCGGTTGCCGGCCCGATCGGCGAACTCGGCGCTGTCGAGGTACTGATCGGGGTCGCTGGAGAGCGCGAGCTGCCACGAGGGGTCGATGCCCCCGGTCCGGTACTGCGCCGCGGCGATCGAACCAAGCTGGTCCCGCGCCGAGTTGAGGCGGTCGGTGCGGCGGGCGGCCTGGTCGCGCAGTTCCTCCAGGTTCTCCTGCGCCTTGTCGGCCTTCTCCTTCGCGCCGTTGTACTTCTCGGTGGCGACCTCCGCCTCCGCGTACAGCTTGTCCACCTTCGCCTTGACCTGCTCCGGCGTCAGTTGTGGATCGGCGTGCCCGGTGCCGTCGAACCCGGTCGCGGTCGCGGCGCCCGCTAGGGCGAGGGTCGCGGCGGAGCGGATCGTCTGGCCGCCGAGCGAGCGCTGTCTGGGCTTGCGGTGCGCTGCCACGTGGACTCACTGTCCTCTCGTACGACCGCCGTCCAAGCGCCCGATACACCTGAAACAGCCGGTGTGTCGCTGCGCGCGGACCGCCTGGGGGAGCGGTTGCGCGTCCGGCGGCGTCCCGCACAGGGGGGAGCGGGACGCCGCCGGACTTTCTCGGCGGTGGTGTCCGACTGCCGCCCCTGGCCCGGGCGGCGGTGGGGAGCCGGTCACCTGGTGGAGGACGCTAAACCTGAGCGTGTCCGGCCGGTGACGCGTTGTACGGAACTGGCGGGCACCGACCGTGAGGTGACCGTATGTGACCGTGATCCCGTCCTGGCTCCGCCGACTTCACGCTCTGCGATGACCGATGCGGCGATTTGGGGCCAGGAGGGCGTGGAACGGTGCTATGGGGCGCATATATGCAAGATCGATGGGCGGGCCGAGGGCGCCGCGAACACGTGCCGTGACCGTCGACGGTGACAGCGCGATGCGTCGGCGCGATGTGTCGGCGCCGAGCGCCCCAATGCGCCCGCGACCCCGGTGCCCGTCCGCCCCCAGGCGTCTCATTAGGCTCCGCCCATGGACGTACTCATCCACCTCTTCGTCGCGCTCCACATCATCGGTATCGCCTCCCTCCTCGGCGGTTTCCTCACCCAGATGAAGGCCATGGGCCAGGGCACCGCCCGCTTCGTCCCCGCGATGCTCCACGGCGCCCTGACCATGCTCATCACCGGTGCCATCCTGGTCGGCCTCAACCAGGCCGACGACCAGCCCGTCAACAACATCAAGATCGGCGTCAAACTGGCCCTGCTGGTCGTGATCCTGGGCCTCGTCTATGTGAAACGCGACGACGAGACGGTGGAGAAGCCCCTGTTCGGCCTCGTCGGCCTGCTGACCACCGCCAACATCTTCATCGCGGTGCTCTGGACCTGAGCCGCACCGACCAAGGCCGGGGCAGGACGAGGAAAGGCCCGGACAGGCCGACGAAGGGCCGGGGTGTGACGGTGAGAGCGCAGGGCGCGGCAGCCGAACTGCTGGGGCGCGGCGTCGAAAGTAAGGGCGCGACAGCGGCGACACGGGGCGGGTGCGGGAAAAGCCGGGACCCGGATGCTGCCGGGTCCCGGCTCGCGCGCCCCCTACGCGGGGCGCACGACGCTGTGGATGGCGCTCTCCCCGTCGTAGAAGATCGACTCCTCGCGGACGTACGCGCCCGGCTTGGGGGCGTGGATCATCATGCCGTTGCCGATGTAGAGGCCCACGTGGCCGATGTTGTCGTAGAAGAAGACCAGGTCGCCGGGTTGCGCCGAGGCGAGGGAGACGGTCGTGCCGGCGTTGACCTGGTCGTAGGTGGTGCGGGGGAGGTCGACGCCGGCGGCCTTCCAGGCGGCCTGGGTCAGGCCGGAGCAGTCATAGGAGCCGGGGCCGGTGGCGCCCCAGACGTATGGCTTGCCGATCTGTGCGCGGGCGAAGGTGAGGGCCTTCGCCGCCTTCGCGGCGTAGGTCGAGTCCTCGGCCGTGGTGGCGGTGTTCGAGCCGGTCTCGGTCGCCGTACCCGTACTCGTACCGGTGTCCGCGCTCGTGCCGGTGCCCGTGGAGGCCTCGGGCTGGGCCTCCTGCGTGGCCGCCGCCTGGGCGGCCTGCTGCCGACGGGCCAGTTCCTCGGCCTTGCGGTCGGCCTCCTCCTGCTCGCGCTGTTCGATCGCCGCGAGCCGGGCCTTCTCCTCCGCGGTCAGTTGCGACAGCAACTCCCGCGCCGCGCTGAGCTTCGCCTGGACCTTCGCCTTGCTGGCCTTGAGCGAGTTCTGTGACTCGGTGAGCTGTTCGAGACTGTCGGTCGCCTTCTGGCGCTGCTTCGCCGTCTCGGCCTGCTGGGCGGTGTACTCGTCGACCGCCTCCTGCTGACGGTCCGACAATCGGCCCATCAGCTGGTTCTGGTCGAAGAACTCCTGCGGATCGTCCGCGAGGAGCAGCGACGCCGCGTCGGGGGCGGAGGCGCCCGTGCGGTACTGGGCCGCCGCGATCGAACCCAGTTCCTCCCGCGCCTCGTTGAGCTTGTCCGTGCGCTTGGCGACGTCGTCGAGGAGGGTGTCGACCTTCTTCTTCTGCTTGGCCGTCCGTTCCTTGGCCGCGTTGTAGTTCTCGGTCGCCGTGCCCGCCTGGCGGTAGAGGTCGTCTACCTTCTTCTCCACCTCCTCAAGACTCGGCTTGTCGTCGGTCGAGGGGGCGGCCTGAGCGGTCTGGGAGAGCAGGGCCACGGACGTGAGCGCGGCCGTGGCGAGAGCGGGGGTGCGTATGCCCGCGCGCGTTCGGCCGGCCGGACGCGGCTTGCGGTGCGCCATGGTGCGGCGACTCCTTCCGTAATCCGCCTACCGAGTTAGCTGTCGGGTTCGGGCGCAAGCTTCGGAAGGTTTGCCCTACGACCCTCGCCGCGGGCGGCGGTCGGGTCGATTCACCCCAGAGGTCGGTGGGTCCCCGGCTCCGGCTGCCACGGGAGGCGCACCGGACTCGGCGGAGGCCGTACGGCCCGGCGACGTTCGCCGGTTGGGTCGTGCGGCCCACCAAAACGCTAGCCAACTCGTGTGGCCCGTGTGAAGGTTGATGTTCGATATGCCCGATACGTTTTCGTGACCTTGACCTCGGAGGCGCGATAGGTGGTACGTTCGATCGCTCACCGTTGTGACATGTGTGCGCTGAGTGGTGGGTGCTGCGCGGGAGCCGATGGGTCCGAAGGGCATCCGGCGCGGGCCCCGAGGGCATCCGGTATGGATGCCAAGTCCTCCCGGACGGATATCCACAGTCTTCCCGGGGCGGCCCCGCGCTGTCGGTGGGGGCGCCTAGACTCGGAGAGCGATGAGCAGCCTCTTTGACGACAGCTTCCTGGCGGACCTCCAGACCCCTCGCGGGCATGAGGAGGAACCCCCGCCACCGCCCGAGGACGATCACGTACCGGAGCCGGTTCCGGACGATCTGTTCGGCGGGAAGTTCGACGTGCCGCCGGACCGGGACGAGTACTACAGAAGCGGTGCCCCGCGCCCGGCGATCGACGCGGCGGCGCTGCTGGAAGGGCTGAACGACAACCAGCGTGCGGCCGTCGTCCACGCCGGCACCCCCCTGCTCATCGTCGCCGGCGCCGGCTCCGGCAAGACCCGTGTACTCACCCACCGCATCGCCCACCTCCTCGCCGAGCGGAACGTCCACCCCGGCCAGATCCTCGCGATCACCTTCACCAACAAGGCCGCGGGCGAGATGAAGGAGCGTGTCGAGCAGCTCGTCGGCCCGCGCGCCAACGCGATGTGGGTGATGACCTTCCACAGCGCGTGCGTTCGCATCCTCCGGCGCGAGTCGAAGAAGCTCGGCTTCACCTCCTCCTTCTCCATCTACGACGCCGCCGACAGCAAACGCCTCATGGCCCTGGTCTGCCGTGACCTGGACCTCGACCCCAAGCGCTTCCCGCCCAAGTCCTTCAGCGCCAAGATCAGCAACCTCAAGAACGAGCTGATCGATGAGGAGGACTTCGCCGCCCAGGCAGCTGACGGCTTCGAGAAGACCCTCGCCCAGGCCTACGCCATGTACCAGTCACGGCTGCGCGAGGCGAACGCCCTCGACTTCGACGACCTGATCATGACGACGGTCAATCTGCTCCGCGCCTTCCCGGACGTCGCCGAGCACTACCGCCGCCGCTTCCGCCATGTCCTCGTCGATGAGTACCAGGACACCAACCACGCCCAGTACGCCCTGGTCAGGGAGCTGGTCGGCACCTCCGAGCACCCCGTGGACGTCCCGCCCAGCGAGTGGGACGTACCGCCCGCCGAGCTGTGCGTCGTGGGTGACGCCGACCAGTCGATCTACGCCTTCCGCGGCGCGACCATCCGCAACATCCTCCAGTTCGAGGAGGACTACCCGGACGCGACGACGATCCTGCTGGAGCAGAACTACCGCTCCACGCAGACGATCCTCTCCGCCGCCAACGCGGTCATCGAGCGCAACGAGTCCCGCCGCCCGAAGAACCTGTGGACCAACGCCGGTGCCGGCGCCCGGATCACCGGCTATGTCGCCGACACCGAGCACGACGAGGCGCAGTTCGTCGCCGACGAGATAGACCGACTGACCGACGCGCGCGAGGCCAAGGCGGGCGACGTCGCCGTCTTCTACCGGACGAACGCCCAGTCCCGAGTCTTCGAAGAGGTCTTCATCCGCGTCGGCCTGCCCTACAAGGTCGTCGGCGGCGTCCGCTTCTACGAGCGCAAGGAGGTCCGGGACGTCCTGGCGTATCTGCGGGTCCTCGCCAACCCGGAGGACTCGGTTCCGCTGCGCCGTATCCTCAACGTCCCCAAGCGTGGCATCGGCGAGCGCGCCGAGGCGATGATCGACGCCCTCGCCCAGCGCGAGAGGATCAGCTTCCCGCAGGCGCTCAAGCGCGTGGACGAGGCGTACGGCATGGCCGCGCGCTCCACCAACGCCGTCAAGCGGTTCAACACGCTGATGGAGGAGCTCCGCACGATCGTCGAGTCCGGCGCCGGCCCCGCCACCGTTCTGGAAGCCGTCCTCGAACGCACCGGCTATCTCGCGGAGTTGCAGGCGTCCACCGACCCGCAGGACGAGACCCGCATCGAGAACCTCCAGGAACTCGCGGCTGTCGCCCTGGAGTTCGAGCAGGAGTCCGGTGCCGGGGTGGGTGCGGGGGCCGATGCGGACACGGCAGAGGGCGTGGGTGAGGGTGCGGCCGCCGGTGAGGGGCCAGGTGCCGGTGAAGGGCCGGGTGCGGGCGGCGCGGCTGCCGCCCCGGGCACGGTCTCCGGTGGACTCGCCGACTTCCTCGAACGCGTCGCCCTGGTCGCCGACTCCGACCAGATCCCCGACGAGGACGAGGACGGCTCGGGCGTCATCACGCTCATGACCCTCCACACCGCCAAGGGCCTGGAGTTCCCGGTCGTCTTCCTCACCGGCATGGAGGACGGCGTGTTCCCGCACATGCGCGCGCTCGGGCAGACCAAGGAACTGGAGGAGGAGCGTCGCCTCGCGTACGTGGGAATCACCCGCGCGCGTGAACGGCTCTACCTCACCCGCTCCACGCTGCGCAGCGCCTGGGGACAACCGTCCTACAACCCGCCGTCCCGCTTCCTGGAGGAGATCCCGAAGACCTACCTGGAGTGGAAGCGTACGGGAGCCACTGCCCCGGTCTCCTCCGGCCCCGCCGCCGGTATCGCCTCCTCCCTCTCCAGCAGCCGCTCCCGTTCCTCGGCCTCCGGCGCCTCCGGCTTCGCGACCCGTCGCACCGACGAGAAGCCGGTCGTCGCGCTTGCGGTAGGCGACCGCGTCACCCACGACCAGTTCGGCCTGGGCACGGTCGTCGGGGTCAAGGGCACGGGCGGCAACGCCGAGGCGACGATCGACTTCGGCGATGCCAAACCGAAGCGACTGCTCCTGCGGTACGCGCCGGTCGAGAAGCTGTAGCGAAGGGGGCCGACCCTGAAATCCGTCAGGGTCGGCCGGACTTCACCAGGGCCGACCAGTAGCCCATGGTCGGCCGAACCCACTGGAACCGGGAACTCGGCCGCGACACGATCAAGCCCGTCCGGCGTTTGAGGACGAGGCCGTAGGCCGATGGGGGTCTGGGGGCGTAGCCCCCCGGTGGCTCACCCCAGCAGAGGGCGCCCTGCGACCACGGCCCAATGACCTACGTCGGGTCCAACCCATGGCTGCGCAGCCACGGAAGCGGGTCTATGGCGGAGCCCCCCGCGGGGTGGACCTCGAAGTGCAGGTGCGGCCCGGTCGAGTTGCCCGAGTTGCCCGAGTAGGCGATGACGTCGCCGGCCTTGACGGTCGTACCGGAGGCGACCTTGTACGTGGAGAGGTGGCAGTACCAGGTCTCGGTGCCGTCCTTGGCGGTCACGATGACCATGTTGCCGTAGGCCGGGTTCCACTGTGTCCGCACGGTGCCGTCGGTCGCGGCCATCACGGACGTGCCGTATGAGACGGGGAAGTCGATACCGGTGTGCAGGGACATCCAGTTGACCCCGGACTGCCCGTAGTACGCGCTGAGCCCGTGCTGCGAGACCGGCAGCGCGAACTTCGGCCGCAGTCGCTCCTTGCGGGCCGCCTCGGCCGCCGCCTTCTTCTGCTCCAGCTCCTGCTGCGCCTTGAGGTCGATCCGCTCCTGTGTGCGGCTCGCCCGGTCAGCGAAGTCGTCCGCCTCGGCGGAGAGGCTTTCGAGCTGGGTGTCGAGCTGGTTGTTGGCGGTGGACGGCTGTACGGCGGTGGCGTCCGACTTGGTCGCCGCGGTCGTCTCCGTGTCGTCCCCGCCGACGCCGACGGAAGCCGCCGCGATCCCCGCGACCCCCATGACGCAGGCCGACGGAACCGCCACAGTCAGCAGGGCGGAACGTTTGGCCGGAGCACGACGACGCGACCGCGAGGCCGCGCGGGCCGCCGCCCGACCGGGGCTCGCGCTGCGGGGGGCCGCCGCGGCGGCCTCCTCCTCGCCGGCGAGACCCTCACGGTTCACACCGTCGGCCTCGAACTCACCGTCCGAGGCGAGGGGCTGATCCTGGCCCCGGTCGAAGGGGGTGAGTGTTTCGAAGGTCGCCGTCGCCTGCTGGGCGAACTCCACGGCCTCGGCCGAGGGATGCTCATGGGCGTCCTGCGACTCCGGTGCACTGCCACCGTGCTCGTACGAGTCGGGAGCGCCGCCGGTCTGGTCGTACGGGTGGGGCGCGGCGTCGCCTTGGTCGTACGACTCGGAGGTGTCGCCGCCGTGCTCGTCGCCGGTGGTGGACGCGCCGTCGCTGTTCCACTGGGTGGCGTCGAACACGCCCGTCGCGAAGTGCTGGATGCCGACCCACTGCTGGGTCTGGTCCGAGTCCAACTGGCCCGACCGGTCGAGCTGTTCCGCCTGGAGCCAGCCGCTCGCGTCCCTCCCCCAGAGGGGGGACCCCCAGCCACTGGTGTCGGGGTCCGTGGACTGCGTCGGGATCTGGGCGAGGTTCTCGTAACCGGCCGACCAGGCGGTCGCGTCATAGCTGCCCGAGTCGTACGCGGCCTGGTGCTGCGCGGCGTACGGGTCGTAGTTCAGCGTCTGATGGCTGCCCGTCGACCACTGCGAGGCGTCGTAGGAACCCGTGCCGGCCGTGCCGTCGCCGTTGCCCGGCATGTCGCCGAAGAGAGGGTCGGTGTCGAAGGTGCCGGTGGCGGTCGTGTGCGCGCCCGTACCGGAGTCGAAACCGGACTCAAAACCATTGGCGGTGTAGTCGCCGTACGTGGTGAAGTCGCCGAAGGTGGCTCCCTCCTGGCCGTACGACGCGAAGTGCGCCGGATCGGCTTCGGAAGCCGGAGCCGGGGAAGTTGCGGTCCCCGACGGGTGACGATCGTTCACCAACTTCTCTTTCGCCTCGACGACAGGGGCTGGCAGAGCAGTGCGGTGACTGTACCCGGCGGTATGCGGGCGCGACAATCTTCAACGGGTTTCGCGGCCACAGGAAACGGGCATTCGAGCGTCTTTCGGCGGCCCGCGGGTACGACTTTGGCTTTGTGTTCGAAAGTTGTTCGATGTTGGACGGCCTTTTGAGGGCCGTGGGGTGGCCGAGTTGCCGGGGTCGGGGCGTTTCTCGACGTGGCGGCGGGCCCGGGGTGGGGCGCGCGGGAGCTGTCGAGAGGGGTGTCGCGGCTCGGACGCGTGAGGGGGGCGCACAGGGTTGCGCCGGGTTTAGGTCAAGTTCAAGCGACTTCAGGCCAGTGTCGGGGGTTGGTGGGGCTGTCGGGGAGTCGCGGTGCGGTCACGCCACCGTCAGACCGCCGCGCCGGGTGGTGGGGCGGGCGTCCGCGTCGGCCGTGTCGAGGACCTCGCGGATCTCGGCGGCGACCGTCGGGTGCACGGGCAGGGCAAGATGGCCGATGCCGGTGACCTGCACATTCCGCACCACCAGATCCGGGTGGTCGACACGGGCGGTCTCCACCGGGTCCATCACCTGGTCGAAGTCGCTCCAGAACGCCACGAAACGGGTACCGCACCCTGGCGCCGGTGCGTTCAGTTCCTCCAGGACCTCCGAGCCCGGACGCATCTGGCGGACTATCGGGTGCGCGTTCGCGAGGGGCACCGCCCGGGTGCCGCTGTGCGGGGTGCCGAGCGTGACGAGAGTACGGACGCGGTGGTCGCCGCCGAGTCGCTGTACGTAGTACCGCGCTATCAGTCCGCCGAGGCTGTGCCCGACGATGTCCACCCGCTGCTGCCCCGTGCGCTCGCAGATGTCCTCGATGTGCCGTCCGAGCAGCTCGGCGGCGGTGCGGATGTCGCAGGTGAGGGGGGAGTAGTTGAGCGACTCGATGTGCCGGCCGCCGTCCCGGTCGAGGGCGCGGCGCAGCAGGACGAACACGGAACGGTTGTCGATGAAGCCGTGGAGGAGGACGACCGGCGGCCTGCCCTCGGTCGGCAGGCGCGGCGCGTCGGACGGGGGAGGCGCGGGAGTGGTCCGGCGTTCCTGGATGATTCCGGACGGATAGAGCAGCAGATGCCCCGCGAGGATCGCCAACTCCAGGACGGTCGCCTTGGCGAGGGCCACGGAGAGCCCCGCCGACCTGATCGGCAGCAACCGCTCACAGAGCGGACGAAGAGGCGCTATCGCCCCGATGACCTTCATCCCCGACCTCCCGTCGGCAACGGGCGGCCGGCTCCCCCCCCCGTGTGCCCTCATGGAGAACCGACCGATGGCGGGCGACGGATGGCGGGTGCGCGCTGCACGTTCCGTAGTGGTGCGTCGTACGTGGTACGGGTGCGCGTGCGGGTGCGTGGTGCGGCGTCCTCTCGGCGGCTCTCCTTTGCGCCCGCACCCGCCCCCCGGCGCGCACCACGGAGGTTCGGACGCCCGGCGCGGATGCCGGGATCACCTCGATCCCCGTGACGCGTGAGCCGCGGAGACCGGGAACAGAGCGCGGCGAACGTGTCCCACCGTGTGATTTCCCCCTCGGCATCGCCCGCGAAACCGCCGGTTGCGGGATGCTGTGGATAACGTTCGTTCACTTCTCGGGGGTGGGTGATGTGAGGGCTTGTTCCATGAAGTCGCCCGCGTGTGGACGCGCCCACCGCGGCGGACGTGTGTGGCGGCGAGGGCGTGAGCGGATCTCCTCGATTCGCACTCTGTGTGTGGCTGTGCCCTGTTACGGGGCTGCGGATTCCGGTTACGGATCGGGTGGAGTCGTCTCATGGAGGCAGTGATGGGTGTGCCAGCCGGTCCGATTCGCGTGGTCGTGGCCAAGCCGGGGCTCGACGGTCACGATCGCGGGGCCAAGGTGATCGCGCGGGCCCTGCGCGACGCCGGTATGGAGGTCATCTACACCGGCCTCCACCAGACACCGGAGCAGATCGTCGACACCGCGATCCAGGAGGACGCCGACGCCATCGGCCTCTCCATCCTCTCCGGCGCCCACAACACGCTCTTCGCCGCCGTCATCGACCTCCTCAAGGAGCGGGACGCCGAGGACATCCTCGTCTTCGGCGGCGGCATCATCCCCGAGGCCGATATCCCGGCCCTCAAGGAGAAGGGCGTGGCCGAGATCTTCACTCCGGGGGCGACTACGGCGTCGATCGTGACGTGGGTTGAGGCGAATGCGGGCCACGCGGGGGCGTAGCCGGGGGGTGTTGTTGGGGCGGTTCGTTCGGCTGAGGCTGGGTGGGGGCTGGTCGCGCCCTGCGGCGGAGCCGCTGATGTCAGAGCCCCGCGCCCCTTTGCAGGCCTGCGGCCTGATACGGGGCCTGCGCGCCCTGAAAAAGCGGGCGCAGCCCGCTTTTTCAGGGGCGCGGGGAACTGGCCGACCAGCCACAAACAACCCGCACCCGCCGAACAACCTGGTCCCCCCGAGCTATTGGGCGCACTCCGCACCCCCCGGAGGGCCAAGCTCGGCCCGCATAGCCGCCCGCAACCGCAACGTCGTCCCCAACCGCTGAAACGCCTCGGCCCAGTACCCGGCGGCCCCCGGCACCGCGTCCTCGCGGTCCTCCGCGACCGCCGCAAGCGGCTCCAGCCGCCCCACCTCCCCCGGATCGAGGCACCGCTCCGCCAGCCCCATCACCCCACTGAAACTCCACGGATAACTCCCCGCGTCCCGCGCGATGTCCAGTGCGTCCACGACCGCACGCCCCAACGGCGCGGCCCACGGCACCGCACACACCCCCAACAACTGGAACGCCTCCGACAGCCCATGCGTGCCGATGAACCCGGCCACCCACTCGGCCCGCTCCTCGCCCCCGAGCGTCGCCAACAACTTGGCCCGCTCGGCCAACGAGACCGCCCCCGGCCCCCCGGCCTCCGGCATGGAGGGCGACCCCAGCAGCGCCCGCGCCCACCCGGCGTCCCGCTGACGCGCCGCCGCCCGGCACCACGCGCCATGCAGCTCCGCCTGCCAGTCGTCGGCGACCGGCAGCGCCACGATCTCCTCCGGCGTACGCCCCCCGAACCGCGGCGACCACGCCCCGAGCGGTGCCGCCTCCACCAACTGGCCCAGCCACCACGACCGTTCACCCCGCCCGGCGGGAGCCTTCGGCTGCACCCCGTCACGTTCCATGCCGGGGTCGCACTCGTGCGGCGCCTCGACGACGAGCGTGGGTGTGTCGCCCGTACGGTCGATGGCGACACACGCGGTCGCCCGCTCGGCCATCCGCCCGGCCAGCGCCGAGGTGGGCAGCGCGGACAGCAACTCCGCCGCCGTGGCCCGTACATTACGACTGCGGTCGGCCAACGCCCCCTCCAGGAACGCCTCGTCCTGCGCCCCCAGCCCCGTCCGCAACGTGTCGAGGAACATCAGCCGGTCCTCGGCCCGTTCCGTCGCCCAGGTCGAGGCCAGCAACTCGCGTGCGCTGGACGGCTCCTGGGTCCGCAACGCCGTGAGCAGCGCCACCCGCTCCGCGAACAGACCCTCCTGCCAGAGCCGTCGGACCCGCTCCGGCTCGTCCGCGCCCGGCAGCGCCTCGCCACTGCCGGGCGCGGCGCGCAGCGCGAAGCGCCAGTCCGGGTTCAGCCGGGCCAGCCACAACGCCCGTGTGCCCGCGAAGGCGAGGGCGGCGGGCCGTAGATCGGTACGGCCACGTGCCGCGTCGAGCAGCGCCGGCAATGTCTCCGGCGGCGCCGCGTAGCCGTACGCGTTGGCCAGGGCGAGCCACTGGGGCAGCAACTCCACCAGATCGGGCGCCGCACCCCGGCGGCCCCCACCCGCGCCGGGCCGGTCGGCCAGCAGCGTCGCGAGCCTGTGCGCCGCGGCGGGCGGGAGCGGAGGCCGTACGTCCGCCGGCGCCGGCTCGGGCCGCGCCGCCGCCTGTACGGGTCGTATCCCCGCCCTCCGCCGTACGGTCTCCACGGCCGCCGCGTCCAGCAACGCCACCGGCGCCTCCCGTCCGGACCCGGTCCCCGGGGGCGTACGCCGGTCTGTCCCGAGCAGAGCCGTCGTCACCAGGTCCTCCCAGGAGAGCCCAGGTCCCGCCGAAGCGGCTGAGGTGGTTGTCATCAGCGTTCCTTCCGTGTGGACGTCCGGGTGAACAGGTCGCCGAAGCCGTGTGAGCGCCTTGTCCGATCCGCCGCGGGCCGAGCGCTCCGCTGACTGTGCCGAGACGCGGCTCCGCCGCGGGGGCGCGATGGTCGTCGATCGTCTGCGGCTTCGCTGTGGCTGGTCGCTCCCCCACGCTCGGCTTCTCCCCCAGTGCCTTAAGGGCCTGGGAGGTACCCCCAGCGCGGGGGGACCCCCATCGCGGCGGAGCCGCACATCGATACAGCCCCGCGCCCCTATGGGGCGCTGCCGAACTGCAACGGACCTCGCTCGACCTTGTTTGGACCCTGCCCGGTGCGCCGGGCGTTCTCAGCACAGCGCCACCGCCTGCCCCGCCGTCGGTGCCTGAGCGCCCGGCTCCGCTTCGGCCCATGCCGTGAGAGGGGTGAAGCCCCGGTGGCCGCATTCGCCGAAGACCGTCACCGGGGTGCCGCCGGAGAGGGCGGCGAGGCGCCAGAGGCCGGGGCGGGAGTGGGCGGAGGGCGCGACAGGGAGGGCCAGGGCGCTGTCGGCGTCGGACAGTTGCCAGGCGGCGCCGTCCGGGGCCGGGATGACGCGGGTGAGCGTGACGGGGTATGAGTCCAGCCAGGGGTCGTCCCGCAGGGCCTCGCCGTAGCGGGCCGCGGCCTCGGCCGGGGTCACCCCTGGTGGGCGTATGCCGGACGGCTCGGGCGCGGTGAAGCGCTCGCCCAGGGCGGCCCGCAGTTGCCCCGCCCCCGGATAGGCGGACAGCTCCGCCTCGAACGCCAGTCCGACCGGCAGTGACAGCTCGGGTGCGCGGCCGGCGGCTCCGTAGGAGAGGAGCAGTGCCGTACGGCCGGACTCGGCGCCGTGGAGCCAGATGCGGCGGGTGGTGAGGCGGGAGTCGGAGGTGTCGTACTGGGCGAGGGTGAGCCAGCGGTCGCGGACCGGTGGGCCCTCCGGGGAGGCGGGCAGGCCGACCCGGGAGCGGACCGTGGCCGCGAGGCCCTCGGGGAGCCGGTCCCGGTGGAGCCAGCCCTGGTCGAGGAGATGGAGGAGCGCGCACTCCTCCAGCAGCCGCACCGGCCAGCCCGGCCCCGAACCCGGAAGGGCGCCCAACTCCCGCACCCGCGCCGCGAGTCCGGGAGCCTGGGCGTCGACCATACGGGCCGCGGTCTCCTCCCACAGCCCGTATCCCGCCTGCTCCGCGGCGGCCAGGCCACCGCGGAGCAGATCGGTCAGACGCTGTTCGAGCTCGGTCGCGCCGGCGGTGATCCGCTCGGCGCGACGCTCGGCCCGTCGGCGCGCGGCCTCCGGATCAGCGGACGTGGCCCCAGATGCCGCGCCCGTCCTCGTCGTCCTCTCCGCCGCTCGCGCGCGGCGGCCGGACAACCACTGCTCCGCCCAGTCCGGCGCCTGCCCAGGTGACACGGCGCCTTCGTCCCCCGCCCACAGAAGCAGCAGCCCCAGCGCATGCTTGCACGGGAACTTGCGACTCGGACAACTGCACTTGTACGCGGGCCCGGCGGAGTCCGCTACGTCGACGATCGTTTGATACGGCTTGCTTCCACTGCCCCTGCATAGTCCCCACACCGTCCCCTCGTTCGAAGTACCCGCCTCGGACCATGGTCCGGCCGTGGCGAGTTTGCTTCCGGCTTTGCGCGACGCTGCGTCAGGCGCCAGTGCCAGCACCTGCTCAGCCGTCCAGCGCACCCCCTGCTGAGTCATGTTCCGAAGGTAGATCCCACCACTGACAATCGGCCTTCGCCAGCCTATTTCCGCAGGTCAGGCCGGATTGTCAGTGGCTTGGTGCAGTCTGGTGACCAGATCCGAACCGGCCGAGCTGGAGGGGGACTCAGCCATGCCCGCATCCGTTGGAACGACCACCGCCGACCCGAGCCACAACGAGTCCGCGCCCGCGAACGCGCACACACGCACACCCGGGAGCGCACGCCCGGACGCATACGAGGAGTCGGAGCGATGCGAAGTCGAAGAGGCCGAAGGGAAGGAAGCGACGGACGTGGTTGATGAGCCCGAGGCATCGGTCGGCGGTGAGTTGCTGCGGCCGCACGCCGAGGATGCCTTCGCGGCCGAACTCGCCGCGCTGGCCGCACAGGACGACCGGCCCCGCCCGACCCGTTGGAAACTGTCACCGTGGGCCGTGGCCACCTATCTTCTCGGCGGCTCGCTGCCCGACGGCACCATCATCACACCCAAGTACGTGGGGCCGCGACGCATTATCGAGGTCGCCGTCACCACCCTCGCCACCGATCGCGCCCTGCTTCTGCTCGGTGTCCCCGGCACCGCCAAGACCTGGGTGTCCGAGCATCTCGCGGCGGCCGTCAGCGGCGACTCGACGCTGCTCGTGCAGGGCACGGCGGGCACGCCCGAGGAGGCGATCCGCTACGGGTGGAACTACGCGCGGCTCCTGGCCCACGGCCCGAGCCGTGACGCCCTCGTGCCCAGCCCCGTCATGCGGGCCATGGCAGAGGGCATGACGGCCCGCGTCGAGGAGCTGACGCGCATCCCGGCCGACGTCCAGGACACACTGATCACGATCCTGTCCGAGAAGACGCTGCCGATCCCGGAGCTGGGCCAGGAAGCGCAGGCCGTCCGCGGGTTCAACCTGATCGCCACGGCCAACGACCGCGACCGCGGGGTCAACGACCTGTCGAGCGCCCTGCGGCGCCGTTTCAACACGGTGGTGCTGCCGCTGCCGGAGAGCGCCGAAGCCGAGGTCGACATCGTCTCGCGCCGCGTCGACCAGATCGGCCGCTCCCTCGATCTGCCGGCCGCGCCCGACGGCATCGACGAGATCCGCCGCGTCGTCACCGTCTTCAGAGAACTGCGCGACGGGGTCACCACGGACGGCCGTACGAAGCTGAAGTCGCCCAGCGGCACGCTGTCGACCGCCGAAGCCATCTCCGTCGTCACCAACGGCCTCGCCCTGGCCGCCCACTTCGGCGACGGCGTTCTGCGCCCCTCCGATGTCGCCGCCGGCATCCTCGGCGCCGTCGTCCGCGACCCCGCCGCCGACCGGGTCATCTGGCAGGAGTACCTGGAGACGGTCGCCCGCGAACGCGACGGCTGGACCGACTTCTACCGAGCCTGCCGTGAGGTGAGCGTATGAGCGGGCGTACGGAAGAGGACCGTCCGGGTGGACGTGGACCCTTGCTGCTCGGGGTGCGGCATCACGGGCCCGGGTCGGCTCGGGCGGTGCGGGCCGCGTTGGAGGCGGCTCGGCCCCGGGTGGTGTTGATCGAGGGGCCACCGGAGGCGGACGCCTTGATTCCGCTCGCCGGTGACGAGGACATGCGGCCCCCGGTCGCCCTCCTCGCCCACGCCGTCGACGAGCCGGGCCGCTCGGCGTTCTGGCCGCTCGCCGAGTTCTCCCCGGAGTGGGTCGCCATCCGCTGGGCCCTGGAGCAGGGGGTCCCGGCCCGCTTCATCGATCTGCCGGCCACCCACACCCTGGCCTGGGGGAAGGAGGAGTCGGCGACCGCCGAGAGGGAGGACGGGGACGGCACCCAGGACGGGAACGGGGGTGAGATCGAGGGGGAGGCGGCCGGAGAGGAGGTCCCCCCGGAGGCCGCCGGCGAGGCGGTCCGTGTCGACCCCTTGGCCGCCCTCGCCGAAGCCGCCGGTTATGACGATCCCGAGCGGTGGTGGGAGGACGTCGTCGAGCACCGAGGGATCGGCGGGGACGTCTTCGCGCCGTTCGTCGTGCTGGAGGAGGCGATGGGGGCGCTGCGGGAGGTGTACGGCGACGGCGGCCGTGACCGGGACGCGGTGCGTGAGGCCTATATGCGGTTGCGACTGCGGGCCGCGCGGAAGGAGTTCGGGGACGACGCGGTGGCCGTGGTGTGCGGGGCCTGGCATGTGCCCGCGCTCAGGGAGAGGCGGGCCGTGGCGGCCGACCGGGCGCTGCTGAAGGGGCTGCCCAAGGTCAAGGCCGACATGACCTGGGTGCCGTGGACCCATCGCAGGCTCGCGCGGGCAGGCGGCTATGGCGCGGGCATCGACTCGCCGGGCTGGTACGGGCATCTGTTCAGCGCACCGGACCGTCCCGTCGAGCGGTGGCTGACCAAGGTGGCCGGGCTGCTGCGCGAGGAGGACCGGATCGTGTCCTCCGCGCATGTCATCGAGGCGGTACGGCTCGCCGAGACACTGGCCGCGATGCGCGGACGCCCTCTGCCCGGCCTCACCGAGACCACCGACGCCGTACGGGCGGTGATGTGCGACGGCTCGGACGTGCCGCTGTCGCTGGTGCGCGACCGGCTGGTGGTCGGCGATGTGCTGGGGGAGGTACCCGAGGCGGCACCGGCGGTCCCGCTGCAGCGGGACCTGGCGCGGACACAGCGGCGGCTGCGGCTCAAACCGGAGGCGCTGGAGCGGGAGTTGGAACTCGACCTGCGCAAGGAGAACGACGCCGGGCGCAGCCGCCTTCTGCACCGGCTGAGGCTGCTCGGCGTCGCATGGGGCGAGCCGACCGCCTCGCGCGGCAGTACGGGGACGTTTCGGGAGACCTGGCGGCTGCGCTGGGAGCCGGAGCTGACGGTGCGGGTCGCCGAGGCGGGGGTGTGGGGGACCACGGTGCTTGCCGCGGCGACCGCCAAGGCCGAGGCCGACGCCCTCTCCGCCCCGTCGCTCGCCGACATCACCGGCCTCGCCGAGCACTGCCTCCTCGCCGAACTGCCGGACGCCCTGCCGGTGGTGATGCGGGTCCTCGCCGACCGCGCCGCCCTCGACGCCGACGTCGGCCACCTCGCCCAGGCCCTCCCGGCCCTGGTCCGCTCCCTCCGCTACGGCGACGTCCGCGCCACCGACACGCGGGCGCTCGCCGGGGTGGCCGCGGGCCTCGCCGAGCGGATCTTCGTAGGGCTCCCACCGGCGTGCGCCGCCCTCGACGCGGAGGCCGCACAGGAGATGCGCCGCCATGTGGAGGCGGTGCACGGGGCGGTGGGGCTGCTGGGCGAAGCCGCGGCGACGGACCGGATCGGCCCTTCGGGCGAGGGACGACCGGAGGAGTCGGCCAGGCGGGACGGCGACGGCGCGTCGGGCGACGGCATCCGGGGCCGTTGGCACTCCGTGCTGCGTGTGCTCTCCGGGCGGGACACCGTGCCGGGGGTCGTCCGGGGGCGGGCCGTACGACTGCTGCTGGACGACGGGGAGTTGGCGCAGGACGACGCGGCGCGGCTGATGGGACTGGTGCTGTCGCCGGGGACGGCACCGGCCGACGCGGCGGCATGGATCGAGGGGTTCGTCGGCGGTGGCTCCGGCGGCGGAATGCTGCTGGTGCACGACGAGCGGCTGCTCGGGCTGGTGGACACCTGGCTGACCGGGGTGCCGGGGGACGCGTTCACCGACGTACTGCCGTTGCTGAGGCGGACGTTCTCGGCCTACGAGCCGGGGGTGCGTCGGACGCTCGGCGAGCTTGTGCGGCGTGGGCCGGGGCAGCGGGGGAGCGCGGCGGCCGTCGGGGCGGGCATACCCGGGTTCGCGGCCGACCTCGACGACGAGCGGGCGGACGCGGTGGTGCCGGTGGTGCGGTTGCTGCTCGGCCTGGACGACGGGCGGCGCGGGAAGGCCGGGGACGGCGACGACCTGGTGAATGACATGGTGAACGGCCTTGTGGGGGTAGCGGGATGACGACGGAAGAGCTGACGAAACCGAGGCAGGCGGTCTTGGCGGCGGGGGTGGCGGACGCCGAGGACGGGCATGCGGCCGGATTCCGCTCCGCCGGGGATGGGCCGATGGGGAGCGTACGGGTGATCCCCCTCTGGGACCGGCCTCGAACGGGGGTGCGCGGATGACGGCGGGGAGGGTAGAGACGGCGGGCGCGGGAGTCGCGTCGGCGGCCGGGGCGTCGCCGAACACGTCGGCGGCGGCCGGGGCGGCGCGTACGTCGGCGGCGGCCGGGGCGGCGCGTACGTCGGGGGCGGGCGCGGACGGGGGCGCGGACGATGAGCGGCTGCGGCGGTGGCGGCTCGTGCTGGGCGGTGAGGCGGCGGACGGGACCGGGTGCGCGTTGAGTGGGCGGGACGCGGCGATGGACCAGGCGTTGACCGCGCTGTACGGGAAGGGGGACAAGCCGCGGTCGGGGAAGGACCGTTCGGCGGGGCTGGGGGCGTCCGCGCCGTCCGTCGCCCGGTGGCTCGGGGACATCCGCACCTACTTCCCCTCCTCCGTCGTCCAGGTCATGCAGCGGGACGCCATCGACCGGCTCGGACTGTCCGCGCTGCTGCTGGAGCCGGAGATGCTGGAGGCGGTGGAGGCCGACGTCCACCTCGTCGGCACGCTGCTCTCCCTCAACAAGGCCATGCCGGAGACGACCAAGGAGACCGCGCGGGCCGTCGTACGCAAGGTCGTCGAGGACCTGGAGAAGCGGCTCGCCACCCGCACCCGGGCCACCCTCACCGGCGCCCTCGACCGCAGCGCCCGTATCAACCGGCCGCGCCACCACGACATCGACTGGAACCGCACGATCGCGGCCAACCTCAAGAACTACCTGCCGGAGTACCGGACGGTCGTGCCCGAGCGGCTGATCGGCTACGGGCGGGCCTCGCGGTCGGTGAAGAAGGAAGTCGTGCTCTGTATCGACCAGTCGGGGTCGATGGCGGCGTCCGTCGTGTACGCGTCGGTGTTCGGGGCGGTGCTGGCGTCCATGCGGTCCATCAGCACGCGGCTGGTCGTGTTCGACACGGCGGTCGTCGATCTCACCGACCAGCTGGACGACCCGGTCGACGTGCTCTTCGGCACCCAACTCGGCGGCGGCACCGACATCAACAGGGCGCTCGCGTACTGCCAGTCGCAGATCACCCGGCCCGCCGACACCGTCGTCGTCCTGATCAGTGACCTCTACGAGGGTGGGATACGCGACGAGATGCTGAAGCGGGTCGCGGCGATGAAGGCGTCCGGGGTGCAGTTCGTGACGCTGCTCGCGCTCTCCGACGAAGGGGCGCCCGCATACGACCGGGAGCACGCGGCGGCACTCTCGGCCCTCGGCGCGCCGGCGTTCGCCTGCACGCCCGATCTGTTCCCCGAGGTGATGGCGGCGGCGATCGAGAAGCGACCGTTGCCGATGCCGGACAGCGCGTGAACGGTCGGGGTGTTGGGGTGGGTGCCGCCGTGACGACGGTGACGATGGCGATGACGGAGATGACAGTTGAGAACAGGACAGTGGAGGTGGAAAAGCGGACATGACAGCGCATCGGTGACACGGGGCTTGCGCGACGGCGGGCGTCCCGTGCGAGGATCGGCAACGCCTCACGACCTTCACACGGGTGTTCGCATCTTCACGGTCGTACTACGTCTTCACCGCGTACGGCGTCATCGTCTTCACCCGTCATCACGTCGTTCCGCCGCACGGGAGGAACCTCCCCGCCTTGACCTCAGCAGCCGTACCGCCCGCCGCCGGTGCCGCTCCGCGCATGCCGCGCGGGGTGGTCGCCGGGCGCCGTGCGGTGCAAGTGGTGCTGCTGGTCGGGGGGTTGTTCGTACTCGGGGTTCTCTTCGGGGAACGGGCGAGCGCGGCGGACGTGCCCTCGTTGGACGCGGTGGTTCCGGTCCAGCGGATGGCCGCTCCGGTGCGGGAGCGGGTCGCCGAGCCGGTGAAGAAGCCTGTGGCTCGGGTGACCGAACCTGCGGCCGGGGTGACGAAGCCTGTGACCCAACTGGCCGAGCCCGTGGCCCAGGTGTCGCAGCCTGTGGCCCGGGCGGTGAGGCCTGTGGGGCGGCCGGTCACGGACCATGTCGTACGGCCGGTGGCCGAGGACGTGGTCGCGCCGGTGGTGGATCGTGCCGTACGGCCGGTCGAGCGGGACCTTGTCGATCCGGTCGCCGAGGATCTCGTTCAGCCTGTCACCGACGACCTGGTCCGACCCGTGACCGAGGGTGTGGTGAAGCCCATCGCCGAGCAGGTCGTCGAGCCTGTCGGTGAGGTCGTGGAGTCGGTGACCGAGGGTTTGGGCGACGCCACGGCGGAGATTCCGCCGGTGACTTCGCTGCCGTCGTGGCCCGTGGTGCCGGGGTTGCCCGAGCTTCCTGAGTTGCCGGGACTGCCCGGGCTGCCGGTGTGGCCCGTGGTGCCCGGCGACACGCTTCCGGCCGAGGCGACGCCGTCGGCGCCGGGTGGTGCGGGGGTCGAGCGGTCGGCTGCCGTCGAGGTCGTTCGTGGTGAGCGGGGCGCTGGGGGTTCGGGAGCCGTCGCGTACGGGCGGCAGGGCCGGGGTGGCGCTGTGGTCGGCGTGGCGGTGGTTCACCGGGATGCCGGTGGCGGGGATGCGCGGAGTGGGCGGGTGCCCGGGCCACAGAGCCCCGATGAGCTTCCGTCGGGCGGGTTCGGCGGGCACGCCGGCACGGACAACGGCGGACCCCGGCACGCCGAGCCGCACGCCGTCACCTCACTTCACCGGGCGCCCCTGAGCCTCGTACGCGGTGCGATCACGACCGACGTCGTGGACGGCACCCGGGATCGACACCGGGACATCCCCGAGTTCCCCGGCTAGAGCCGGCCGCCTTCCCCCGCCGGACCAGTCGCGCGGACGCGGAACAGCCCTGCCTGCCGGCCGGGCACCCCTCCGCGTAACCGCAAGCGGCCGGCGGACGGGAACGCCGACAGCCGAGCAGGCCACGACAGCGACCCGAGCCGACAACCGAGCGGTACGACGACCGAGCGGCTCCGCACACGGACGACGCGACGGCCGGGCACCGGGTGATCGGGCACCGGCCCGCCGGGCGACAGACGGTCGAGCAGCGGCCGGTCGGGAATCTGACCGGCGGCCCACTGACCAGTAGTTGACCGAGCGGTGCCCCACCGACTGGCGTCCACCGATCGGCAGCCGACCGGTCGGGAGCCCACCGGCAGATGCTCATCGGTAGGCAGCCACCGGCCAGACGACTGGCGAAGGGCGGGCCGACCGGCGGGCAACTGCCGGGCGCGCGTCCGGTCGACGGAAAGCCGGCCAGACCGGGCACCGCCCCGGACCGGAACGGACAGTTCCGCCCGGACCGTTGGCTCCGCCCGGACCGGCTGCCCGAACTGGGCCGTCGGCCCAACCGAGCCAGTCGGCCGGGACGGCAATGTCGGCCCCGGGGGGCTGTCGTTCGGAGCGAGCCACCGGCTCCGGCCGGACTACCGGCTCCGCCAGGACCGTCGGACCTGCCTGGACCGGTTGCCCGTACTGGGCCGTCGGCTCAGCCAAGCCAGTCGGCCGGGACGGCAACGTCGGCCCGGGGGGGGGTGTCGTTCGGAGCGAGCCACCGGCTCCGGCCGGACTACCGGCTCCGCCAGGACCGTCGACCCCGTCGGAACTGTCGGCCCCACCGGGATCGACTGCCGGCACTGGACCGTCGGCCCCGCCGAAGCCGTCAGCTCCGCCCGAGCCCTCAGCCCGCCCGAGCCTTCGATCCGACCGGGCCCTAGGCCCGACCGGACCCTCAGTCCCCCAACCCCCAACCCCCAACCCCCAACCCCCAACCCCCAACCCGTGCCGAATCAACCGTCGCCCCACTGGTCGTGGTGGCACACAAACCGTCCCTTCGTTGGGCTGAACCCGGACGGCCGAAATCCGTCGGCTGTGTTCGGGGGAGGCGGCGGAGGGTGGGCGGGTGGTCCCCATTGGGGAGTGGATCAACCGCCCGGGGCCCTTCTGCGGTAAGGGGAAGGGCCCGCTGGGGCCTCACCGGACGTACCCCCGTCCGGTGAGGTCCCGCACTTCGCGGCACGCCGTGCCAGTGAGCGCGGCATCATGTGACAGGTATCACCGCTCAGGTGTGACGTGCGATTTAGAGGCCCCCCGGAAGCAGCGATAACCTGCGAGACGGACATGCCGCGCGCTCGGACACCGTGTGCGCCTCCCTTGTGACTCTCGGCGGACGTCACGTTGCCCTTCGCGGCACGCCCACGCATCCAACGAACCGCGATCACTGATAGGGACGGAAGCGCGTGGACCTGTTCGAGTACCAGGCGAGGGACCTCTTCGCCAAGCACGGTGTACCGGTGCTGGCCGGTGAAGTCATCGACACGCCTGAGGCGGCGCGCGAGATCACCGAGCGGCTGGGCGGCAAGTCGGTCGTCAAGGCTCAGGTGAAGGTCGGTGGTCGCGGCAAGGCCGGCGGTGTCAAGCTGGCCGCGTCCGCGGACGAGGCCGTCGCCCGTGCGACGGACATCCTCGGCATGGACATCAAGGGCCACACGGTCCACAAGGTGATGATCGCCGAGACCGCTCCGGAGATCGTCGAGGAGTACTACGTCTCCTTCCTCCTCGACCGCACCAACCGCACCTTCCTCTCCATCGCCTCCGTCGAGGGCGGCATGGAGATCGAGGAGGTGGCGGCCACCCGCCCCGAGGCCGTCGCCAAGACCCCGATCGACGCCAACGAGGGTGTGACCCCCGAGGTCGCCCGCCGGATCGTCGCGGACGCGAAGTTCCCGGCCGAGGTCGCCGACAAGGTCGCCGACATCCTGGTCACCCTGTGGAAGACCTTCGTCGCCGAGGACGCCCTCCTCGTCGAGGTCAACCCGCTGGCCAAGGTCGCCTCCGGTGAGGTCATCGCCCTCGACGGCAAGGTCTCCCTGGACGAGAACGCCGAGTTCCGTCAGCCCTCGCACGAGGAGCTCCAGGACAAGGCGTCGGCCAACCCGCTGGAGGCCGCCGCCAAGGAGAAGGGCCTCAACTACGTCAAGCTCGACGGCGAGGTCGGCATCATCGGCAACGGCGCGGGCCTCGTCATGAGCACCCTGGACGTCGTCGCCTACGCCGGTGAGGCGCACGGTGGCGTCAAGCCCGCCAACTTCCTCGACATCGGCGGTGGCGCCTCCGCCGCCGTCATGGCGAACGGCCTGGAGATCATCCTCGGCGACCCGGACGTCAAGTCCGTCTTCGTCAACGTCTTCGGCGGCATCACCGCCTGCGACGAGGTCGCCAACGGCATCGTGCAGGCGCTGCAGCTGCTCAAGGACAAGGGCGAGGAAGTCACCAAGCCCCTCGTCGTCCGTCTCGACGGCAACAACGCCGAGCTGGGTCGCAAGATCCTCTCCGACGCCAACCACCCCCTGGTGCAGCGCGTCGACACCATGGACGGCGCGGCCGACAAGGCCGCCGAGCTGGCCGCGGCCAAGTAAGGGACGAGGGAAACCACAGCCATGGCTATCTTCCTCAACAAGGACTCCAAGGTCATCGTCCAGGGCATGACCGGTGCCACGGGCATGAAGCACACCAAGCTCATGCTGGCCGACGGCACGAACATCGTCGGTGGCGTGAACCCCCGCAAGGCGGGCACGACGGTCGACGTCGACGGCACCGAGATCCCGGTCTTCGGCACCGTCGCCGAGGCGATCGAGAAGACGGGCGCCAACGTATCCGTCCTCTTCGTACCGCCGGCCTTCGCCAAGGCCGCCGTCGTCGAGGCGATCGACGCCGAGATCCCCCTCGCGGTCGTCATCACCGAGGGCATCGCGGTCCACGACTCCGCCGCGTTCTACGCGTACGCCGTGGAGAAGGGCAACAAGACCCGCCTCATCGGCCCCAACTGCCCGGGTCTGATCACCCCCGGTCAGTCGAACGCCGGCATCATCCCCGGGGACATCACCAAGCCGGGCCGTATCGGTCTCGTCTCGAAGTCCGGCACGCTGACGTACCAGATGATGTACGAGCTGCGTGACATCGGCTTCTCGTCGGCCGTCGGCATCGGTGGCGACCCGGTCATCGGTACGACGCACATCGACGCGCTCGCCGCGTTCGAGGCCGACCCCGACACCGACCTGATCGTGATGATCGGTGAGATCGGTGGCGACGCCGAGGAGCGGGCCGCGGACTTCATCAAGGCGAACGTGAAGAAGCCGGTCGTCGGTTACGTCGCGGGCTTCACCGCGCCCGAGGGCAAGACCATGGGCCACGCCGGCGCCATCGTCTCCGGCTCCTCCGGTACGGCCGCCGCGAAGAAGGAGGCCCTTGAGGCCGCCGGTGTCAAGGTCGGCAAGACCCCGACCGAGACGGCCAAGCTGGCGCGCGAGATCCTGGGCGGCTGAATCTCCCTGGTCGACCTGGTCGACCTGGTCGACGGACGGGCCCGTACCCCTTGGTGGGTACGGGCCCGTCCCTGTTGATCAGTGGGCCTTCGTTGTCGATCACTGGGCCTCCGTTGGTCAGCGGGCCTCCGGACGCAGCCGACCGGGGCCCGCCGCCGCGTCCGATCTCAGCTTGGCGCGGAGGGCTTGTTCGTACGCGGAGAGAGGGCCGGGGACCGGCTTCGGGGGAAGGCCCTGGACGGGGGTGCCCTGGGGGACCGGGGGCTCATAGGGGCCGGGGGCCGTGCGGAGGGCCAGGGCGGTGGTGGTGAGCAGGACGGCGGTGAGGGCGAGGGCGGCGTGGGTCCAGCGCCGGGCGCGGAGGTCGGCCCGGGCCCGGAGCACGACCGGTGTGGTGGGTCCGGGGTGGACTTCGAGCGGGAGTTCGGCCAGGAGGCGATGCAGCGCGTCGGGGGAGAGCGGCTCCGGGAGGTGCGTCAGGACGGTCTCCCTGGCGTACATCAGGCGGCCCGCCGCCGCAGGCGTGCTCGCCTCCGTCTCGGCCGCCGTCTCCGGGAGATCCATGCCCAGGCCGTCGTAGAGGACCAGGGTGCGGCGGTACGGGGGCGGCAGTTTCAGGAGTACGTCGAGGAGGGCGCGGCCCGTCGGGTCGGCGGGGCCGGGTTCCGGGCGGCCGAACGGCGAGGGGAGACGGGGGCGCAGCCGCCGCCACGGGCAGAGGGCGACATCATGTGCCGCCGCCCGCACCCACCCGGCCGGGTCACGGTCCACCGCCACTTCGGGCCAGCGCTGCCAGGCGAGGTGGAACGCCCGCTCCACCGCGTCACGGGCGAGCCGCCGCCGTCCGGTGAGGAGATACGCCTGCTGTACGAGGCTGGGGGCGCAGTGGGCGTAGAGGGCGTCGAAGGCTTGGGCGGGGGTGAGAGGGGGAGGTCCGCCGGAGTCGGGGGCGGGGTCTGTGCAGAGGGGCTGCTGGTACCACTCGGGGGTCTCGGGGGTCTCGGGGGTCTCGTGGGGCGAATCCCGTCCCGCCTCCCGGTTGAAGGACCTTCGCACGAAAAAGCCCATAAGTGCATAGTGGGCGACACGTGCGTGAAACCACTGTTACGCCGGTAAAGCGCGTGTCGTTGGGAGCATGGCCGACGTGACGCACGCGACCGACTCGAACGACCCGACAGCCGCGACGGACGACACCTCCGAGCACCACGCCGAGCAGCATGCCGGGCACCATGCCGGTGACCGTCGGACCACCCGCCACCGAAGCGCACGCGGCCGGTCGACGCGGTCGCTGTCTCTGCCCCTGTCGCTGTCGTCACGGTTCGGCCGGTCGCGGGGGCGGTCGTCGAAGGTGGTCGCGGGGGCGTTGAGCGGGGCGCTGGCGGCGGGGCTCGGGCTGGGGGCGTTCGCCGTGCTGGTGATGATGCTGTGGATCAGTTCGCCGTATCCGGACAGCGGGCCGGGCGGGGCGCTGCGGGTGGCGGCGGCGCTCTGGCTGCTGTCGCACGGCGTGGAGCTGATCCGCACGGACACGCTCTCCGGAGACCCCGCCCCGATGGGCCTCGTCCCTCTGCTGCTTCTCGCCCTGCCGGTGGTACTGCTGCACAGGTCGGCCCGCGACCACATGGACGACGGCTTCGGGGCGGGGGCCCGTACGACCTGGGCCGGAATCGTCGCCGGGTACTCGGCGGTCGGCGGGGCGGTCACGTTGTACGCCTCCGGTGGTGTGCTGCGGCCGTCGTGGGCGTGGGCGGTGGTCTGCGTACCGCTGCTCGCGGCGCTCGCGGCGGGTTCGGGGGTGTGGGCCGCGTACGGGCGCCCCCGCGTGCCACTGCCCGCGCTCCTCGGGGGCGCCCCCCGGACGGTGGGGCGCCGACGGGTTCTGGTGGCCGCCGGGCGGGCCGCCGGGGCGGGGGTGCTGATGCTGGTCGGGGGTGGCGCCCTGGTGGTCGGGGTGTCGCTGGTGTGGCACGGCGGGGCCGTCCGCGAGGCGTTTCCACAGCTCACCGAGGGGTTGTCGGGGCGGTTCGCCGTACTGCTGCTGTGTCTGGCGCTGGTGCCCAACGCGGCGGTGTGGGGGGCGGCCTACGCACTCGGCCCCGGGTTCGTCCTGGGTGCCGGGCAGGTGGTCGGGCCCTTGTCGGGGGCGGCGCCGACGACCGACCTGCCACCGTTCCCGCTGCTCGCGGCGGTGCCGGCGGGGGAGGCCACGCCGGTGATGTGGGTGGTGGGTGCGGTGCCGCTGGTGGCGGGGGCGACGGTGGGCTGGTTCACGGCCGCCCGGGCCGCCGCCGAGCGCGGGGCGCCCTGGTCGTTCGGCCGCACCACCACGACGACCCTCCTGGCCGCCGCCCTCACCGCCACGACCACCGCCGCCCTGACCTTCCTGGCCACCGGCCCCCTGGGCACCTCCGCCCTCACCCACATCGGTCCCGTCTGGTGGCAGACGGGCGCCGCGACGGGGGTCTGGACCGCAGTGGTGGGGGTACCGGTCGCCTGGGTGGGGCGCTGGTGGCGCGCACGGGTGCGGAGGGCGCGCGCAGCGGAGCGCGTCCGGCGGGGCGGACAGAGGGGGCGTACGGCTGCGGGGCCGGCCGGGACGGGCGAGCGGCCGAGGGCCACGGCGGACGCCGTGCGCTCGCGCGGGCGGAGGGAAGCGGGGGTTCCGGGGGCCTGGCGGGGCGAGGGGAGAAGAGCCGAGGCCAAGGGGGCTCGCTCGGCCGGGCAGAAGAAGAGGGCGGAGGAGGGCGCTCGGGGGAGTGGGCGGAAGGGGAGTCTGTCGGGAGGGTGGCGGGGGAGCGCGGCGGAGGGGGCGCGGCGGGGTGTCGCGGTGGGCGACGGCCGAAACGGGGCTGCGGCGGAGGGTGCCCAGGCGCGTCAGGGGAAGCGGGGCGGCGAGGGCAGGTTCCGGTGGCCGAAGTGGAGGGCGAAGCGGAACGGGGAGGGGAGGGCGACCGGGCGTGGGGTGCTGCGGGGGCCGACGGAGGCGGTAGCGCCGGGGGCGAGCGGGCGATGGAGGGCTGAGACGGGAGGGCTGGGGGCTGAGACGGAGTGGTTGGTGGGTGAGGCCGGGCAGGCGGGGCGCGAGGCTGGGCGGCCGGCGGGTGAGGCCGGACGCTGGGTGGCTGAGCCTGGGCGGTTGGGGGGTGGTACGCGGCGGTTGGCAGGCGAGACCGGTCGGTTGGCAGGCGAGACCGTGGCCGACATGTTGCTGCGGAGGGCTCAGGAGGGGACGGGCGCGGGTGAACCGGGGGCGAGCCGGGGTGGGATGAGGGCAGCTGGGGCCGAGGTCCCTTTGCCGGAGCTGGAGTCGCAGCAGGAGTGGCTGCCTGAGCCGAAGTGGGGGCAGGGCTCGGAGCAGAACCGGAAGCCGGAGCCGCCGCTGAAGCCAAAGCGGGCGCTGGGCTCGGAGGTGAGGCCAGGGCCGGAGTTGGAGCCGGGGAGAGAGCAGAAGCTGAACCGGGAGCGCGAGCGGGAGTGGGCGCTGAGGCCCGAGCCGGAGCCGAGGCGGCAGCCGGGGGCAGGGGCGCAGCCGGGGGCGGCCGACGCCGAGTCGAGTCGTCGGCGCCCGGGGTCCGCCCCGCTCCTCGAACCGGATGACACCGAGTCCGCCCCCACCCCACCCCCCGCTTGGGACCTGACCACCCGCGAGGCCCGCTGGGCCGCCTTGCGCGAGATCACCTCGACGACGAGGGGCGAATCGGCCACGGGCGAACCGCGTGCCGGTGGGCCCCCTGACGGCGCCCAACCCCAGCGGTCCTAAGCCCCGCCCCGGCACCCCCTACTGCGTATTCCCCAGCAGCTCCCGTACCGGCCCCTCCGGCAGGAGGTTCTTGCAGGACTTTTCCGAAGCCGTGGTCAGGGCGTCGTTCACGCATGTGTAGTAGTCGCGGTAGACGAACTGCGTCGTGAAGGTGGCGGCGACCATGGCGAGGGCCAGGGACGAGGTCACCAGGCCGCTGATGGCCGCCGTCTTCTGGGGCCGGCCGCCCGCCTCGGGCGGCATCGGCCGTGCCGGGTCCGGCGTCCGCGGCTTCGCCCGTAGGGAGCTGATCGCCCAGTACATCGCCAGCGCACCCAGCAGCAGGGCGACGTACGGCCAGGCGAACAGCGCGAAGAAGAAGGCCCACATACCGGCGAGGAGCGCGTACCGCGCGCGCCGCTGGGCCGGGTCCGTCGGGTCCCAGCGCATCCCCGTACCGGGACCGCCGCCCTCGGGGCCCTGCCCCGGTCCACCCGGTCCACCCGGGCCGCCCTGCTGTCCACCGGGCCGCTCACCGAAGTGCCCACCCGTCGCACGACCGGGCTGCCGGTCACTCCACTGACTGCCCCACGGCGAATGCCCGCCACCGGAACCGCCGTCACCCCCCTGCCCACCGGCGGGTCGACGCGGCTGCCACGGCCGGTCCGGCGCCCCCTCCGGCGGCGCCGCGAACGGATTGTCCTCGGAGGAACCGGAGGAACCGGAGGAACCCGAAGAGCCCGGCGGGGGCGTTCCGGCGCCCTGGCCGTCCGTGGTGGCCTGGCCTGCTTCGGGGCGGCCGGACTGCTCGGCGGTGTCCTCGCTCTCGCGCGGAGGCGTGGGGGAGGAGCTCCGCTCGCGCAGCAGGAGCGAAGGGAGGCGGAGGCTGCGGTCCGGCATCAGGAGTGCGTCTTCCCCTTGGTGAGACGGAGTCGGTGCTTGGGGCGGCCGCCGGGATCGGCGGTCACCGCGGGTCCGGCATGAGCGGTGAGTGCGGGTACGGCATGAGCGGTCGGTGCGGGGTACGGCATGGGCGTTCACCGCGATTACGGCGGTGAAATCCACGAATCTACTGGTAGGGCACGAGCTGTCACTTCATGAACGCCCCGTACGACGGCCGCGTTCCCGTGCCGGCTCCTCGCAGACGCTACCTTCCGGCCACGCCCCCGTCCCACGGGGGCCGTCCGGTGTGCCGGTATCGTTGCTGACGGTCGGCCGCTTCGTAGACTTCCCCGTATGGGGGGACGTAAAGCATTCGTATGAATGTACAAACAGTGCGGCGGGCCCCGAACGCCCCGTGTCACCCGTAGAAAGGGCCCCACCGTGGCCGCCAAGCCCGTGGCCAAGCGCCTCGTCGTGCTGGTATCCGGTTCCGGAACCAACCTCCAGGCGTTGTTGGACGCCATCGAGACCACTGGCGGCGGAGCCTACGGCGCCGAGATCGTGGCCGTCGGGGCCGACCGTGACGGTATCGAGGGGCTCGCGCGGGCCGAGCGCGCCGGGCTGCCCACCTTCGTGCGGAAGGTCAAGGACTACGGCAGCCGGGAAGCGTGGGACGAGGCCCTCGCCGAGGCCGTCGCCGCGTACGAGCCCGATCTCGTGGTCTCCGCCGGGTTCATGAAGATCCTGGGGAAGGAGTTCCTCGCCCGGTTCGGCGGGCGCACGGTGAACACACACCCCGCCCTCCTCCCCAGTTTTCCCGGAACCCACGGTGTGCGGGACGCGCTCGCGTACGGCGCCAAGGTGACCGGCTGCACCGTCCACTTCGTCGACGACGGCGTCGACACCGGGCCGATCATCGCTCAGGGCGTGGTCGAGGTCCGGGACGAGGACGACGAGAGCGCTCTGCACGAGCGCATCAAGGAAGTCGAGCGAAGGCTGCTCGTCGATGTCGTGGGGCGGCTCGCCCGCAACGGCTATCGCATTGAGGGACGAAAGGTAGTTATCCAGTGACCGCCGACAGCACTGTCACGCCGGCCGAGAGCAACCAGAGCGGCAACAGCGACGGGAGCGGCAAGCGGGCCATCCGTCGCGCGCTCGTCAGCGTCTACGACAAGACGGGCCTGGAGGACCTCGCGCGCGGTCTGCACGAGGCGGGCGTCGAACTCGTCTCCACCGGCTCCACCGCAGGGCGCATCGCCGCCGCGGGTGTTCCCGTCACCAAGGTCGAGGAGCTGACCGGCTTCCCCGAGTGCCTGGACGGCCGGGTCAAGACCCTGCACCCGCGCGTGCACGCCGGCATCCTCGCCGACCTGCGGCTGGAGAGCCACCGCCGGCAGCTCGACGAGCTGGGCGTGGCGCCCTTCGATCTCGTCGTCGTCAACCTCTACCCGTTCGAGGAGACCGTCGCCTCCGGAGCCTCCCCCGACGAGTGCGTGGAGCAGATCGACATCGGCGGCCCGTCCATGGTCCGCGCCGCCGCCAAGAACCACCCGTCCGTGGCGGTCGTCACCAGCCCCGCCCAGTACGCCGACGTCCTCGTGGCGCTCAAGGACGGCGGCTTCGACCTCGCCGCCCGCAAGCGGCTCGCCGCCGAGGCGTTCCGCCACACCGCCGAGTACGACGTGGCGGTCGCCGGCTGGTTCGCGGGCGAGTACGTCGGTGGGGGCGAGGAGTTCCCGGGCTTCATCGGCGTGACGTACCAGCGCAAGCAGGTGCTCCGCTACGGCGAGAACCCGCACCAGCCCGCCGCCCTGTATGTGTTGAACAGCGGCTCCGCCGCGGGGGGAGGCTGCGGTGGCCTCGCCGAGGCCGAGCAGCTGCACGGCAAGGAGATGTCGTACAACAACTACACGGACACGGATGCCGCCCGCCGTGCCGCGTACGACCACACCGAGCCCGCCGTCGCGATCATCAAGCACGCCAACCCGTGCGGCATCGCGATCGGTGCCGATGTGGCCGAGGCGCACCGCAAGGCGCACGCCTGTGACCCGCTCTCCGCGTTCGGCGGTGTGATCGCCGTCAACCGGCCGGTCAGCAAGGAGATGGCCGAGCAGGTCGCCGAGATCTTCACCGAGGTCATCGTCGCGCCCGACTACGAGGAGGGCGCGCTCGAAGCCCTCACCAAGAAGAAGAACATCCGCGTGCTGCGCTGCCCCGAAGCACCGGAGGCGTCCGCCGAGTTCAAGCCCATCGACGGCGGCGGTCTGGCCCAGATCACGGATGTCTTCCAGGCCGAGGGCGACGACCCCGCCAACTGGACCCTCGCGACCGGCGACGCCCTCGACGCCGACGAGCTCCAGCAGCTCGCCTTCGCCTGGCGTGCCTGCCGGGCCGTCAAGTCCAACGCGATCCTCCTCGCCAAGGACGGTGCCTCGGTCGGCGTCGGGATGGGGCAGGTCAACCGCGTGGACTCCTGCAAGCTGGCCGTGGAGCGGGCCGGTGAGGAGCGGGCGCGCGGCTCGTACTGCGCCTCGGACGCGTTCTTCCCGTTCCCGGACAACATCGATGTGCTCGGTGCCGCCGGGATCAAGGCGATCGTCCAGCCGGGTGGTTCCGTCCGTGACGAGCTGGTCGTCGAGGCCGCGCGGAAGGCCGGCATCACGATGTACTTCACGGGGACGCGGCACTTCTTCCACTGAGCCACGACCGTGTGAGCGCGTGAAGCGGTACGTGAACGAACAGCGAGGGCCCGCCGGCGCCAACAGCGTCGGCGGGCCCTTCGCCTTTCACCCGTGCGGGGTCGCGCCTCACTCGTGCGGGGTCGCGCCGACGCCCTTCACCCGTCCGGGGGTTGTGCCGGCGCCTGTCACCCGTATGGGGATCACGTCGTCTCGCGCAGCGCCGCCCAGGTGTTGACGCCCACCTGGCCGTCGACCTCCAGGCCCTTCGCGGTCTGGAACTGGCGGACCGCCGCCTCGGTGTCCTCGCCGAACTTGCCGTCCACACCCGAGCCGCCGACGCTGTAGCCGCGCTTGGTGAGCATGCACTGCACCTGGACGACGCGCTGGCCCTCGTCGCCGCGGTCGGTGAGTTCGTTGCCCGAGTAGTACGTGCACTGGGAGATCCAGGCCGGGGTGGTGGGCTTGGTCGCGGTCTTGGTGGGCGTGGGGGTGGGGGTCGTCGCGGTGTCGTCGTCCGAGGAACCGCCCGAGGAGCCACCGGCCTCGGAGCCGTCGGCGCCGCCGGTGGGGGTGGCGTCGGAGGCCTCGGGGGTGGGGTCGGCGGACGGGCTCTTCTCGTCCTCCCCCTTCTTTTTCTTCCCCTTGCCCTTGTCGGAGGTCGGGGAGGGGGACGCCGAGGAACCGGGCAGCGGGGAGGCCGCCTCGCCGTCGGGGGCCGAGGAGGAGGTCGCCGTGGGCGCGGACGCGGCGGCGTCGTCCGCCCCCGACCGGGTGAGCAGATAGGCGCCCCCGGCCACGGCACACACGGCGAGCGCCGCCACGACCGCGAAGTACGGGGCCTTGCGGCGGCGCTTGGCGGAGGCGGAGTCGACGGAGGTGGTCGGGGCGCCGGTCGAGGGAGCCTGCGGGCCGGTTCCGGCTGAGGGAGCCTGCGGGCCGGTTCCGGCCGACGGTCCGAACGCGCCGCCCGGCGCCCCCGGCCCCTGCGCCCCGCCCGGCGCGGCCCCTGCGTACGCGCCGGGCGGTGTCGACATGCCCTGCGGACCGGTTGCCGCTCCGTACGCCCCCGGCGGTGTCGACATCCCCTGCGGACCGGACGGCGTCGGTGGCCCGTAGCCGCCGGGCGGTGTGGGTGCGCCGTACGCCCCCGGTGGCGTCGATATCCCGTAAGCCCCCGGCGGGGTGGCGGGTCCGAAGCCCGGGGTCGGGGTCGGCTTGCTGACGCGCTCGGTGGGTGCGCGGAAGTGGCCGGTCTGGTGGGCGGTGGCGGCGGAGAGCAGCTCGCAGGCCCGACGGCGTTCGATCAGGCGGGAGTTGAGGGGTTCCGGCCAGGGGGCGCCCGAGCCGTGGAAGACTCCCGAGGCCGCTGCGGCCCCGGCGGCTGTCGCGGTCCCGACGAGGCGGTCCGGAGTCGGGCGGCCCGCCGGGTCCTTGGTGAGGCAGGCGGACAGAAGGGCCTCCAACGCCGGGTCGACGGCCCTGACCTCGGCCATCACCTCCGGCTTCGGCTCCTCGAACGCCACCCGGTGCATCACGTCCACCCCGGTCCCGTCGCCGAACGGGGCGTGCCCGGTGACGGCGTACACCAGCGTCCCGGCGAGCGAGAAGACATCGGAGGCGGCGTCGCAGCGGCCGTCGCGCAGATACTCGGGCGACATGTACGCGGGCGTGCCGACCCGGCTTCCGGTGGTGGTGATGGCGCTGCTGTCCACGGCCTGCGAGATGCCGAAGTCGATGACGTGGACGCCGTCGGCGGAGAGCAGCACGTTGGACGGCTTGAGGTCGCGGTGGACGACCCCGGCGGTGGTCAACGCGGCCAGGGCGCGGCCCAGTTCGCCGACCAGGTGCCAGGTGCCCGCCGGTGTCAGGGGGCCGCCCTCGTGGACGGCGTCGGCGAGGTTGAGGCCGGGGAGGTACTGCGTGGCCATCCACAGCAGCTCGGTCCCGTCCTGGTCCTCGAAGCCGGTGCCGAGCAGCTGGGGCGCGTACGGCGTACGGACCCGCTCGTGCACCCTCGCCTCGCGCTGGAAGCGGCGCCGGAACTCGGTGTCCTCCGCGTACTCCGGCCGGATCACCTTCACGGCCGCGAGCCCGGCGCTGTCGTCACCGGGCCGGGCCAGATAGACCCGGCCCATGCCACCGCTGCCCAGCAGGCCCAGTGGTACGTAAGGGCCGAGGCGGCCCGGGTCGTTCGCTCTCAGCGGGGTCGCGCCCGTCTGTTTCAGAGCCGCGTCCCCCGACGCCTTCGAGTACGGCGGCGGCTCGGGCCGCTGGTCCGACATGGGTCCCCCGACTGGTGATCTCTCGTTCCGTGCGTCTTGCTTCGCGCGTCACCTCAACGGTCCTGGGGGCGACGCGAGTTGACGAGAGACTACCGTGCGGGTGACCGGGGCCCGCCGGCTTCGGGACCGGCGGGCCGTGAAGGGCCGTGAAGGTTCGGCGGTGGTCGCGGCGGGGCGCGGGCGACGGAACCGGCGGTTCCGGACCGGCTCGCGGCGGCCGTCGCAGGCCTTGGGGCAACGGTTGCGGCGGGGCCGCGCGGAATGGCCGATACCCCGGTGCAGAGGCTCCCGTTCCGCTGCGAGGCTCAAGTGGTCGACCCACTCGTGGGGGACCACAAGGGATTGCAGGGGGCTGTCATGCGCAAGAGAGTGAGTGGATTACGCCGGGTCGTGGCGGTGGGCGCGGTGCTCGCCGGAGCGGTCGGTACGGGGCTCAGCGGGACGGCGGTGGCCGCGGAGGACTCGGCCGCGGTGGCCTGCTGGTCCGGATACCTGTGCATCCAGCAGCAGCTCGGTTCGCAGGTGCTGATGGTGAGGCAGGGCGAGCAGATGACGTTCAGCCCCGCGGTGCCGGCCACCGAGG
The DNA here is from genome assembly GCF_053592555.1 of Streptomyces sp. NPDC002643. NCBI lineage: Bacteria > Bacillati > Actinomycetota > Actinomycetes > Kitasatosporales > Streptomycetaceae > Streptomyces > Streptomyces sp. NPDC002643. Next base: position 123,284 of record NZ_JBSFVY010000017.1, read on the forward strand.
TCACCAATATGACGAGCGTCACGTACTGCGTGCTCGGGGGCCTGAACTACGCGCTCCCCTCGGGCGGCACCCAGACCTGGGACAGCACGGTGAGCGCCGTGGCCCCCATGCCTCCGGGCGGGGCCTGCCTGGCGTGAACGGTCTGTCTGGCGTGAACACGAGCGCCTGCCTGCGTGAACACGGGCGCCTGCCCGGCGTTGACGCGCCGAAGGGCCGTGCCCCTTTCGGGGGTACGGCCCTTCGCGTGCGCGGGGTTCGCCGGCTCGGCGGACTCAGTAACGCTGGCGGTTGAACCACTGGCCGGCCTCCTGCTTGCTGCAGAAGACGATGACCAGGATGGCGAGGACAAGGCCGATCAGGGCGAGGAAGTTGGCGGTCAGAAGGCTGATCACGCTGAACAGCGTCACGAACGAGGCGTAGACGATCGCGGAGATCCGGATACCGCCGCCCCCGGTGGAGAACTTCGCCGCGGAGAGGATCGCCCAGGCGGCGAAGCCGAGGGTGAGCACGCCGAAGACGATGAACATTCCGGCGCCGAAGTTCCCGATGGTGTCCGCGTCCTCCGAGGAGATCGTGCTGTCGGTGCTCGCGGCGTCCGACAGATAGTCGGCGAACCAGGCGCTGGCCACCACCAGCGCCACACCGCCGATCGCCTGGAAGCCGCCCAGGACGTACAGCATGATCCGCGCGGCCTTCACACCGCCGGGCATGCTGACGGGCGCGTCCGGGTAGCCGCCGTAGCCCTGGGAGACCGGGGGAGCGGCGGGGTAGCCGTAGCCGGGCTGCTGCTGGGGCGGGGGCTGCGACGGGTAGCCGTAGCCCTGCTGCGCGGGCGGCTGCTGCTGGGGAGCGCCGTAGGGGTTGTTCGGGTCGCCGAAGCTCATGGCGGGGTTTCCTCCGTTGCCTGGTGCGGGGACGCGCGCGGCACGGGTCGGAGGAATGCCCTGGATTCTTTGAAACTGGCCACGCCCCCCGGCAGTGCCCGCGGCACTGTGCCCTCAATCGTTTTATACGCCCGCTCGGATGTCCAGCCACATTGCGGGGAGTGTTGTGCAAGTGCAACACATCCGATCTTGTCGGGCGCCCCGGCGTACGGGCGCCGGTGCGCGCGGACGCGGATGTGCCTCGGGCGGGACCTGATTGGAACCCGGTGCCGGTCATCCGCGAAGATTGGGCCCATGAGCGCCCAGATTCTCGATGGCAAGGCCACCGCAGCCGCGATCAAGTCCGATCTGACCGCCCGCGTGGCGGCGCTGAAGGAGAAAGGCGTCACACCCGGTCTCGGCACGGTCCTGGTCGGGGACGACCCCGGCAGCCAGAAGTACGTGGCGGGCAAGCACCGCGACTGCGCGCAGGTCGGCATCGCCTCCATCCAGCGCGAACTGCCCGCGACCGCCACCCAGGAGGAGATCGAGGCGGTGGTCCGGGAACTCAACGAGGACCCCGCGTGCACCGGCTACATCGTCCAGCTGCCGCTGCCCAAGGGCATCGACGAGAACCGCATCCTCGAACTGATGGACCCGAACAAGGACGCGGACGGCCTCCACCCGATGAACCTCGGGCGCCTCGTCCTGAACGAGCCCGCCCCGCTGCCCTGCACCCCGAACGGCGTCCTCACCCTGCTCCGTCAGTACGGCGTCGAGATCAAGGGCGCCGAGGTCGTGGTCATCGGCCGCGGTGTCACCATCGGCCGCCCCATGCCGCTGCTCCTCACCCGGCGCAGCGAGAACGCGACGGTGACGCAGTGCCACACCGGTACGCGTGATCTGTCGGCCCACCTCAAGAAGGCGGACATCATCATCGCCGCCGCCGGCTCCGCCCACCTCGTCCGGCCCGAGGACGTCAAGCCGGGCGCCGCCGTCCTCGACGTCGGCGTCTCCCGCTCCGCCGACGGCAAGATCGTCGGCGATGTCCACCCCGAGGTCGCCGAGGTCGCCGGCTGGATCTCCCCCAACCCCGGGGGCGTCGGCCCCATGACCCGCGCCCAGTTGCTCGTCAACGTGGTCGAGGCGGCGGAGCGCAGTGTCGGCTGACGGCACCGGCAGCGGGGCCGAGGGGACTTCGGGCAAGCCCGAGGGCCTCTCGGCGAGGGCCGCGCGGAACGGCACGGGGCCCTCGCGGAAGACCGCCGCGCCCGGGGGCGGTACGGCCGACACGCCCGGGGCGGCGGAGCAGTCCGGTACGGCGGAGAAGGCGGGGGCGGCGGAGAGGGTGGGCATGTCGGGGGCGGTTGTCGAGGGGACCGGAGCCGGGGCCGGGGGCGAGGCCGGGACGAGGGGCGTCGCTGATGCGGACACGGCCGTCGATGGAGACGGCCCCACCGGTACGGCCGGTGTCGACGGCGGCACGGTCGGCGCCGATGGTGGCAGGGCCGGTGTCGACGGCGCCGCCTGTGGCACCCGGCGGTTCCCGATGCTCACCCGGGACACCGCGCGGCCCGAGGGCGGTGGCCGGGCGGCGCCGAGGAGCGCGCCGGCCCCCGTACGGCAGTGGCCGATCCTCGTCGTGCTGGCCACGGTGGGGCTCGGCCTGCTGGTCACCGCGTTCGACGCGTTCCGGATCGGCACGATCCTGATCGGTTCGGCGCTGCTCGCCGGGGCCGTACTGCGCTGGTTCGTCAGGGACGTCGGCATGCTCGCGGTCCGCTCCCGCTTCACGGACATGATCACCTACATCGTCCTGGGCACCGCCATCGTGCTCCTCGCGCTCATGGCCCAGCCCGAACCCTGGCTGCAACTCCCCTTCCTCAAGGACATCCTGCACTTCACCGTGAGCGAGGAGACGGGCTGAGCGGCGACCGACGCAAGCGACCGCGGTGAACGGCGGCGGCCCGGACGCGGGACGGCGGCCCGTCCCCTCCCCCGAGTAAGGACGGACCGCCGCCGTGCGATCCACCCTCCTGCACGGAGAACGCGCTGTTCAACATCTGTCAGACCGCTGTGGCACGGAAGTGACCATTCCGCCAAGGTGTCCGCACCGAGCCACGACGCCGACACCCGAACGACACCCCCCGACCCCATACCTCCCCACCCCGGACCTCCCCCCTTCACGCCCTTGTACGTCATGCTCAACGACCCCGCCGCGCCCCCTCGCGAGGTGGCCGCGAACACCACACCGCCGGCATCCGTACCGGTGGGAACCAGCCCGCCCACGCCCGTCGTCACCTGGTCAGACCCCGCCCGAAGCCGAGGAGGCATCCGATGAGCGCCTGGCAGCCGCTGCCGGACGAACTCCCCCCGGAGGTGCGCCACTTCGTCGAGCAGCTGAGGCAGCTCAAGGACCGCACGGGACTCAGTCTGGTCGCGCTCGGCGCGCGCACCGCGTACAGCAAGTCCTCCTGGCAGCGCTACCTCAACGCCACCCAGCCCCCGCCCCGCCAGGCCGTGGTCGCCCTGTGCCGGGTCGCCGGCGAGGACGCCGAACGCTTCGGGGTGCGCTGGGAGCTGGCCGTACGGGCCTGGCCGCGACCGGCCGCGCCCGGGGGCGGGCCGTCGGACGGGGAGGGGGCCTCGGCCCGGTCGCCGGACGGCTCGGGGGCGCGGTCCGAGGCGTACGAGGACGACCCCACGCTGCCCTGGTGGGACGCCCCCGCCGAGGAGACGCCACCCCGTCACCCCGGCCGTCTCGCCCTCTACGCGGCCCTCGCCGTCCTCGCGGTCGTACTCCTGACCGGCCTCGCTGTCCTCGCGGCCGTCACGCTGTCGTGACGGTGGGGGGAATCCTCGACTCGTGTGGCTGCGCATGTGTGGTCGTTGTGTCGATGTGTTGACAAGTTCGAGGATTCGCCCCGTATCCGCTCAACACCAGGGCTAACGTGAGCATTTGGGACGGTCCGGGGCGTCCCGCGCGCCGACCGGTCATTCCGCCCGGCGATCCGGGAGACGGATGGGACACTGGACCACAGACCGGTAGAGGGCGTGCAAAGGCGCACGCCACAGCCCGAAATGCTCCCGCGCGCCCCCTTCCCGGGAACTGACATCCCGACCGGGCGCATCCCAATGGGTAGTCCAGAACGGGGCTTTCGGACAGGGGCCTCGAAGACGGCCTCGGCCCAGGGCACTTGTACGGGCACGGGTACAGGCGTGGGGTACGGGCACGGGGTACGGGCACGGTCTCGGACCAGGATCAGCGAGGGCATCATGCGCGGCACAGGGATAGTCGGCACGGGGGGAAAGTCCAGAGACGTATGGGGTGAAGAGGGGGGAAGCAATGCCTCGTTGGAGGGCCTTGTCCGATGAACTCGATCCGCAGGTCAGAGAGTTCGCGGTCCAACTGCGCAGGCTCGTCGACCGCAGCGGGCTGAGCATCGCGGCGGTGGCCGACCGCACGGGCTACAGCAAGACGTCGTGGGAGCGGTATCTCAACGGCAGACTGCTCGCGCCGAAGGGCGCGATCGTCGCGTTGGCCGAGGTGACCGGCACCCATCCCATCCATCTGACGACCATGTGGGAGCTGGCCGAGCGCGCCTGGAGCCGCTCGGAGATGCGCCACGACATGACCATGGAGGCCATCCGTATCTCCCAGGCGCGCGCCGCCCTGGCGGAGACCGGAGGCCAGTCGACCGCCAAGGCCCCGACCGGGACCAAGGCGAAGAACGGCCGAACGAGCCGGAGCGCGACCGCGACCCCGGGCGTGGCGGGCCCCGCGGGCGTCTCCCCGACGGTCCCGCCCCAGCCGCGTTCACCGGGGGACCGCCCGTCAGGGGACCGCCCGTCGGGAGACCGCCCGTCGGGGGACCGGCACTCCGAAGGCCGTCAGTCGGGGGATCGCCCTTCGGGGGCTCGCCAGCCGGTGGACCGCCCTTCGATGGACCGCCAGTCGGTGGATCGATGGGTGACGGACCGGCCGCCGGTCGATCGACCGTTCGGCGAACGATCGCAGGGGGAGCGCTTCCCGGGCGAACGTCTGCCGGGCGAGCGGTCGTCGGGTGAACCGCGCCCCTCCTCGTCGTCGCCCTCGCCGTCCTCCTCCTCGCCTTCCTCCGCCTCCTCGGCCGCGCCGTCCCTGTACGGCGGGGGGAGCGGGCCGGGGGCCGCCGCCGGTGGCGCTCCCCGTATCAGCTGGGGCATGACCCCGTCGTCGGCCTCGGCACAGTCCGGCCTCTCCGGCGGCCCTTCGCCCTCGGCGCCGTCCGCGCCCTCGGCCCGTGTACCCGGTGGCGCGTCCGCACCGCCGCCCGGCGTCTTCGGCCCGCCGTCCGGCGGCACGGGCGGCACGGGCAGTACGGGTGGCCCCGGCGGCGAGAGTCGTACAGGCAGCGGCCCCGACGCCGGTGACCCCTCGCCCAAGCGGCGGATGTCGATGTTCCTCGCGGGTGCCGTGGGCACGCTCGTCGTGATCGCGGGGGCCTTCTACCTCACCAGCGGCGGCGACAAGAACGAGGCCGAGCGGAAGCCGCCGACGGCCCAGCAGACCACGCCGGCCACGAACCCCGACCTCCCGGCGGGCGTGAAGTGCGGCGGCAAGGAATGCGGCGGCAAGGACCCCGAAGCCATGGGCTGTATCGGCGACCTCGTGACGACCACCGCCACGAAGTTCGTCGGCACCGCGAAGGTCGAGGTCCGCTACAGCGAGACCTGCCAGGCGGCCTGGGGCCGTCTCACCCAGGCCGGCCAGGGCGACGAGGTCCAGGTGACGGTCGGTACGACGAAGGAGACGGCCGCCATCGAAGCGGCCGGCGACAACATCGCGTACACCCAGATGATCACCGTCGAGGACGCGAGCGAGGCCACGGCCTGCGCGACGCTGGCGACGGGCCAGAAGGCCTGCACGGACTGACCGGACGCGAGCACGGTCGTGGGGCGCGGTCCCTCCGGGGACCGCGCCCCGGCATGGCACCGTCTGCCGCGATGAGTTCCGGCCGGGTCGGGAGTCTCTTCCGGTGAGCGTCGTGGAACGTCGTACGACGCCGCCCGGGACGAGACCACGGAGAACACCATGACGACCTCCCCGAACGACCGGACCAGCACGCCTGGTGACCCGACCACCGAGTTGCCCGGCCGCCCGCCCGTCGTCGACCTGGCCACCTGGCAGGCCGCCCGGGACGAGCTGCTGGTCCGGGAGAAGGCGCACACCCGTGAGGGCGACACCCTCGCCGCGGCCCGTCGCCGGCTGCCGATGGTGGAGTTCGACGGGACGGTCGAGGTCGTAGGCCCCGACGGCCCGGTGCCGTTCCTGGACCTGTTCCAGGGGCGCCACGAACTCGTGGTCTACAAGCACATGTGGTACGACGGCGCCCCGCACCAGGGCCAGTGCGAGGGCTGCACCACGACGGCCTGGCATCTGAAGGACGCCGTCTACCTCAACGCCCGAGGTGTCTCGTTCGCCGTCGTGACCACGGGCCGCTGGGAGGAGGTGGCCCCCTACGTCGAGTTCATGGGCTACACCCAGCCCTGGTACTCGGTACGTGACGTGGACGCGCCGGTCGGCGGCGACATGGGCTACCTCACCTGCTTCCTGCGCGACGGCGACCGCGCCTTCCTCACCTACTCCACGACGGGCCGGGGCAACGAGCCGGCCAACGGCTCCCTCAGCCTCCTCGACATGACGCCCTACGGCCGCGGCGAGGCATGGGAGGACAACCCCGAGGGCCGGCCCGTGCTCGGCGATGTCCGCGAGGGGCACCCGGCCGTGGGCCGCCAGGCCTGCTGGTACTGGCGCACGGACGCGGACGGCAACGCCACCTGGGGCCCGACCAGCCGCCCCGTACCGCAGTGGACCCGCCCGGGCGCGACCCCCGTGGAAACCCTCGGCCGCCGGGGCCACTGCCACTGACCCTCCGGGAGACGGCGAGGCCCGGCCCCCTTCGCGGGCCCTCACCGACCCCTGATCGGCCGAGGTGACGACCATCCCGAAGTCGCGTCGCCCACCCGAACCCCGAAAATCGCGCCCCAGGAGGAATGCCTTCCGAACTCCGGGGCAGGCGGACAAGTACCCCCACGGGAGTCCGGCCCGTCCGGGAGACGCACACCCTCCCGGCCCGGCACCCCCACCAGGCGGCCGCCATGGTCCTCTCTCCCGGACCGGCGGCCGCCGTTTGTTGTCGGCACCGCCCCCGCGGTCGCGTTGTGGGGCGGGCCACACAGACCCGGCCGTCCCGGATCGCGGATGCGCGATAGCCTGACCAACGATCTCTCTTGATACCAAGAGATCGATCATTTGTACGTCTCGCCAGGGGCAGGGACGCCCCACCGCCAGCTGTCATACGGAGAACGCCATGACCCGCACTCCCGTGAACGTCACCGTCACCGGCGCGGCCGGCCAGATCGGTTACGCCCTGCTCTTCCGCATCGCCTCCGGCCAGCTGCTCGGCGCGGACGTGCCGGTCAAGCTCCGCCTGCTGGAGATCACCCCGGCGCTGAAGGCCGCCGAGGGCACCGCCATGGAACTCGACGACTGCGCCTTCCCGCTCCTTCAGGGCATCGACATCACGGACGACCCGAACGTGGCCTTCGACGGCGCCAACGTGGGCCTGCTCGTGGGCGCCCGCCCCCGTACCAAGGGCATGGAGCGCGGCGACCTGCTGGAGGCCAACGGCGGCATCTTCAAGCCGCAGGGCAAGGCCATCAACGACCACGCCGCGGACGACGTACGCATCCTCGTCGTCGGCAACCCGGCCAACACCAACGCCCTCATCGCCCAGGCCGCCGCGCCGGACGTCCCGGCCGAGCGCTTCACCGCGATGACCCGCCTGGACCACAACCGCGCGCTGACCCAGCTGTCGAAGAAGACGGGCGTCCCGGTCTCCGAGATCAAGAAGCTCACGATCTGGGGCAACCACTCCGCCACCCAGTACCCGGACATCTTCCACGCCACGGTCGCCGGCAAGAACGCCGCCGAGGCCGTGGGCGACGAGAAGTGGCTCGCCGAGGACTTCATCCCGACCGTCGCCAAGCGCGGCGCCGCGATCATCGAGGCCCGTGGCGCCTCGTCCGCCGCCTCCGCCGCCAACGCCGCCATCGACCACATCTACACCTGGGTCAACGGCACGGCCGAGGGCGACTGGGCCTCCATGGGCATCCCGTCCGACGGTTCCTACGGCGTCCCCGAGGGCCTCATCTCCTCCTTCCCGGTCACCGTGAAGGACGGCACGTACGAGATCGTCCAGGGCCTGGAGATCAACGAGTTCTCCCGCGCCCGTATCGACGCCTCCGTCAAGGAGCTGGAGGAGGAGCGCGAGGCGGTCCGCGCCCTCGGCCTCATCTGAGCGTCCTCACACCCCGACGGCTTGCCTCAGGGTTCGACACCCCGATGGCTTCAGGGCTCGGCAGCTCCGTAACCCCGCCGTCGTACAGCCCCTTCGGACAGGCCCCGTTCCGGTTTCACCCGGACGGGGCCTGTCCCGTTCGATCCGCCGCGGGGGAGCCGGTTGGGCGCCGCGCGGGGTCGATCACTAGTCTGAGCGCCGATACATCGCAGACGAGCCGGTCGCCGCTGTCCACGCACGCGCCGGACCGGCACAGAACAAGGGCACACCGCCCGACGGGGGAGCACACCATGGCAGAAGCACGCCGTCGTCTACGGTCCAGCACGGTCGTCCTCGGAGGGATGGGCGTCGTCGCGGCGGCCCTCACCTCCTGCGGCTCCGATCCCGACCGCCGCTGCGTGGACCGCGACAGCTACGACTACGCCAACGGCTACAAGGTCATCGCCGACAAGAACTGCAAGTCCAGCTCGTCCTCGTCCAGTTCCTCCTCGGTCTACGGCAAGAACCGCAAGAGCAGCAGCAGCGGCAACCGCGACCGGGCCGGCACGGTGGACCCCGCCTGGTACTACGACTCCGACGTCAGCAGCGGCCGGGCCGACTACGGCACCTTCAGCCGCAGCGAAGCGGTCGACCGGGACGGCTTCGGCTGCTCGGGCTCCGGCTCCAGCGGCGGCTGACCCGACGCGCACGGAGCGTACGGAGCGTACGGGGCGTACGCGGCGCACGGAGCGCACGGAACGCGCCTGGCGCACCAGAGCGCACCAGAGCGCACCGGAGCGCACCGGCAGGGACCGCAGGGGAGACCGAGGAGACGACCGCCCATGGAACGCCGCACCATCGACCCCAGGCCGGGCTGGCAGGAGACCGTCGAGGAACAGGGGCTCATCTACCCCCTGACCCGCCACCCGGACGGCACCCTCCGCCCCTACTGGGACGAGAGCGGGTACTACGTCTTCTCCCTCCCCGAGGTCGAGGCCCTGGAGGAGGTCGTCGAGGAACTGCACACCATGTGCCTGGCCGCCGCCGCGCACATCGTCGACCACGACCGCTTCGCCGACCTCGGCATCACCGACCCCCGCCTCGTCGACCTGGTCGCCGAGGCATGGCACCGCCGTGCCGAACTCCCCTCCGTCTACGGCCGCTTCGACCTCCGCTACGACGGCACGGGCCCCGCCAAGCTGCTGGAGTACAACGCCGACACCCCGACCTCCCTCGTCGAGGCGGCGAGCCCCCAGTGGTTCTGGATGGAGGAACGCTTCCCGGACGGCGACCAGTGGAACTCCCTCCACGAACGCCTCGTCGACGCCTGGAAGAAGCAGTCGGGGCTCCTCCCTCCCGGCAGCCCCCTCTACTTCGCGCACTCCGCCGGCGACGAACTCGGCGAGGACCTGATGACCGTCGCCTATCTGAAGGAGACCGCCGAACAGGCCGGCCTCGACACCGACTGGATCTCCATGGAGGACATCGGCTGGGACCGCCTCTCGGAGCGCTTCGTCGACAAGAAGCTCCGCTTCATCCGCAGCGTCTTCAAGCTGTACCCCTGGGAGTGGCTCACCACAGACCGGTTCGCCCCGCACGTCCTCGCCACCCTCGACAACGGCGGCGGCACCGGCACCACGATGTGGATCGAGCCCGCCTGGAAGATGCTCCTCAGCAACAAGGCCCTTCTCGCGATCCTCTGGGAGCTGTACCCCGGCCACCCCAACCTCCTCCCCGCCTACCTCGACGGCCCCCGTGAACTGGCCGCCACCACCGGCTACGTCGCCAAGCCCCTCCTCGGCCGCGAGGGCGCCGGCGTCACCCTCCACCCACCGGGTGCCGACCCGGCCCTCCGCGAAGAGCCCTGCTGCTACCAGGAGTTGGCGCCCCTGCCCACCTTCGACGGCAACCACGTCGTCCTCGGCGCCTGGGTCGTCGAGAACGAGTCGGCGGGCCTCGGCATCCGCGAGTCCTCGGGCCTGGTGACGGATGAGTACGCCCGCTTCCTGCCGCACGTGATCCTCTAGCGCGCCCCTGAAAGGGGCGCGGGGCTGTGACATCTGCGGCTCCGCCGAGGGGCGCGACCAGCCACAACGCAGCCGCAGACCGCCGACGACGCCAACCAGGCAGACGCTCCCGGCACCGCTGTTGCAAGCGGAGCGCCATCGCCCGATAGGGTGACCGGCAGGGCCGTGACTGGCGCGCTGGGATGGGACGGACCATCGGGGAGCGGCCCGGGAATGATGAGTGCCGTGCGCCTGGGCCGTACCGTGAACGCTGAACGCAACGTCCGGAGGTCCCGATGTCAGCCGAGCCCCTTTCCACCGAGTCCACCGCCTTCCGCAGCGCCCTCGACGTGATCCGCGCCGTCGAACCGCGCGTGGCCGACGCCATCGGCCAGGAGGTCGCCGACCAGCGCGAGATGCTCAAGCTGATCGCATCCGAGAACTACGCCTCCCCGGCCACCCTCCTCGCGATGGGCAACTGGTTCAGCGACAAGTACGCCGAGGGCACCGTCGGCCGCCGCTTCTACGCCGGCTGCCGCAACGTCGACACCGTGGAGTCCCTGGCCGCCGAGCACGCCCGTGAGCTGTTCGGCGCCCGCCACGCCTACGTCCAGCCGCACTCCGGCATCGACGCCAACCTCGTCGCCTTCTGGGCCGTCCTCGCCGACCGCGTCGAGGTCCCCTTCCTGGAGAAGACCGGCGCCCGCCAGGTCAACGACCTCACCGAGGCGGACTGGGCCGAGCTGCGCCAGGCCTTCGGCAACCAGCGCATGCTCGGTATGTCCCTGGACGCCGGCGGCCACCTCACCCACGGCTTCCGCCCGAACATCTCCGGCAAGATGTTCGACCAGCGCTCCTACGGCACCGACCCCGCCACCGGCCTCATCGACTACGACGCCCTGCGCGCCCAGGCCCGCGACTTCAAGCCGCTGATCATCGTCGCCGGCTACTCCGCGTACCCCCGTCTGGTGAACTTCCGGATCATGCGCGAGATCGCCGACGAGGTCGGCGCCACGCTGATGGTGGACATGGCGCACTTCGCCGGCCTGGTGGCGGGCAAGGTCCTGACCGGCGACTTCGACCCGGTACCGCACGCCCAGATCGTCACCACCACCACCCACAAGTCCCTGCGCGGCCCCCGCGGCGGCATGGTCCTGTGCGACGACTCCCTCAAGGACCAGGTCGACCGGGGCTGCCCGATGGTCCTCGGCGGCCCCCTCCCGCACGTCATGGCCGCGAAGGCGGTGGCGTTGGCCGAGGCCCGTCAGCCCGCCTTCCAGGACTACGCCCAGCGCATCGTCGACAACTCCCGCGCGCTCGCCGAGGGCCTGATGCGCCGGGGCGCCACGCTGGTCACCGGCGGCACGGACAACCACCTCAACCTGATCGACGTGACCACGTCCTACGGCCTCACCGGCCGCCAGGCCGAGGCGGCGCTCCTCGACTCCGGCATCGTCACCAACCGCAACGCCATCCCGGCCGACCCCAACGGGGCCTGGTACACCTCCGGCATCCGCGTCGGCACCCCCGCTCTGACCACGCGCGGGCTGGGCACCGCCGAGATGGACGAGGTCGCCGGCCTCATCGACCGCGTCCTCACCACCACCGAGCCGGGCACGACGAAGTCGGGCGCCCCGTCCAAGGCCGCCCACGTCCTCGACGAGAAGGTCGCCGACGAGATCTCCCGCCGGGCCACCGACCTGGTCGCCGGCTTCCCGCTCTACCCGGAGGTCGACCTCGGCTGACGGGGGCGGCCGCAAGGGGTCTTCTCGCCCCCGCCGCCCCTACCCGTCCCGTCCCCAGGGGCAGCTGCCCCTTCGACCCCGCCAGGGGGCTCTGCCCCCTGGACCCCCGCTCCTCAAACGCCGGAGGGGCTGGATTTTCAGCCCGTCCGGCGTTTGAGGACGAGGCCCCTCAGGGCCGAAAGCGGGGGTCTGGGGGCGGCAGCCCCCAGGGACGGGACGGGTAGGGGCGGCGGGGGCGAGGCAATCATCAGCGCCCGCCTGTTCCCGACCGCTCCCCGGGACCTGAGAGAATGGTGAACATGGCCTCTGATCGACCCCGCGTGCTCTCCGGCATCCAGCCCACCGCCGGCTCGTTCCACCTCGGCAACTACCTCGGCGCCGTCCGCCAGTGGGTGGCGCTCCAGGAGTCCCACGACGCGTTCTACATGGTCGTGGACCTGCACGCGATCACGATCCCGCAGGACCCCGCGGACCTGCGCTCCAACACCCGCCTCGCCGCCGCCCAGCTGCTGGCCGCAGGCCTCGACCCGGAGCGCTGCACGCTCTTCGTCCAGAGCCACGTCCCCGAGCACGCGCAGCTCGGCTGGGTCATGAACTGCCTCACCGGCTTCGGCGAGGCGTCCCGGATGACCCAGTTCAAGGACAAGTCCGCCAAGCAGGGCGCCGACCGCGCGAGCGTCGGCCTGTTCACGTATCCGATCCTCCAGGTCGCCGACATCCTCCTGTACCAGGCGAACGAGGTCCCCGTCGGCGAGGACCAGCGCCAGCACATCGAGCTCACCCGTGACCTCGCCGAGCGCTTCAACGGCCGCTTCGGCGAGACCTTCACGATCCCGAAGCCGTACATCCTGAAGGAGACGGCGAAGATCTACGACCTTCAGGACCCGGCGATCAAGATGAGCAAGTCGGCGTCGACCCCGAAGGGGTTGATCAATCTGCTGGACGACCCCAAGGTCACCGCCAAGAAGGTCAAGAGCGCCGTCACCGACACCGACACGGTGATCCGCTACGACGCCGTCGAGAAGCCCGGCGTCAGCAATCTGCTCACCATCTACTCCACCCTCACCGGCAAGACCGTCGCCGAGCTGGAGCAGGAGTACGAGGGCAGGATGTACGGTGCGCTCAAGACGGACCTCGCCGAGGTCATGGTCGACTTCGTGACGCCTTTCCGGGAGCGCACCCAGCAGTATCTGGACGACTCGGAGACACTCGACTCGATCCTGGCCAAGGGTGCCGAGAAGGCGCGTGCCGTCGCCGCGGAGACGCTCTCCCAGGCGTACGACAAGGTCGGCTTCCTGCCCGCCAAGCACTGAGCCGTCCCACCCCGACCCCCGAGCGCCGAACGCGCCACTGACAGCGCCGTACATCACTACGGCTGCGCCTGCCCGGAACACCGCTGTGGCCGTACAGTCGATAGCCGGTGGCACGCCTCGGCCGCCCGACAACTCATACGACGCGGTCGTATGACACGACGACAGGAGACGACGTGGGGACCGTAACGATCGGTGTGTCGATCGCGGTCCCGGAGCCCCACGGCAGCCAGCTCCAGGAGCGGCGCGCGGGCTTCGGCGACGCCGCGGCTCACGGTATCCCCACGCATGTCACGCTGCTGCCGCCGACCGAGGTCGAGGACGACGAACTGCCCGCGATCGAGGCGCATCTCGCCGAGGTCGCGGCGGCCGGACGGGCGTTCCCGATGCGGTTGTCCGGCACGGGAACGTTCCGGCCGTTGTCGCCCGTCGTGTTCGTGCAGGTGGTCGAGGGGGCTGAGGCGTGTACGTGGCTGCAGAAGCAGGTGCGTGACGCGTCGGGGCCGGTGGCGCGTGAGCTGAACTTCCCGTATCACCCGCATGTGACGGTGGCGCACGGGATCGCCGAGGAGGCGATGGACCGGGCGTTCGAGGAGTTGGCCTCGTACGACGCCGAGTGGGCGTGTGGTGGGTTCGCGCTGTACGAGCAGGGGCCCGATGGGGTGTGGCGTAAGTTGCGGGAGTTTTTGTTCGGGGGGTCTGTTGTGCTGCCGCAGCCGCAGGGGGTTGTGGAGTCGCTCCGGGAGGGGTGACTTGGGTTGTTTCACGGCTGCGGGTCGGTGGGGGTTGCTCGCGCCCACGCGGCGGAGCCGCACATCGACACAGCCCCGCGCCCCTTTTGGGCCTTCGGCCCATCAAGGGCTGCGGCCCTCTACAGCGGTAGGCGGCGGGACAGTGGTCTCGGCGCGTGCCGTAGGGCCGCCGTGATCCAGCGCATCGCGCCGGGGACCCATACCGTTTCCGCGTGGCGGCGCAGGCCCAGTTCGATGGCTGTCGCCACGGCTTCCGGGGTTGTCGAGAGGGGTGTTGACGGGACGCGGGCGGTCTTGCGGGTGCTGACGTGGGTGGGGCGTACGAGCATGACGTGGACTCCGGTGCCGTGGAGGGCGTCGGCCAGGCCCTGGGTGAAGGTGTCCAGGCCGGCCTTGGTGGAGTCATGGATGAAGTGGGAGCGGCGGGGGCGTTCGGCGGCCGCCGAGGAGAGGACGACGAGGGAGCCGTGGCCCTGGGCCTGGAGGGCCCGCGCGCAGACCAGGCCGGACGAGACACCGCCGGTGTAGTTGGTCTGGGCGACGCGTACGGCGGCCAGGGGGTCGCGTTCGTCGGTGGCCTGGTCGCCCGCCACCCCGAAGGCGAGCAGCACCAGGTCGATGTCGCCCTCGGTGAAGACCTTGCCGAGGGTCGCCTCGTGGGAGTCCGGGGCGAGGGCGTCGAAGCTGATGGTGTGGGTGTCGGCGCCGAGGTTGCGCAGATGGATCGCCGCTTCTTCCAGCGCGGGGGAGGGACGTCCGGCCAGCCACACCGTGCGGGTGCCCCGGGCGATCAGCCGGCGGGCGGTCGCGAGGGCGATGTCCGACGTACCGCCGAGGATCAACAGGGACCGGGGTGCGCTGAAGGCGTCCTTCATGACAGCTCCTCCTGGGGGGCGAGGCCGGGCTTGCCGCTGACTTCGTACGCTCGTGAACGTATCGCCGTGTCCGCCGTCCGCCGGGTCTGCCGGTGTGCCTCGGGACGGCGGCTCACTGAAACGGGTGATCCACGGGTGCTGTCGAGGACGGCACGCGTACGCCGGGGTCGCACCACCACAACCAGGGCAGAGTCGGATCATGGACTGGCTGAAGAGGCTCCCGGGGGTCGGCCCCTTGGCCGAGCGGGTGATGGCCACGCACACGTGGCGTTCGTACGAGCGGTTGGAGCGGGTCGCGTGGACGCGGCTGGCCGCGGCGATGACGTTCATCAGCTTTCTGGCGCTGTTCCCGCTGCTGACCCTGGCGGCGGCGGTGGCCGCGGCGACGCTCGGCGAGGGGCGGCAGCGGGAGCTGGAGGACAAGCTGGCCGAGCAGGTGCCCGGTATCTCCGAGCAACTCGACATCGCGAGCCTCGTCGACAACGCCGGGACGGTGGGGATCATCGCCGGAGCGCTGCTGCTCTTCACCGGTATCGGCTGGGTGAGCGAGATGCGGGGCTGTCTGCGGGCGGTGTGGGAGCGGCCCGAGCCCGAGGAGAACCCGGTACTGGCCAAGGCCAAGGACGCGGGGGTGCTGGTGGGGCTCGGCGGTGCGGTGCTCGTCTCCCTCGCCGCCTCCACCGTGGCCTCGTCGATGGTCGGCTGGACCGCCGACCGCCTCGGGGTCGACCGGGACGGATGGGGCGGCTTGCTGCTCCAGATCGCCGCGTTCGCGATCGCCGTACTGGCCGACTTCCTGCTCCTCCTCTACGTCCTCACCCTCCTGCCGGGTGTCCAGCCCCCGCGCCGCCGCCTGGTCGTCGCGGCCCTCATCGGAGCCCTCGGCTTCGAACTCCTCAAGCTCGTCCTCAGCGGCTATATGCAGTACGTCGCGTCGAAGAGCATGTACGGCGCCTTCGGCGTCCCCATCGCCCTCCTTCTGTGGATCAACTTCACCGCCAAGTTGCTGCTGTACTGCGCGGCTTGGACGGCGGAGGGGAGCGGCGAGGGGGAGGAGACCGACTCCGGGGAGGGGGCCGACTCCGAGGAGGAGGGCGCGTAGGGCGCTTCTCCTCACGGCTTACGGCTTACGGCTTACGGCGTCGCATCAGTTCCGGCAGCGGCCACTTGCGGTTGACCAGGTACACCCCGCCGGCCACGAGGACGAGCACTCCTCCGGTGATCCCCAGCGCGGTCCCGATACCGCTGGCGCCGCCGGTCGTACCCGCGGCCACGGTCTTGCCGCCCGCTCCGGTGGAGGCCGAGGCCGAAGCCGTGGCCCCCGGCTGGGCCGTGGCGTCGGTTCCCCCCTCGGAGGTCTCCGCACTCTTGGGCGGCACCAGCTCCCCCACCGGCTGTACCTTGCCGGCCGCCTTGAAGCCCCAGTCGAGGAGCTGTGCGGTCTCCTTGTAGACCCGGTTGCTCTCCTGCTTCTCGGGATGCATGACGGTGACGAGCAGCACCCGCTCGCCCCGCTCGGCGACCCCGGTGAAGGTGGCCCCGGCGTTGGTCGTGTTGCCGTTCTTCACACCCGCGATGCCCTGGTAGGCGTCGAGGCCGTAGTCACCGGTCAGTAGCCGGTTGGTGTTCTGGATCTCGAAGGACGAGCGGCTCTTCTTGCCGTTCTTCCCCTTCTTGGTCTCGCCGGGGAACTTGGCCCGCACGGTCGAGCAGTACTCCCGGAAGTCCTTCTTCTGCAGCCCCGACCTGGCGATCAGCGTCAGGTCGTACGCCGACGACACCTGGCCCTTCGCGTCGTACCCGTCGGGGCTCACCGCGTTGGTGTCGAGGGCCTGCAGCTCCTCGGCGTGGGCGTTCATATCGGCGACGGTCTTCTTGACGCCGCCGTTCATCGAGGACAGCACATGCACGGCGTCGTTGCCGGAGCGAAGGAAGACACCGAGCCACAGATCGTGGACGGTGTAGCTCTCGTTCTCCTTTATCCCGACCATGCTGGAGCCCGCGCCGACGCCCGCGAGATCGGCCGGGACGACCTTGTGCTCGTCCTCCTTGTTGAACTTCGGCAGCAGGGTGTCCGCGAACAGCATCTTCAGCGTGCTCGCCGGGGCCAGCCGCCAGTGCGCGTTGTGCGCGGCCAGGACGTCACCGCTCTCGGCGTCGGCGACGATCCACGAGCGCGCGCTGATGTCCTTGGGCAGGACGGGCGCGTCGCTGCCGAGGGACGCCTGCGTACCGGATTTGCCCAGGAGTTCACCACCGACCGTCGACATGGTCGCCGGGGGCGTCGCCGTCGGCGAGCCGCTCGGACTCGGGGTCGGGTCGGCGGCGAACGCGGCCGGCGCGATCGCGATCGACGTCAATGACGTCAGCGAGAAGGACACGATTGTGGCGGAGGTGACCAACAGGGAGCGCCTGACGGTCTTCTTGGAGGCGGACACGATCGGAAAAGTACATGCCCCCGACCGGTAAACCCCACAACGCCCCCCACCAGACCCCCCGAGTACACCCCGACTCACGCTCACACCGTCCTTCACGCCGTGGCCCCCGCGAGAGCGCTTGCACGCACGCCGGTGATACTGAACCCATGAAGCTCAGCCGCCCCCTCTCCTGGTTCCTGCTCGCCTTCGGGGCATGGAGCTGGGTCATTTGGATCACTTTCGCCCGGAATCTCTGGAAGGACGGCAGCGGCCTCGCGTTCGACGACGCGGGCGACCGCACGGCGTACTTCTGGGTGCACCTGACACTCGCGATCGTCTCCTTTGTCCTTGGGACGGTCATCGGCGCCATCGGGTTGCGCGGACTGCGCGCTCTGCGGCGAACGGCATAGTGGGGAGCGCGGCTTCATGGTGATCGTCTTCATCCTCGTGGCCGTACTGGTGCTGGCCCTCTTCGCGGCCCTGCACTGGTACGCCTGGCGCCGACTGGTGCGCGACACGACACGGGGGCCGGGCCTCGCCCGACGCGTGGGCACGACGGTCTTCATCGCCGGGCCCCTGCTGATGGTCGGCGGCTTCGCCTCCGAACGGGCCGGCGCCCCCTTCTGGCTGCAGCAGACGCTGACCTGGCCGGGCTTCATGTGGCTCGCCCTCACGCTGTATCTGCTGCTCGCCCTTCTGGCGGGGGAGCTCGTACGCCCCCTCCTGCGCCGTCTCGTCGAACGACGCGCCCCCGCCCCCACGGCCCGGCCCGAACCGGCGGTGCGTGAGCCCCAGCCGGAACCGGAGCCGGTCCCCGCGGGCGCCGCCAAGGCCGTCGAGCCGGCCGAGCCGGGCACCCCCTCCGGGCCCACCACACCCGCCGCCCCCGCCGAGCCGGACGCCACCACACCCGCCGACCCCTCCCGGCGGCTCTTCGTCTCCCGGGTCGTCGGCGGTGCCGTCGCCGCCGCGGCCGTCGGGACCGTCGGCTACGGCACCTACGGCGTCGTACGCGGCCCCAAGCTGAAGCGGGTCACCGTCCCGCTGGCGAAGCTGCCGCGGGCCGCGCACGGTTTCCGGATCGCGGTGGTGAGCGACATCCATCTGTCGCCGATGCTGGGCCGGGGCTTCGCGCAGAAGGTCGTCGACACGATCAACTCGACCCAGCCGGACCTGATCGCGGTCGTCGGCGACCTGGTCGACGGCGATGTGGCGGACCTCGGCCCGGCGGCGGCGCCGCTCGCCCAGCTGAAGGCGCGGCACGGCAGCTACTTCGTCACCGGCAACCACGAGTACATCTCCGGTGCCGAGCAGTGGGTCGAGGAGGTGCGGCGGCTCGGTCTGACCCCGCTGGAGAACGACCGCCGCGAGCTGCCTTATCTCGATCTCGCCGGGGTGAACGACATCGCCGGTGAGGACGAGGGCCAGGGCCCCGACTTCGCGAAGGCCCTCGGCGACAGGGACACCTCGCGGGCCGTCGTGCTCATGGCGCACCAGCCGGTGCAGATCCATGACGCCGTCGACCACGGCGTGGACCTCCAGCTCTCCGGGCACACCCACGGCGGCCAGATGTGGCCCATGACCTATGTCGCCCAGGCCGCCAACCCCACCCTCGCCGGCCTCGAACGCTATGGCGACACCCAGCTCTACGTCAGCCGGGGCGCGGGCGCCTGGGGGCCGCCGGTACGGGTCGGTGCCCCCTCCGACATCACCGTGGTGGAACTGGCGTCGAAGCAGGCCTGACACAACAGCCTGATTGGTCATCAAGATCTCATCGGCGGCCCCCAGTTGGGACGTTCGCTGAGTTCTTCCTTAACTCGACAAAACCCGTCTTCCGCGAACGTGATCACGTGTGGTTAGGTGAGCGGCGTCATCGCGGCGCCACTGCGCGTTGTGGGCCGGGTGGGGGTCTTGGGAGGGGCGCCGTGCGCTCGGTTCGCTTACGGATTCTGGCGTCGCTGGTGGTGCTGGCGATCGCGGCGGTGGGCGCCTGGCAGCTGATGCCGGCCCAGCGGAACGCCGACCGGACGATCACGGTCGGTACGGCCGAGCGCGTCACCTCCCTCGACCCGGCCGGGGCGTACGACACCGGCTCCTGGGCCCTGTTCAGCAATGTCTTCCAGTCGCTGCTGACCTTCGAACCGGGCGGCACCACCCCCGTCCCGGACGCCGCCCGGTCCTGCGAGTTCGTCGGCAACGCGCTCACCGTCTACCGCTGCACCCTGCGCGAGGGCCTGACGTTCCCCAGCGGACGCGAGGTCACCGGGGCCGATGTGAAGTACTCGTTCGACCGGATCAAACGCATCAACGCGGACATCGGCCCCGCCCCGCTGCTCGCCACCCTCCAGTCGGTCGAGGCGAGCGGACCGGACGTCAGCTTCCGTCTCACCGGGCCGGACGCGACCTTCCCGTACAAGCTGGCCACCGGCGCCGGTTCGATCGTCGACCGCGCCGAGTACCCCGCCGACCGGCTGCGCACCGACGGTGGCGCCGACGGCACCGGGCCGTACACGCTCGACTCGTACACCGAGGGACGGCAAGCGCGGCTGCTGCCCAACGAGAACTACGTGGGCGCCGCCGAGCGGACCGGCAGCCCCGTCCTCATGCGCTACTACCAGGACTCGGCGGCCCTGGAGCGGGCGTGGCGGGCGCGTCAGGTCGACGTGGCCACGCGCACGCTGCCGCCCGCCGTGCTCGCCGGACTCTCGGCCGCCGACCCCGACCAGAGGGTGGTCGAGTCGGACAGCACCGAGACCCGCGATCTGGTCCTCAACGTGCGTGCGAGCTCGCCCCTCGGCGACCGGCTCGTCCGGCAGGCGCTGGCCACGCTGATCAACCGCAAGCAGCTCATCGCCGCCGTCCACCACGGCACCACCGAACCGCTGTACTCCCTCATCCCGGCCGGCATCACCGGCCACACCACCTCGTTCTTCGACGCCTACCCCGAGCCCGACCCGCAACGGGCCCGGCAACTCCTCGACGCGGCCGGGGTGACCATGCCGGTCCGCTTCACCTACGGGTACGCCGAGGGCCGGGAGTCGGCCGCCGCCGAGGCCGCCGAGATCGCACGGCAACTGGAGGCGACCGGGCTGTTCGCGGTGACGACCCGAGCGTATGAGTGGACGGACTTCCAACGGCGTTACGCGGCCGGGGAGTTGGACGCGTACGCCGTCGGCCGGCTCGCCGACTATCCCGACCCCGAGACCTTCAGCGCACCCTTCGTCGGCACGGGTGGGTCGATGAGGAATGGCTACAGCGGCGAGGAGGCCGACCGGCTTCTCCAGGACAGCCGCCGCTACGAGGACCGGGGCGGGGCCGTCGCGGACTTCGAGGAACTTGAGGAGATCGTCGCCCAGGACGTTCCGGTCATCCCGCTCTGGCAGCGCAAGGAGTTTGTGCTCAGCACGGAGGGGGTCGGCGGGGCCGAGTATGTGACTGACGGAACCGGGGTGTTTCGGCTGTGGGGGCTGGAGTGGGGGTGAGGTGTTTTGGCGCCTAAGGGGGAGGGGGTTGTTGGGCTTGCGCGGCTGCGGGTGCGTTGTGGTTGATCGCGCAGTTCCCCGCGCCCCTAAAAAGCGGCGGCGGTAAAGTCACCGTACTTTCAAGCCGTCACCCAAGGCCGTGCGCACTGTCACCTCGCCCCCGTGAGCCTCCACCACCCCCTGCACGATCGCCATCGCGCTCCACGCCCATCCGTACCGGCGTATGCGTGCGTACGTTGCCGATCAGGTTGCCCAGGACCTGGCGCAGGCCCGACTCGTCGGCGTGGACCAGGAGGGTGCCCTCCGCTGTGACGGTGATCGGGCGGTCCGGCTGCTGGGCCCGGAGGTCGGCGGCGGCGTCGCGGAGGAGGTGGGTCAGGTCGATGTCGCGCAGGCGGAGTTCGGGGTGCTGGTCGAGGCGGGCCAGGGTGAGGAGTTCGTCGACCAGACGGCCCATGCGGTCGACCTCGGCGTTCATCCGGTCCCAGGCACGCCTGCGCTGCTCGGGGTCGGTGAGCATGCCCTTGTCGTAGAGCTGGAGGTAGCCGCGGATCGCCGACAGGGGGTGCGGAGTTCATGGGAGGCGTCGCCGACGAAACGGCGGAGCTGGGCGGCGCCAACTCCGGTAGCCGGGCGCGCAGTTCACGCCCGAGGGCCCGCCCGTCGCCGTCCGGCAGCATCACGTCCAGCAGCGCCGCGTCGGGCCGCGTCCGCTCGGCCAGCGTCAGCGCCTCCC
The DNA here is from genome assembly GCF_053592555.1 of Streptomyces sp. NPDC002643. Classification (NCBI taxonomy): domain Bacteria; kingdom Bacillati; phylum Actinomycetota; class Actinomycetes; order Kitasatosporales; family Streptomycetaceae; genus Streptomyces; species Streptomyces sp. NPDC002643. The sequence goes on from NZ_JBSFVY010000017.1 coordinate 144,792, forward strand.
GTACCGTACCGGCCGTCATCACCTCGAACCGGTGGTAGCGCAGGGCGATCGTCAGCACATCCGTGATGCTCGGCTCGTCCTCGACGACCAGCACGGTCGCGCCCGGGCCGTCGATGACGCCGGTGCTCTCGCCGCGGATCGTGCCCTCGGTTCCGTTCGTCTCCCCGGTTCCGGTCATGCCCTCAGTATCCGGCCCCGGCCCTCCCTCCGGGGGGCCGGGGCCGTCCGGCCGACCAGGGTGGTGCCAGGACCCGGGGGACCAATCGACTGTCGTACAAGGAGAGTTGATCGTGGCGACATTGGCACGGTCGTGGTATCGGCACCGACTGGTGGTCCTGTTGTTGTGGGTGGGGACGGTGTTCGGTGTCGGCTTCGCCGGCTCGGTCGCCGGCACGGACTACGCGAACGTCTTCTCCCTCCCGGACACGGACTCCAAGCGCGCGTACGACCTGATGGACCAGGCCTTCCCGGAACGCGCGGGCGACACCGACACGGTGGTGTGGAAGGTCGACGAGGGCTCGTTACGGGACGAGGCCGTACGCGAACGGATCGAGCCCGCGCTCGCCGAGATCGGCCGGATGCCCGGCGTCGGCGGTGTCACCAGCCCGTACGACGAGGGGCGGGGCGGCGGCTCCGCGGGCGTCAGCCGGGACGGGCGGATCGCCTACGCCCAGGTGACCTTCACCGAGGAGGCGAACGCCGTCCCGAAGGAACTCATCGACGAGGTGATCGAAACCGCTCAGAACGCCGAACGGAATGGTCCTGAACGGGACGGTCTGCAGGTGGAGTTGGGCGGTCAGGCGATCGGGCGGGCGCAGGAGGCCACGCAGGGCACGTCCGAGGCGGTCGGCATCCTCGCCGCGGCCGTCGTTCTCTTCCTCGCCTTCGGTTCGCTCTTCGCGATGCTGCTGCCGATCGTGGTGGCGGTGGCCGGTGTCGGCACCGGCATGATGGCCACGGCCCTGCTCAGCCATGTAACGAACATCCCCGATGTGGCCCCGCTGCTCGGCTCGCTGATCGGCCTCGGCGTGGGCATCGAGTACGCCCTGTTCATCGTCACCCGCCACCGGCGCGGCATCCTGCGCGGGATGAAACCGGAGGAGCGGCCGTCACCGCCCTCAACACCTCCGGGCGCGCGGTGCTGTTCGCGGGCGGCACGGTGTGCATCGCGCTCGCCGGAATGCTGGTGATGAACCTCCGCTTCCTGGACGGCGTGGTCATCGCGACCTCGCTGGCGGTCGTGCTGAGCGTGCTGGCCGCGGTGACCCTGCTGCCGGCGTTGCTGGGCCTGCTCGGCCCGCGCGTCCTCAGCCGCCGCCAGCGCGCACGACTGTCCATCGCCGGCCCCGAACCGGAGGTGTCGACGGGCCTCGGCGCCCGCTGGTCCTCGTACGTCGAACGTCGTCCGCGCTCCACGGCGGCGGTCGCCCTGCTCGTCATGCTGGCCCTCGCCATCCCCGTCCTCTCCATCCGCCTCGGCACCTCCGACCAGGGCAACCACCGCGACACGACGACCACCCGCCAGGCGTACGACCTCCTGGCGGAGGGCTTCGGCCCCGGCTTCAACGGTCCCCTTCAGGTGGTCGTGAACGGTGACACCTCCTCCGACCTGGTGCCGCGTATCGAGTCCACGGACGGTGTGGCCCAGGTGGTGGCCGTACCACCGGCGAACGGCGTCACGGTGATCCAGGTGATCCCGACGACGTCCCCGCAGTCGGCGAAGACGGACCAGCTGATCGACCGCCTGCGCGAGGACGTGATCCCGTCGACGGGTGCCGAGGCCCATGTCGGCGGGGTGACGGCGGTCTCGAAGGACTTCGCGTCGGTGACCGGCGACCGTCTCCCCTATGGGGCTGGGGGACGGAACTGCTGGGCATCGGCAAGGAGGGCCCGATCGCCGCGTTCCTCCCGGTCATCATGTTGTCCCTGCTCTTCGGCCTCTCCATGGACTACCAGGTGTTCCTGGTCAGCCGGATGCACGAGGAGTGGGTGCACACCAAGGACAACGCCCGCGCCGTCCGCGTCGGCCTCGCCGAGACCAGCCGGGTCATCAACTGCGCCGCGCTGATCATGATCTGCGTCTTCAGCGCGTTCGTGCTGAGCGGCGAACTGGAGGCGGCGATGGCCGGCATCGGCATGGCTGCGGCCGTGGCCCTGGACGCCTTCATCCTCCGTACGGCCCTGGTCCCGGCCGCGATGCATCTGCTGGGGAAGGCGAACTGGTGGCTGCCGGAGTGGCCGGAGCGGAGGCTTCCGCACCTTGCGGTGGAGCCTAGGGAGTCGCCGGTGGCGGCGTCGCCGGGACCGCTGGGGGTGCGGGAACTGTCGGAGGCGCGGGCCGCTGGAGTCACGGGACGGCGGGGCCTCTGTGATCCACGGGTTCATCAGCACGGGGGAGGGGGAGCCGGGCGAGGGGGTCGTGGTGACCGTGCTCTCGCGGGGCGGCCGACCACTGGACCGGGTGACGTCGTTGGCGGACGGCTCGTACATCCTGGCGGTCCCCGGGCCGGGTACTTATCTCCTGGCGGCGACTTCGAGGTCGTACGACGCCCATGCGCGGCAAGTGGTCGTGGGGGAGGGGGCGTTGCTGTACGACGTGGGGTTGGCGGGGGCGCGGGAGGGGGAGGTGGACGCGGTCAATTAGCTTTCGTCTGCCCGGCTTTGAGGATTTCGTCGACGTCCAGGGTGACCTCGGCGCCGATGGAGTCGGGGAGTGTCACAACCTCGCCGGGGGCGTGGATGCGGTGGTTCGCGTACTCGTCTCCGGCCGGGTCGGTGAGGACGTGAAGGCGTTGGTGCCTACGGTCGACGATGACGTAGACGGGAAGCTTCGCCTGGGCGTACGCGGTGACCTTGGCACGGAGGTCGTTCTGGTAATTGCTGGAGGTCACTTCCAGGACCAGACGGAAGGCGATCGGGTCGTAGCAGTTGTTTTCGACGAAATGGTCTTCGATGTCGCCGTCGACGACTACAAGATCCGGGATCGCGTAGTCCTCGGCCCCATTCGGGAGCCAAAGCCCCACTCCTTCGAGAACCTCGGATTCTCCGCCGGCCAGGCCTGCGGTCGTGAAAGGGTCCCTCAACCTGGACAACGCGCGGGCGTGGGCGACGTTGGGCGGCGGCGTCACAACGATCGTGCCTCCGATGATCTCGACGCGATACCCCGGATTGCGGTCCATGAGCCGATTGGCCTCCGCGATCAGCGGACGGTCTCCATGGGGCCGCTCGACGGATGCTGCGGACATCACGTGCCTCCTGTGGGCTGGTGTCGAGACCATCATCGTAGGCAGGAACGAGGCCAGACGGCCCGTTCGACCCCGTTCACCCAAAAGTGATCGCTAGCCGCGCCCCTTGACCCCCGCACCCGGCAGTGCCCTCACCACCCCCGTCATCCCCGGCAGAAAGTCGGTGAACAGCTCATGCACCTCGTGGACGAGCGGCCGCAGCACCCGGAAGCGGGCCAGTGAGACCCCCCGGGTGGTGAGCCGGGCGCCTCGCTCGGCCAGCCGGTAGCTGCGCTCCCGCCCCTCCGTCCGATCGAAGACCCAGTACAGCACCAGTCCCATCTGGGAGAGCCACATCAGCTCGGGAAGCGCGTCCTTCAACTCGTCCGGCACCTTGGCCTTCGCCCCGGCGAGGACCTCCCGATGGAGGGCGATGGCCTCCTCGCGCGGCTTCTCCGACTCGGGGGAGAAAGGACTGAGGGGACTGTCCGGATCGGCGGCGTTCTTGAAGAACTGCGCCGCGAACTCGTGGTACGGCTCCGCCACGTCCAGCCACACCTTCAGCACCCCGGCGATCCGCGCCTCCAGATCGGTCTCCCGCGCCAGCACCGGCCGCACCGCCGCGAGATGCTCGGCGCCGATCCGGTCGTAGAAGCCCTGGATCAGATGTTCCTTGCCGGCGAAGTAGTAGTACGCGTTGCCGACCGAGACCCCGGCCTCCTTGGCGATGGCCCGCATCGTCGTCTTGTCGTACCCGCGCTCCTGGAAGAGCCGCAGGGCGGTCTCCAGGATCAGCGCGCGGGTCTGCTCGGACTTGGCGGGACTCTTGGAGTCGGGCTTGGCGGAGCCCATGGGCGCGGACTCGGGCGCGGATTCCCGTTCGGGCCGGGGCTCGGGCTCGGGCGCGGATTCCCCTTCCGGTCGAGGCTCGGACGCGGACTCGGGTTCGGGGCTGTCGATCGGTGCGGGCACGGGGTGAGCCTAACGAGTGGGGCAGGTGCCGCTGTCACAGCCGTCGGACGAGGAGTAGGTCCACCCGGAGCGGCGGTCGTACACCCATCCCTCCAACTCGGCCCCGCCCTTCCCCGTACGCGGCCGATGCGACCCCCGCCACTTGGCGGCGGCGAGGACGGCGCCGCGAGCGAGCCGCGCTCCCGAGGGCGTGCTCAGCCGGTGGGCGAGCGGGCGGTGGTCGCGCAGCGCCCAGAGACAGACGACCCAGGCCGCCGGCCCCCGATACACCTGGCCGCCGTCCCCCACGATGGTGATCTCCTCCAGGGTCGCCGCATGGTCCAGCGAGGGAAACCGCTGCCGGGCCTCCGCCGACCCCGCCGCCACGAAGTCGAGCCGCACCAACTGCCGCTGCCGCCCGAGCCATTCTCGCAGGAAGGCGCAGAGGCCGCACTGGGCGTCGAAGAGGACGGTGAGCGAGCGGACGGGGACGACCACCGGGGCCGGGACACGCTCGGCGTCCCAGCCCTCGGCGGCTGCCTTTGCCGCTGTCGCTGTCTCGGTCACCGCGGTCACGCCCCGGCCGGAGGCGCGGTGGGCGTGGTGGTGGGCGGCACCCAGCCCTGCGGGGCGACCGGCGGCACCTGTTCGCGCTCCATGACGCCCCGGCGCCGGAACTTGTTCAGGACGTAGACATTGCCGAGGTGCAGTGCGCCGAGGACCAGCAGGACGACGCCGAGCTTCGCCGAGACGGCCTCGAACACCTCACGCGGGCTGTCGATCGCCCCGTCCTCGTTCAGATAGAGCGCGACGAACCCGAGGTTCACGAGATAGAACCCGACGACCAGCAGATGGTTCACCGCGTCCGCGAGCTTCTCGTTCCCCCGCAGTACGTCCGAGAGGAAGATCCGCCCGTTCCTGCTCAGCGTCCGCGCCACCCAGACCGTCAGCCCCACGCTGACCAGCAGATAGATGACGTATGCGACGACCGTGAGGTCCATTCCCCCACCCCTTCCAGGGCTTCTTGAACACGTTCAAAACTCTCGACGGGAGAGACTGTAGACCTGTTTTTGAACGTGTTCAAGCGGCGCCTGTGTGGGCTGGGTTACGTACTCCGCCCCAACTCCGGCCGCCGCGAGCGCCCGTGCGGCGGCACGGGCGTCCCGCACCTCCAGCCACACCCGCGCCGCCGACGCCCACACCGGCTCCCGCCGGTGCAAGGCCTCCTCCAGCCGGAGCAGCGGCCCCGGCGTCTCCTTCCCCACCTTCAACAACGCGATCCCGGCCTCGTCCAGCTGAAACCCCACCTCGAACCCCGCCCGCCCATGGAAGGCGACCGCCTCACAGCGCCGAGGAACGACAGCGCCCGCGCCGGAGGTGGCGGGCGGAGAGGGCGCGGAGCGATGGGCGGGCGGAGCCCGGGGCCCAGCCTGAGCGTCGGCCGGTCGTCAGGATCGATCGGCCGTGCAACCGCCCACCCTGCGTGTGCTCAGCGCGATGTCGTCCATCCGCACGTCGTACGAGGCCGGAGTGGGCCCGGACTGGTACAGCTGCCACCCCAGCTTCAGCCTGTCGAAGGTCGGGAAGGTGAAGTCGTCGGTGGTGCCGCCGTGTTCGGTGGTGGAGACGGTGAGGTCGGGCTGTTCCATCCCGTCGAAGTAGACGGTGACGCGGTTGTCGGTGGCGTCGAGGTGGAACTCGGCGCAGGTCCACTTCGCGGCGGTGGCCGGGGCGGACGTTCGCCAGTTGGTCCAGTCGCCGGTCGGGCCCAGGTCCGAGCCGACGCCCCAGAAGTTGCCCTGGTCGGTGGGGGCGTACTGGCCGCCGAGGGGGCGGACCAGGGTGGGGGAGTCGGTGCCGGAGGCTTCCGCGAGGGTCCAGTGGGCCCAGTCGGGGGCCGTGGGGAACTCGGCGACGCGCAGGCGCACCCGGGCCCAGAAGCTGTTGCCGGGCGGGGCCAGGTCGGGGAAGACGACGAAGGCCCGGCCGTTCCCTTCCGTCCGGATACGGAGTTCACGGCCGCGTCCGTCGGCGCTGGGCTCGACGCTCAGCGTGCCGTTGGAGGTGTCCGTGGTCCAGCCCCGGCCCTGGGTCACCGGGCCGAGGGGGAGGCGGTCGAAGTTCTCCCGCACGAGGTTCTTGCCGTACGGCCCGCTCAGGGTCTGTGGGGCGCCCGCATCGTGCGAGGCGGTCGTTGCCGAGGCAGTGGGGGGTATCGCGATCAGGATCGCGGCCGCGGCCGACAGCGCGGCGGCGGCTTTCCTCAGGGAGTTCATGGCCGCAGTCTGTAACCAACCGCCCCATCCGTCACGAACGTTGCGCGCTATCCGGCCAACGGCGATCTGTCCCACCTCGTTGTCAGTGCCTCCCCTTACTGTCCTCCCATGGCAACGGTGACCTTCGTCGATGAGACGACCAGTGGGGTGCGGGGCGAGAGCCGGTGGCTTGATATCGCCGAGGAGCGGGTGTCCGTGGGGGAGTTGATACGGCGACGGGTGTTTCAGGAGGTCGCCGAGTTCCATGCGCGGAACCGGCCCGACGAGGTGTTCCAGGGGCTGGTGCGGCCCGAGGACACCGAGCGGGTGCTCAACGGGTATGCCCTGCGGACGCCTCGGCGGATCGACGCCGAGAAGCAGGCCGCGCTCGCGCTCAAGGCGTTCGCCGGTAATGGGTTTCTCGTGCTCGTGGGGGATCGGCAGGTCACCGAGATCGACGAGGAGATCGACCTCGCCCTCGGTACCGAGGTCACGTTCCTGAAGCTCGTGCCGCTGGTGGGGGGATGACGATGGGGCATGTGCAGAGGACCAAGGAGATCATCCGGCAGCACGCCGCCGACGGTGACATGGACGCGCTCGCCGTCGGCCTGCTGAAGGCCGCGATCGTGAACCGCGGCAACTGGACCGGCCTCTGGGAACGGGTGCTGGACGAACTGCGCCTGCTGCCGGCCGAGATCCGCGCGGCGCTCGGCGACGCGTTGGTGGTGCGGTACCACGCGGAGGCGGCTGGGCCGGTCGCCCAGGACAACGCCCTGACCCTGCTCGGCATGGTCTCCCACGGGCTGCCGGGTGACAGGCTCCCCGATGAGCGGCGGCGGAAGCTCGACGAACTCGGCCTCCGGTTCTCCCTGTGGATCGGAGACCGCCACGAGGGCCTCGCCGAGGCCGAGTTGGCCACCGGCCGCCCCCTCGCCCCCGCCGTCGTGGCCGTCTTCCGCCGCGCGGCGCTGGAGGATTACCAGTCCCCCGAGCTGAAGGCCCTGGCAAAGAAGTTCACCCACCCGGTCGTCAACGTCGGCGAGGAGTGGGCCGAGCAGGCCGACCGGGACGCCTCCGACCCGGACATCCACGCGCTGCTCGCCCATGCCACCACGGCCACGGCCGCCAAACCAACCGCCAAGTGGGACCAGCGGGCCCGCCCCCTCGTCGACGCCGTCGGCGCCGACCGGGTCCGCGCCGTCGTGCTGTCCTGGTTCACCCTCGTCGGCCGCCCCCGCACCATCCCGCTGGAGCGCCAGCCCTACGAGCCCGACGTCAACAACGCCTACGACCCCTACAACGCCAACGCCCTGCGCGGCCTCGCCTGGCTGCTCTCCCTGCTCCCACCGCACCCCGAGACGGCCCGTGCCCTCGGCGCGCTCGTGGAGACCTCGCTCAAGAAGGTCGCGGGGCTCGGGCCCCGCAACCCCAAGGTCGCCAACGCCGGAGTCGTCGCCCTCTCCCGGATCGCCGACGACAGCGCCCTCGCCGAACTGGCCCGGCTCGCCACCCGCGTCACCTACAAGAACACCGCCAAGCTCCTCGACACCGCCCTCACCGCCCGCGCCACCGCCCTCGGGCTCAGCAGGGACGAGATCGAGGAGCTGGCCGTCCCGGCGTACGGGCTCACCGAGGTGGGCCATACGACGCATCGGTTCGGGGAGGTCACCGCCCGTATCGACGTCCAGGGCACCCGGGCCGTGCTCAGCTGGCGCAACGCCTCCGGCAAGGCCGTCAAGAGCGTGCCCGCCGTCGTACGGAACGAGCACACCGACGAGTTGAAGGAACTCAAGGCCGCCGTCAAGGACATCGACAAGATGCTCACCGCGCAGAGCGAGCGGCTGGACCGGCAGTTCCTCGCCCGGCGGACCTGGGAGTACGGGGCCTGGCGGGAGCGGTATCTCGACCATCCGCTCGTGGGGACGCTCGCCCGCCGGCTGCTGTGGACCGTGGACGGTACGACGGTCGGGTTCGCCGACGGTGAGCTGCGTACGCTCGATGACAGCCCGCTGCCCGGGCCGACAGCCGGCACCGAAGCCGCCGCCGGCGAACCGCGCACCCTCGACGGCGCCCCCGCCCCCGAGAGCGGCGAGGTCGAGTTGTGGCACCCCGTCGGCCGCGACCCCTCCGAGGTCGTGGCCTGGCGGGACTGGCTGGAGCGGCACGGCATCACCCAGCCCTTCAAGCAGGCCCACCGCGAGGTGTATCTGCTCACCGACGCCGAGCGCGCGACCGGCACGTACTCCAACCGCTTCGCGGCGCACATCCTGCGTCAGCACCAGTTCAACTCCCTCGCCGCGATCCGGGGCTGGCGCAACAGACTGCGGCTGAGCGTCGACGACGTCGCCCCGCCCGCCACCCGCGAACTGCCGCGGTGGGGGCTGCGCGCCGAGTACTGGATCGAGGGCGACGGGCATGAGTTCGGTGAGGATCTCACCGACTCCGGCAGCTTTCTGCGGCTGCGGACCGACCAGGTCCGCTTCTATCCGATCGAGGCTCCCGAGAACCAGGCGCCCTGCTGGGGAGGCGCGTACTCGATGTGGCTGCGGGACGGCCAACACCCGTTCGACCCGGTCCCCCTCACCGACATCCCCCCGCTCGTCCTCTCCGAAGTCCTGCGCGACGTCGACCTGTTCGTGGGCGTCGCGAGCGTCGGCAACGACCCGACCTGGCAGGACGGCGGGCCCGGCGGCCGGTTCCGCGAGTACTGGACGTCGTACGGCTTCGGGGAGCTGAACGAGAGCGCCGAGACCCGCCGGGTCCTCCTGGAACGGCTGATACCCCGGCTCGCGATCGCCGACCGGTGCACGGTCGAAGGGCGGTTCCTGCACGTCAAGGGGGAGTTGCACACGTACAGGATTCATCTGGGTTCGGGGAACATCCTGATGTCGCCGAACGACCGGTATCTGTGCATCGTTCCCGGGAACCGAAACACCACGACCGGCTATCTCCCCTTCGAGGGCGACCGCATGCTCGCGGTCATCCTCAGCAAAGCGATGCTGCTCGCCAAGGACACGGAGATCACGGACCCGACGATCCTCAGCCAACTGTGAACGCCAGGTGTGACCGCGAGGTAACAACTTCTCTCCGGGGCCACTTCTCCTGCAATATGACGGACAGCCCATAACGCTCGACCAATCAACGCGCAGGAGTCAGTACCGTGACCGAGCAGCCCCAGCAGCCCGCTCAGCCCCCGCAGCCGCCGCAGCCCGGATACGGGTACCCCAACCAGGCTCCGGGACAGGCGCCGGGGGCCAATCCGTACGGCACCCCGCCGAGCGCGGACCCGTACGGCGCCCAGCAGGCCGGTGACCCGTACGGCGCCCAGGGCGGTTACCAGCAGCCGGGTGCCGCGCCGGGCTACGGCTACCCGGCGGGGGCTCAGCCGGGCTATGGCTACCAGGCGCCTCCGACGCCCGGCGGCGCGTACACGGGTGACCCCAACGCCCCCTACGGGTACGACCCCTACGGCCGGCCGTACTCCGACAAGTCGAAGATCGTCGCGGGTATCCTCTCGCTCTTCCTGGGCTCCTTCGGCGTCGGCCGCTTCTACCTCGGCCATGTCGGTCTCGGCCTGGGTCAGCTCTTCACCTGCGGTGGCTTCGGCATCTGGGCCCTGATCGACGGCATCGTCCTGCTCACCAGCAGCAACACCACCGACTCCAACGGGCGTGTCCTGCGTGGCTGAGCGCGGCCCCCAGCTCCTCCGGCATCCGGCGACGGCCCCGCTCGCGGTGGCCGCCGCCGGGCTGGCGGGCGCCGCCTATCTGTACGGCACCAACCCGCATGAGCCGAGCCATCTGCTGCCGCAGTGCCCGTTCCGCTATGTCACGGGGCTGCTCTGCCCCGCCTGCGGCGGCACCCGCATGGTGTACGACCTGATGCACGGCCACTTCGCCGCCGCCTGGCACGACAACAGGGCGCTGCTCCTCGCCGCCCCCTTCGCCCTGGCCCTGCTGGGCCGTTGGGCCGTGGAGGGCCTGCGCGGACGCCGCTGGCGCCCCCGTCTCAAGCCCCGCACCCAGGCCGCGATCCTCGCCCTCGCCGTGACATGGACGGTCCTCCGCAACCTCCGCTGAGCCGAGACGGGTCGGCCTCCCTTCCCTTTTCCCGACCCCGTAAATCCCTTACGTGACCTTTATGTCGAGGACTTGTGGCAACTTGGCTGGAACCGTGTCACGGAACAGGAACGATCGTCCGAACCCCCTCCCGTCGGCCCGCCGCTCTCCATACGCTGCAACGGCAACAGGGGGGATGACGGGGGATACGTCGTGCTCGCAGGGTGCCGGTGTTCGCCGTACCCACTCGGTGTCCGGTATCGCCGCGCCTTCCCTCCTGGAATCCCCCCGAGGCGAATCCGCCTCGGTCTTTCAGTCAGTACTTCCAGGAGCAACTTTCATGACCGTCCCCACCCCTGACGCCCCGTTCGGTTACGACCCGCAGGGCCGTCCGTACTCCGACAAGTCGAAGATCGTCGCCGGCATCCTGCAGCTCTTCCTGGGCGGCCTCGGCATCGGCCGCTTCTACGTGGGCAACGCCGGTGTGGGTGTCGCACAGCTCCTCACCTGCGGTGGCTTCGGCATCTGGGCGCTGATCGACGGCATCATCTTCCTCACCAGCAACGACCGCACCGACTCCCAGGGTCGTGTGCTGCGCGGCTGAGCCCGGCGCTCACCGGCTCGGCGTCACAGTGACACCGCACAAGTGACACCGTGACACGGCAAGAATGCTGAGGGCCCCGCTCCGATCCCGGAGCGGGGCCCTCAGCATGTACCACCTGGGAGATCAGTAGCGGCGCGTGATCAGCGCCCGCTTGACCTCCTGGATCGCCTTGGTGACCTCGATGCCACGCGGGCAGGCGTCCGTGCAGTTGAACGTGGTGCGGCAACGCCACACGCCGTCACGGTCGTTGAGGATCTCCAGACGCTGCTCACCGGCCTCGTCACGCGAGTCGAAGATGAAGCGGTGGGCGTTGACGATCGCGGCCGGACCGAAGTACTGGCCGTCGTTCCAGAACACCGGGCACGACGAGGTGCAGGCGGCGCACAGGATGCACTTCGTGGTGTCGTCGAACCGCTCGCGGTCCTCGGCGGTCTGGAACCGCTCACGCGTGGGCTCGTTGGTGTCCTTCGTGATCAGGAAGGGCATCACGTCCCGGTACGCCTGGAAGAACGGCTCCATGTCCACGACCAGGTCCTTCAGGACCGTGAGGCCCTTGATGGGCTCGATCGTGATCGGCTTCTCGGGGTTGATGTCCTTGATGAGGGTCTTGCAGGCAAGACGGTTCCTGCCGTTGATCCTCATCGCGTCCGAGCCGCAGATGCCGTGCGCGCAGGAGCGACGGAACGTCAGCGTGCCGTCCAGATCCCACTTGATCTTGTGGAGACCGTCGAGCACACGCTCCTTCGGGTCGATCTCCAGCTGGAAGTCCTGCCACTCCGCGTCCGCCGACACCTCGGGGTTGAAGCGGCGCACCCGGAAGGTGACCGTGATGTACGGGGAGGCCTTGGCCTCCGCCTCGACCTTGTCCAGAACAGGGGTAGCCATCAGTACTTACGCTCCATCGGCTGGTAGCGCGTCTGGACGACCGGCTTGTAGTCGAGGCGGACGGTCTCGGTGCCGTCGTCGCCGACCTCGCGGTACGCCATGGTGTGACGCATGAAGTTGACGTCGTCGCGGTTGGGATAGTCCTCGCGGTAGTGACCGCCGCGGGACTCCTTGCGGGCGAGGGCGGAGACGGCCATGACCTCGGCGAGGTCGAGCAGGTTGCCCAGCTCGATGGCCTCAAGGAGGTCGGTGTTGAACCGCTTGCCCTTGTCCTGGATCGCCACGTTCTTGTAGCGCTCGCGCAGCTCGGTGATCTTCTCGACCGCCGTCTTGATGGTCTGCTCGGTGCGGAACACCATGACGTTGGCGTCCATGGTCTCCTGCAGCTCACGACGGAGGTCCGCCACGCGCTCGTTGCCCGTGGAGGCGCGCAGCCGCTCGATCTGCTCGACGACCAGGGACTCCGGGTCCTCCGGCAGCTCGACGAAGTCGGCCTTCTGGCTGTACTCCGCCGCCGCGATACCGGCCCGCCGCCCGAAGACGTTGATGTCCAGGAGGCTGTTGGTGCCCAGGCGGTTGGCGCCGTGCACCGACACACACGCGACCTCACCGGCCGCGTACAGACCCGGGACGACGGTGGTGTTGTCGCTCAGGACCTCACCCTCGACGTTCGTCGGGATGCCGCCCATGGCGTAGTGCGCGGTCGGCTGGATCGGGATCGGGTCCGTGTACGGCTCGATACCGAGGTACGTCCGCGCGAACTCGGTGATGTCCGGGAGCTTGGCGTCCAGCTGCTCCGGCGGGAGGTGGGTGAGGTCGAGGTAGACGTGGTCGCCCTCGGGGCCACAGCCGCGGCCCTCGCGGATCTCCGTGTAGATGGAGCGGGAGACGACGTCACGGGACGCGAGGTCCTTCATGACCGGCGCGTACTTCTCCATGAAGCGCTCGCCGTCCTTGTTGCGGAGGATGCCGCCCTCACCGCGGGCGCCCTCCGTCAGCAGGATGCCCATGCGCCAGATGCCGGTCGGGTGGAACTGGAAGAACTCCATGTCCTCCAACGGCAGCCCACGCCGGTACACGGCCGCCTGGCCGTCACCGGTCAGCGTGTGCGCGTTCGACGTCACCTTGAAGAACTTGCCGCAGCCGCCGGACGCGTAGATCACGGCCTTCGCCTGGAAGACGTGGATCTCACCGGTCGCCAGCTCGTACGCCACGACACCGGCGGACTTCTTGACGCCGTCGACCTCGGTGATCAGCTGGTCCAGGACGTAGAACTCGTTGAAGAACTCCACGCCGTGCTTGACGCAGTTCTGGTACAGCGTCTGGAGGATCATGTGGCCGGTGCGGTCGGCCGCGTAGCAGGACCGGCGGACCGGCGCCTCACCGTGGTTGCGGGAGTGACCGCCGAAGCGGCGCTGGTCGATCGTGCCGTTCGGGGTGCGGTTGAACGGCAGACCCATCTTCTCCAGGTCGAGGACGGAGTCGATGGCCTCCTTCGCCAGGATCTCGGCGGCGTCCTGGTCGACCAGGTAGTCACCGCCCTTGACCGTGTCGAAGGTGTGCCACTCCCAGTTGTCCTCCTCCACGTTGGCGAGCGCGGCGGCCATACCGCCCTGCGCGGCGCCCGTGTGGGAGCGGGTGGGGTACAGCTTGGTCAGCACGGCGGTGCGGCTGCGCTTCGTGGACTCGATGGCCGCGCGCATACCGGCGCCACCGGCGCCGACGATGACGGTGTCGTACTTGTGGATCTTCATGGTGGTTGCCTCAGCCCCGTGCCTAGCGGATGTTCGGGTCGAAGGTGAAGATCACCAGCGTGCCCAGCAGGATGGTGAACACCGTGGCGGTGTAGAGCAGGCCCTTCAGCCACAGCCGGGTGTTCGCGCGCTCCGCGTAGTCGTTGATGACCGTGCGCAGGCCGTTGGCGCCGTGCAGCATCGCGAGCCACAGCATCAGCAGGTCCCAGACCTGCCAGAACGGGGACGCCCAGCGGCCGGCGACGAACGCGAAGCCGATCTTGGAGACGCCGCCGTCGAGGACGAGCTGGATGACCAGGTGGCCGATGACCAGGACGACCAGGAGGATGCCGGACAGCCGCATGAACAGCCAGGCGGCCATCTCGAAGTTGCCGCGGGTCGTCCGGGGGGTCTTCTTGGTGCGCTTGCGGGGCGGCTCGATGACCGGGGCCGGGTTGTCCGGGCCGTAGCCCGCCAGCGCGCCGGTGCCCTCGACGGGGCCGATGCCGGAAGCGGTGGTCTCAGTGGTGGACATCTGCCTCAGCTCCCGAAGACTTCACGAACGGCGTGGCCGAGGACGGGGTACAGGGCCCCGAGCATCAGCGCCAGCCAGACGCCGACGACGATCCAGAGCATCTTCTTCTGGTGGCGCGGGCCGTTCGACCAGAAGTCGACGGCGATCACCCGAAGACCGTTCAGCGCGTGGAAGAGGATCGCGGCGACGAGGCCGTACTCCAGCAGCGCGACGAGGGGCGTCTTGTACGTGGCCACGACCTTGTCGTAGGCCTCGGGGGAGACACGGACGAGAGCGGTGTCCAGCACGTGTACGAACAGGAAGAAGAAGATGAGGACGCCGGTGACTCGGTGAGCCACCCAGGACCACATTCCTTCCCGGCCGCGGTACAGCGTTCCAGCCGGCACGGAAGAACCCTCCGGGAGCGGGGATTGGGGCCGGCCGGCTTTCTGTGTCGGTCTGACCCGGCCGGGTACGGTCCACCGGCCCCGGCCATGTTAGCGATGCCGCGGCGCTTGGCTTAAGCGGGGTGCCTAATGGCTCGGGGGTTCTGGTTGTTTGGCGGGTGCGGGTGTGTTGTGGCTGGTCGCGCCCCGCGGCGGAGCCGCAGATGTCACAGCCCCGCGCCCCTTTTTTCGGGCTTCGCCCTCAGAATTTGCTGCTCAGCCTTGTTCTCGCCAGGCGGCGTAGTTCCTCTGATACCACCATGCGCTCCTCCTCCGGGTCGTTTGACAATCGTGACCTGATCGCTTCCAGGGAGTGGTTGAGGAGTTCGGTTGGTGGGGTTTTGTCCAGGGCGATCACGAAGACGTGGCCGAAGCGGGCCTCGTAGGCGGCGTGGGCGGCGTTGAGGGCCGTGTGGGCCACGCCGTAGGTGTCGTCCGGGAGGGTGGGGAGGGACTCGCCGGCCAGGGCTTCGGCCAGGTCGGACGGGGTCAGGTCGTAGGCGGCCTCGTCGGAGGCGGCCAGGAGGGAGCCCAGGTCGGGGTAGGGGCGGTGGGCGGTGAGGCGGTCGGCCCAGCGGAGGCTGCGCAGGCAGGTGAGGAGGGTGTGCTGCGCCGCGCGGGCGGGGGCTTCGTTGAACGCCTTCAGGGCCGAAGGGCTCGGGGCCTGCTCCGGTACGGGTAGGGCTACGTGGCCGGGGAGATGCGGGAGACGGTGCGGAGGCAGCGTGGGTCCTCGGCGGTGCGTAGGGGGTGGCGGGGCAGGGTGTGCGAGATGGGCCACCACGTTATCGAGGCGGGTCATGGGCTGTCCGTTCGATGCCCGAAATTCACCTGTACGGGGGAGTTTCGGAACCTGTGGTGGACTGATGGGGTGCGGGGACGTCGTAGGTTCGAGAGGAACGTTTCGGGGAGGCGCGGGGGCCGCTTCGGAACATCGGGCGTATCGGGTGTGAGGAAGGGTGCGAGATGTGGCGGACGGTGACCGGGGGCATGTCGTGAGCCGTGGTCGGCGCCGGGCCCCTGATGGGAAGACGGCGATCACCTCGAAAGGGTTGCTCCTCGGCGCGGGTGTCGCCGTGGCGGGTGGTGCGGTCGCGGTGGCCGCGACCGTGTGGCCCGGCGGGGAGACGGGTGTGCCCAGCGGGTCGGAGCCCTCCCGGGCGCGGTCGTCCGTGGGCGCGGCGGCCGAGGCGCAGCCCTCGCCCTCTCCGTCGCCCACGCGCTCGTATCCGCTGTCGAAGGCCCCGCGCACCATTCCGGCCGTGCGCGAGCACGAGGCCGCGCGCGGGCCCGGCTGGAAACCGTCCAAGGGGGCCCGGGTCGTCGTCAACGGCGATGCGCTGGCCGACGAGGGGCGGCTGACCGCCGATGAGCTGGGGCTGTCGTACGCGGGGAAGGCGGCGCCCCGGGACGGGGACGTGGAGCTGGTGCTCAGCGGGTCGGGGACGTCCGGCTCGGAGGCGTACACGATGACCGTGAAGGGCGGCCGGGTGCGGATCGCCGCGCCCGCCGAGGCGGGGGTCTTCTACGGGACCCGCACCCTGAAGCAGGAGGTGCGCGGCGGCCGGACGGCGCCGGAGGGCGTCGTACGGGACGAGCCGGCCAAGCCGCAGCGCGGGTTCATGCTCGACATCGCCCGCAAGCACTTCACGGCCGACTGGATCGAGGACCGCATCCGTGAGCTGGGCGACCTCAAGTACAACCAGCTCGGGCTGCACTTCTCCGACGACCAGGGCTTCCGGATCGAGTCCAGCACCCATCCCGAGGTGGTGTCCCAGCAGCATCTGACCAAGGCCCAGGTGAAGGACATCCTGGCTCTCGCCGAGAGCCGGCACATCGAGGTCGTGCCGGAGATCGACTCGCCGGGGCATCTGGGGGCCGTGATCGCCGGGAACCCGGAGTTGCAGCTGGTGAACGCCTCCGGGGTGGCCGCGCGGGGTGCCGTCGACATCTCGAAGCCGGAGGCCGCCGAGGTCGTCGACGAGTTGCTCGATGAGTACGCGGATCTGTTCCGGGGGCGGAACTGGCATCTCGGGGGCGACGAGTACCGGGCGCTGATGGTGTCGAACCCCGAGGCGTCGTATCCGCAGCTGGCCACCGCCGCGCGGCAGAAGTACGGCGCCGGGGCGACCGTCGCCGACCTCGCCACCGGCTGGCTGAACGACCGGGCGAAGGTCATGCTCGGCCATGACCGGACCGTACGGGCCTGGAACGACGGGTTCTTCCGGGGCGGGTCGGTGCAGGCGGCGAAGGAGATCCAGGTCGCCTACTGGACCGGCAAGGAGATCGGGGCCCGGCAGCCGGTGGAGTATCTGAGCGCCGGGCGGCAGGTCGTGAACTACAACGACGAGTTCCTGTACTACGTCCTCGGCGAGCCCAACCAGTTCTTCTATCCGACCGGGCAGCGCATCTACGAGCAGTGGACGCCGAGGGTGCTGCGCAAGACCGCCGCCGTGCCCGCGCAGTACGACGATCAGATCCTCGGTGGTGTCTTCGCCGTCTGGTGCGACCTCGCCGACCGGCAGACCGAGGCGCAGGTGGCGGCCGGGGTGCGGATGCCGCTGCGGGCGCTCTCCCAGAAGCTGTGGGACGCGCGGAAGCCGGGGATGACCTGGGCGGAGTTCCGGACGCTGGCGGGCGAGGTGAGCTGATTTCCCCGGCGTCGGGGACGCGGCTTCTCCGGGACCGGGGACGGCTTCTCCGACGCAGGAGAGCGGCTTCTCCGGCGCAGGGGAACGGCTTCTCCGATGCGCGGGCAAACGGGTGGACGGGTGAGGTGTCCGAACCGTATGTTCCGCATGTTCTGATCGCCGAGCGTGAAGGTCTGGGGAGGACCCCGTTCGGCTCACTCGCGACGTATGTGATCTACGCGAACTACGCGACCTACACGGGGGGCTTCATCCATGACCTGTCTGCGCTGTGCCCGCTTCGAAGCGGCGCCCGACGGTGTGCTGTGCCGGGCCTGCGAGGCGGCGGACGCGCATCCGGGCACCCGTCCGGGCCCGGCGGGCGGGCTGCCGCAGGCTCCGCCGTTCACGGCCGGCGTCCCGGCCGCCAAGGGGGCCTGGCTGCAGTCGCCGGTGGGGCTCGGACGGGCCGCGGCGATCCTGATCGGGGTGGTCGCCCTCACCGACCTGGCCGCCGTGTGGGCGGACCTGAACATGCTCGACGTCCTGGGCAGGATCGTGGACGGCGAGTACGGGGTGGCCCTGGAGGAGGACGCCGACCGGGCCGACCAGATCTACGGGATGACCGGAATCGCCCAGTTCGTCACCTACCTCGCCTCGGCGGTCGTCTTCCTGATCTGGTTCCACCGGGTGCGGGTCAACGCCGAGGTTTTCGAACCGTTCGGGCACCGGAAGAAGCGGGGCTGGGCGATCGGTGGCTGGTTCGTGCCGGTGGTGAACCTGTGGTTCCCGCGCCGGATCGCCCTCGACAGCTGGGACGCCAGCGGCCCCTGGGGCAGGCCCCGTTCGCATGCGCTCGTCAACGCCTGGTGGACGATGTGGCTGATCAGCGGGGTCGCGAGCCAGGTCAGCTGGCGGGCCTACCGCGCCGCCGAGACGCCCGAGGAGATCCACTCGGCCACCGAGCAGGTCCTGTTCGCCGATGCCGTCGAGATCCCGAGCGCCGTGCTCGCCGTCCTCTTCATCCTGACGCTCACCCGGATGCAGGACGACAAGGCCCGCAGCGGCCCGCGTGCGCCGGAGCCCGCCGCCGTCTGACGCCCGCCCTGGCGTCGCGCCACCCACCCGGACCGCCTCCGCGCAACCGTGCGGATGGCGGCATTCCGGGCGCGAACTCCCGTACGGCTGTGGTGTATTCCCGGCATGGGGTTCTGGGGGTACTACGTCGTCGGCCGCAGCGAGCGACCCCTCGCCGAACTGCGCACGCTGGCCGGGGCCGAGGATCTGCGGTTCTGGCGGCACGCGGCCGACGGATGGCAGCTCTGGGTCTACCCGACGGGCATGGACGAGGACGCCGGTGACGTCGGGAACATGAACACGCTCGCCCTGGAGACCGGGGCGCCCGCGCTGTTCGGCTTCGTCATGGGCAGCGAGTGCGTGGTCGTCGAGGCCGCCGGGCCGGAGAGCGGGGCGTGGACGACCTGTCTGGCCCGTCGCGCCATGGCCCGCTGTCTCGGCGACGGCGACGGCGACGGCGACGGTGACGGTGACGGTGACGGCGGTGAGGGTCGCTCCGTCGACGACTACTTTCTGCAACCACATGACGCCGCCGAGCGGGCCGTCGCCTGGGCGGCCGAGGCGGGCCGGACCGTCGTCGAACGCTCACTCGTCGACGTGCTGACCTCGGAACCTGGACCGGCGGACCCGTTGGCTGAAAACATCCTCTTCCGACTGCTCGACCGGCTCGGGGTCATGCCTCTGTGACACCCCCGGACCGTCGCACACGGTAAGGGGAAGTGTGGGCTCCGTATAGCTGCGGGCTCGGTGGGGCGGGTTCGGTGGGGATACGAGCGGGATCGAGGGGGGTCGAGTGGGGCCTCGGCGAGATCGAGGGAGGGCGTGATGAGCCTGGTGAAACTGATCGCCCAGGCCGACGAGCGTGGCCTGGCGGCAACCGGGTTGGCTTGTTTGGACCGCTGTGTACCGCTTCTCGGAGGCGACGACGAGACCCTGCGCCCCCTGTGGGCCGGACTGGTGGAGGGGGGTGAGTGGGGGGAGCGGGTGACGAAGGCACGGGGTGAGCTGGAGGCCGCCGCTTCGGCTGCCGCCGCCGCTTCCGGTGCCACGGCCCCTTCCTCCGTTGCCGAGGAGGCCGACGACGACGTCGTGGCGCTCGCCCGGCGCATCCTCGGCGGGATTCCCCAGGAGTGGTCCGCCGATGTGCTCCGTGCGTGGGCCGAGACGAGTTCCGTCGCCGCCCTGCGCATCCATCAGCTGCTGGACCCCCTGGACAGGGGGACCCTCGACTCCGTGGCGGCCTGCCGCGAGGGCGGCACCGAGGGCGTCGGCCACCTCGTCGGCTCCGAACTGCGACGCCAGATGATCATCCTCGAACTCCTCGCGGCCCATGGCACCGCCGGTGTCCGCCAGGCACTCGACGTGTCCACGGAGGGACGACGGGTCCTGCGCGCGGTCGTGTCGCGCCGGGCTCGGCGGAGGTAGGCGGGGCCGGGCCTGGGGTGCCCCCGCAGTCGCGCCGGGCGCGGCGCGAACCTCGGGCGGCGCCCGACGCGCGGCGCGAACTCGCCCGACGCGCGGAGTGGACCTCGGGGCGGCGCTCGGCGCGAGCCTCGACGTGCGGCGCGAGCCTCGCGTGACACCTGGCGCGGCACTCGGCGCGAGCTTCGTGCGGGGTAGACCTCGGGGTGGCGCCCGGCGGCGCCCGACGGTTGGCGCGAGCCTCGGGGCGGCTCGGCGTGCGTCTCGTCGGCGCCCGGCGCGAGCCTCGCCCGACACCCCGCGCGGCGCCCGGCGTGAGCCTCGCGTGGGTATACCTCGCGGTGGCGCCCCAGGCGTAAACCTCGTTTCTGAGCGGGTCCTGTGGGTGTCCTGGGGCGGGGTGTGGTGGTCCTGCACCGGTGTGGCGCACGCGCCGCATTCGTGTGACATCCGGCGCGGGCCGCGCGCTTTCCCCAGTGTGAGCGCACAGCAGACATTCGGTTCCGTCACCTTTCCACGCACCGTTCGAAGCGTGCCGAAGCCCGTGCGGTGGGCCGCGGACGCCGTCACGACGATGCGGGAGGGGGCGCGGGTACGCCTCGACTACTCGGCGCGAAGTCTGTGGCGGGTCGACCGCGTGATCGAGGAGATACGCGGCGAAGGCACCCCGTACGCCGCCGTCGAGGGGGTGCTGCGGGGCTTCGGGGCGTACGCCGGGGAGGTCGTCGTGAGGTGCGCCGGGGGTGAGTGGGTGGAGTCGGGCGGCGGCCACTGGGTTCGCACCCGGGACGGCCGCTTCTGGGACCCCTTCGACGAGGCCCGCCGCTGCTTCGAGGGCGACGGCTCGCTCCGGCTGCTGTGCCGGGACGCGATGACGTCCGGGACGTGAGGGGCACGGCGGAGCGTACGGCGGCGGAACACGGGTCCGGGCCCGGCGAGGGCGTCGGTGCGGCCGTGGTACCGGGAGCCGGGGTCGGCGTGGGCGCGGCGGCGGCATCCGGAGTCGGGATCGGCGGCGGTGGCGCGGCCGGTGGCTGTGACACTTCCGCGCGGCCCGACGCAGATGGCCATGGGGACCCTGACCCGCCGGGTACGGGTCCCGGACAGCGGTACCGGTCGCGGCCGGAACCGCTCAGGGGCCAGGGAGGGGAACCTCGCCGAGTGCAGGCGTACGACGGGGAACTGGGCGAGGCGGTCGCGCGGGCCCAGACCGGGGACGAGGCGGCGTTCGCGGTGGCCTACCGGCTGGTGCAGCCGGGGCTGCTGGGTTATCTGCGCGGCATCGTCGGGGACGACGCGGAGGATGTCGCCTCGGACGCCTGGCTGGAGATCGCGCGTGACCTCGGCCGGTTCAAGGGCGACGGGGCCGGCTTCCGGGGCTGGACCGCGACGATCGCCCGGCACCGCGCCCTGGACCATCTGCGCCGCCAACGGGTCAGACCCCGGGGCACCGCGCTGGAGAACGACCTGCTGGACCTCCCCGGCACCCACAGCACCCACGACCAGGCCCTCGAAACCCTCTCCACCCAGCAGGCCCTCGCCCTGATCGCCCGGCTGCCGCGCGACCAGGCCGAGGCCGTACTGCTCCGGGTCGTCGTCGGTCTGGACGGCCCCGCCGCCGCCCGTGTCCTCGGCAAACGCCCCGGCGCCGTCCGTACCGCCACCCACCGGGGCCTGAAGCGGCTGGCCCAGCTCCTGCGCATCGAGGGTGTGACGGATGACGGCTCCCGGACGCTGGGGGAGTCGGGATGAACGGCAGCGACGGCAGCCGCCCCGGCCACGGTGGCAGCGGGCGGCTCGGCGACGGCGAAGGGCGCGACACACCGCCTTCGGGGGCGGAGACGGAGTCGGACATGGGTGAGCGACACGACACAGGGGCCGGGAACGCCCCCCGGACCACGAGCACCCCCACCTCCGCCGCCCCCCTCCTCGGCTCCCAGACCGTCGACGCCCTCCTCGCCAACGCCGTACGGGGCCGTCCCGAGGCCGGCGGCGAGGGCGAGGCCCGCGCCCTCGCCGCCTTCCGGACGGCCCGGGAACAGGGCGTACGCTCCGCACGCACCCGGCGCCGCGACGACTGGCGCCCCAACCCCCGCCGCCGCGTCCAGCTCTCCTTCCGCACCACCCTGGCCGTGGCCCTGTCCAGCCTCACCCTCGGCGGAGCCGCCTTCGCCGCGATCGGCACGGCGTCCCACCACGACGACGGGGGCGGACACGGCTACGGCTACGACCGGGGGGAGCGGGACGGGCGTACGGGCTCCTCGGACGGCGACCCCTACGGGCCCGGCACCACGGAGGACCGGGGCGCGCGGGGACGTCCGGGCGACCGCCCGGGGCGGAATCCGGACCCCGAGGCGGACTGCCGCGCCGACAGGACCGAGGACACCCAGAAGAAGAACGAGGAGCGGAAGAACGGCACGTCCTGCGACGGGGAGAGCGGCCAGGACCGTACGAAGACGCCGGGCGAGGCCGCTACGGAGACCCCGGAGAAGCCGGAGCAGCCCAGCGAGGCCACCGAGGCCCCACAGGACAAGGCGCGGCGGCCGGACGGAAACGGCGGGACGGCCGGGACCGCGGAACCGGAGAAGCAGAGCGGTCAGAGCGACCAGAACAGCCAGAACGACCAGGCGGGCCAGAGCGACCAGGGCGAGCAGAAGGCCAGGAAGTGAAGGCGGCGTCCACGGTGGAAGTCGGGGAACGATGTACCGCCGGCGAAAGAAGTAAGGCCGGCGTGCTCGCAAGACCCCCGTACTCGCAAGGCACCCGGCCGACTCCGCCGATGGCAACGGCCGGGGCCGCCACCCCCCACAGGAGAGGCCCCGGCCGTCGCGCGGCACGGACCGCGCGGCGGCCCGTACTACCTACAGCGCCGTACCCCCGATTTCTGTCACACCTCCCCGCATCACGAGTTAGTTGCATGTTCTACGGACATGGACGGGCAACGGTTTCAGGCCGTAACGTGCCATTCGCGCCGGATCGCGCGGCACGCGGAAGACCACCGCAACCACTGCGGTCCTCAGGCCGCAACCATCAATTGAGGAACCACGACGGCGAGAACCCGGTCCGCGAGAGCGGCGCCGGTTCAGGCGCAAAGAGGGCGAACCCGGTCCGCGAGAGCGGCGCCGGTTTAGGCGCAAGGGGCGACCGCGAGAGCGGCGCCGGTCTAGGCGCAAAGAGGGGCGCGCACGGGTGCTGGGGGACGACGCGGAGCTGACCGCCGCGGTGCTTGCGGCACAGGACGGGAACGAGACCGCGTTCCGGACTGTGTACCGCGCCGTGCACCCACGGCTGCTCGGGTACGTACGGACGCTGGTCGGCGATCCGGACGCGGAGGACGTCACCTCCGAGGCGTGGCTGCAGATAGCCCGCGATCTGGAGCGGTTCGAGGGGGACGCCGACCGGTTCCGCGGCTGGGCGGCGAGGATCGCCCGTAACCGTGCTCTCGATCACATACGGATGCGGGGGCGCCGTCCCGCGATCGGCGGCGACGAGACCGAGCTGACCGGGAAGCCGGCCGAGTCCGACACGGCGAGCGAGGCCATGGAGGCCCTCGCCACCAACCACACCCTGTCGCTCATAGCCCAGCTGCCCCAGGACCAGGCCGAGGCGGTGGTGCTGCGTGTCGTGGTCGGCCTCGACGCCAAGACCGCCGCCGAGACGCTCGGCAAGCGCGCCGGCGCGGTCCGTACGGCGGCGCACCGGGGTCTGAAGCGGCTCGCGGAACTGATCGGGGACAATCCGGAGGGGGCCGCGGCGGCCGATCCGGAATCCGGCGGGCCCCTCGACGCCGTACCCCCGCCGAGAGAACCGCGTACCCGTGCGGCCTCGTCCACGGGTGTGACGCATACGCGTTCGCGGACGCAGAAGGATGTGTGATGGCCGACGAGCAGTACAGGTGGCTGAGCCGCGACGCCGCGGAGCGGCTGCTGCGTGGTGAGCCGCTCGAAGCCGTCGACGCCGATGCCCGCGCCCAGGCCGACCGGCTCGCCGAGGCGCTCGCCGCACTGACCGCCGAAGCGACTCAGATGTCCCCGTCGCCGTCCGCGTCGCCTCTGTCCTCTCCCTCCTCTGCGCCCTCTCCCTCCTCTCCGTCGGATGTCGAACTCCCGGGCGAGGAAGCCGCGTTGGCCGCCTTCCGCTCGGCCCGCGCCGTTCGCTCGGCTGCTGCCGCGAACGGTGAGGCCGCTCGTACGGCGACGGGGGAGGACCCCGGGGCCGCGCCCGGCCACGGTGGTCGTACGGCGGCCTCGGGGGCCGTCGCCGATGCCGGACTCATCCGTCTGGGGAGGGTGGCGGTCGAGGCGCGGCGGGCCCGTTGGGGCCGCCGCCCGGTGCGTTTCGGGCTGGCCGCGGCGCTGACCGCCGGAATGCTGGGCGGGGTCGGTGCGGTGGTCGGAACGGGTGCGTTGAGCGCGTTCCGCGATGATGAACCGGAACCCTCCGTCTCCGTTCCCGCGGCCGAGAGCCCGGAGCGCCGGCTGGTGTCGCCGAGCCCGCCCGGTACGGATGAGGACGATGCCGAGCCGGAGGCGCAGGGCGAGCCGACGCCCCGGTCGTCGCGGGGTGTGTCGAAGGGCGACACCGGCGTGGGCCGGGGCTCGGGTGGCGCCACCGAGGACGAGAAGTCCGAGGACGACACCGATGAGGACAAGGGTGACGACCGCTCCCAGGAGTGGTGGAACCGGGTCTTCTCCTCCTGCCGTGATGTCCGTGACGGCAAGGGGCTCGACTCCGACCGCCGCCGTGGTCTGGAGGACGCGGCGGGCGGCAAGGGCGAGGAGTGGCTGAAGAAGTACTGCGACAGCCTTCTGTCGGGCGGGGGTGCGAACCCTCCGGGTGCGGGCACCGGCACCGGGTCGGACAAGGGTGCCGGAGGGGGCAAGGGGTCCGGCGACTCGGGGTCCGGTGCCGGTACCAAGACCCGTTCCGGCCTCGACCCCGATGATGACGACTCCGACCGTGCGGGTGACGACAACGGGAAGCGTCACGGCAAGGGCGGCAAGGGTAAGAGCGGCAAGGGCAGCGGCAAGGGCGGCAACGGCCACCGGAGCAATGGCGGAGCGCAGCCGGTCTGATTCCCGGGTCTCGTCTGCCGGCTCTTGTTCGTTGCGGGCTGCTGGCCGTATGTGGCTGGTCGCGCCCACGCGGCGGAAGCCGCAGATCAAACACAGCCCCGCGCCCCTGAAGGGGCGCTGCAGTCTGCCTCGTATGAGAGGGCTCCCCAATCCACCCCCTCTGACCTGCACTTTCCTTCCTCGTCGGAAAATCTTTCCGGCAGGGGTAACACTTTTGGCGGTCCGGGCGCAGTAATGAGTGAGCCGACTGGTCATCGGCCGTCGCACTGAGCCGGGGTTCCCCCCGTACCTACGGCTCGTGCACCTGGCGCGGGCGGGACACGTTCCCCCGGTCCCGCCCGCGCCCCATAACCCCCTCCTCTCGCCGTCACCAGTGGACGACGACCTTGTCCCCGTTCCGCACCTGCGCGAAGAGGTTCGCGATCGCCGCCTCGTCGCGGACGTTGACGCAGCCGTGGGACGCCCCGTAGTAGCCCCGGGCCGCGAAGTCGGAGGAGTAGTGGACGGCCTGGCCGCCGCTGAAGAACATCGCGTACGGCATGGCGGTGTCGTAGAGGGTCGACCAGTGGTGGCGGGACTTGAAGTACACGCTGAAGACCCCGTCCCGGGTGGGTGTGGAGTCCGAGCCGAAGCGGACCTCGACCTTCGACAGGGTCTGCCCGTTCACCATCCAGCGCATCGTGCGGCTCGTCTTGCTGATGCAGAGCACCCGGCCGCTCATGCACCGGGGGTCCGGTGCGGCGGCCGGCTGACCGCCGTACGCGTACAGGTCCCACTTGCCCGGCTCGTGCGTCATGTTGACCAGTCGCCGCCAGGTCTCGCTGTCGGTCCTGCCGGTCTGCGGCAGCCCCCGTTTGCCCTGGAACCCCTTGACCGCCCGTACGGTCAGATCGTCGTACGTCCCCGTGGGCCCGACGTACAGCCAGGCGACCTGCCGCAGGCGCGCCTGCAACTCCCGTACCTCCAGCCCCTCGTCGCCGAGTGACCACAGGACCTTGGGCGTGGGGGTGGGTGTTGGGGTGGGGGTGTGGACGGGAGGTGCGGCGGGGGGCGTCGTGGGCGGGGCCGTCGGTGTGCGGCCGTCGTCGCTCTTGTCGGTGCCCGTTCCGCCGAGCCCGTCGTCGGTGTCCTGCTTCGGGACGCCGCCGTCGGGGGTGGTGGGCGTGGCCGTCGCGTCGACGCGTACGGGCTGTCGCTGGCCGGTCCGTACATCGACCGGCTGGCCGGTACAGCCGCCGACCACGACGAGTGCCGCGAGCGCGACCGCCGATCTCCGTATGTCCTTGGCGCGCATTCGGCCCCCCCGTCGTCTCACACGTCTCACGCCGCACCGCGTCGTGCCCCGAGGTGCGACGGTGGTGTCCGGTTGTCGGTTCCCGCCGATCTCACTCCGGAGAGGTTTCCCGGGTGTGACCGTTCGCGAACCAGGGGGCATGGTGGTGAGCGAGGTCCCAGTGCGAGGCCCCGGTGAGATCCCGGTGCGAGGAAGCGACGCGGAGGCGAGACCATGACGCGTGAGTCGGAGTCCGGACTGCCCATCGAGCCGGTGTACGGGCCGGAGGTCATGGAGGGCTGGGACCCGGCGGAACGGCTGGGCGAGCCGGGGGCGTACCCGTTCACCCGTGGCGTCTACCCCTCCATGTACACCGGCCGCCCCTGGACGATGCGCCAGTACGCCGGCTTCGGCACGGCGACGGAGTCCAACGCCCGCTACCGGCAGCTGATCGCCCACGGCACGACCGGACTGTCGGTCGCCTTCGACCTGCCGACCCAGATGGGCCACGACTCCGACGCCCCGCTCGCCCACGGCGAGGTCGGCAAGGTGGGCGTGGCGATCGACTCGATCGACGACATGCGGGTGCTGTTCGACGGCATCCCGCTGGACCAGGTCTCGACCTCGATGACGATCAACGCCCCGGCCGCGCTGCTGCTGCTCCTCTACCAACTGGTCGCGGAGGAACAGGGGGTGAGCGCCGACCGGCTGACCGGCACGATCCAGAACGACATCCTGAAGGAGTACATCGCGCGGGGGACGTACATCTTCCCGCCCAAGCCCTCACTCCGACTCGTCGCAGACATCTTCAAGTACTGCCGTACCGAGATCCCCAGATGGAACACCATCTCGATCTCCGGCTACCACATGGCGGAGGCGGGTGCCTCACCCGCGCAGGAGATCGCCTTCACCCTCGCGGACGGCATCGAGTACGTCCGTACGGCGGCGGCGGCGGGCATGGACGTCGACGACTTCGCCCCCCGGCTGTCCTTCTTCTTCGTGGCCCGTACGACGCTGCTGGAGGAGGTCGCGAAGTTCCGCGCGGCCAGGCGGATCTGGGCGCGGGTGATGCGGGAGGAGTTCGGGGCGCGGAACCCCAAGTCGCTGATGCTGCGCTTCCACACCCAGACGGCCGGGGTCCAGCTGACGGCCCAGCAGCCCGAGGTGAACCTGGTCCGGGTCGCGATCCAAGGCCTGGCGGCCGTGCTCGGCGGCACCCAGTCCCTGCACACCAACTCCTTCGACGAGGCGATCGCCCTCCCGACGGACAAGTCGGCCCGGCTGGCCCTCCGTACGCAGCAGGTCCTCGCCCACGAGACGGATGTGACGGCGACGGTCGACCCCTTCGCGGGCTCGTACGCCGTCGAGCGGATGACGGACGACGTGGAGGCGGCGGCGCTGGAGCTGATGCGCAAGGTCGAGGAACTGGGCGGGGCGGTCGCCGCCATCGAGCACGGCTTCCAGAAGAGCGAGATCGAACACAGTGCCTACCGCATCGCCCAGGAGACGGACTCCGGCGAGCGGGTGGTGGTCGGCGTCAACCGCTTCCGACTGGACGAGGAGGAACCGTACGAGCCGCTGCGCGTGGACCCCGCGATCGAGGCCCGGCAGGCGGCCCGGCTGGCGAGGCTGCGCACGGAACGGGACCGGTCCGCGGTTGACTCGGCCCTGGCCGCGCTGAAGAAGGCGGCCGAGGGCGAGGACAACGTGCTGTACCCGATGAAGGAGGCGCTGCGCGCCCGCGCGACGGTGGGCGAGGTGTGCAATGCACTGCGCGAGGTTTGGGGGACCCATGTGCCGTCGGATGCCTTCTGAGCTGGGCTGTTAACCGTATGGGTGATCATGGGCGGAAGCCGCCCGTCCCCGGTTACTCTCGTCGGAGAGTGGGCCCCGAAAAGGAGGACGCCATGGCCGTACCGCAGCAGGAGCTGACCCTGGGCGAGGCTGCCGACCAGCTTGCCCGTGCACTGCCTGGCCACCGCGTGGAGATTCTCCAGGGGAGGCTCACTGTGACACCGCCGCCGGATGGTTCGCACGCTCTGGCACTGACGAAATTGGGCAGGGCTTTCGATCGCGCGGGGCTTGTAGAAGCGGGGTACGAGTATGTCCAGGGCATCGGTCTCTGGCTGCCCACGCTGCCCGAGGACTTCGCGATCCCCGATTTTTCCGTGGTCGACCCCGACTTCCGCGACGCGCACGTCACGAAGAACTACTACGCACCCAATGTCTTCCGCATGGTCGTGGAGGTGACGTCCTCGAACTGGTCCGACGACCTCGGGCCCAAGGTCGAGTGCTACGCCCAGGCCGGCGTCCCCGTCTACCTCGTCGCCGACCGCAAACACGACGAGGTCCTGCTCTTTCAGGAACCGAGGGACGGCAAGTACCCCGACCCGACCCGCTTCAAGCGAGGCCAGAGCGTGCCGATCCCGAAATCGGTCGGCGTCGGCCCGGAGGTCTCCGTGGACACCCTCCTCGACGGCTGAGCCGCTGGCGGGCGCCCTGTTACTGGGTTACTGGGCTTCGCCGCGTAGGCGGTCAAGCTGTCGCCGGTGAGCGCGTGATGAGGCCGACTCCCTTCGCGTACTCGGTGAGGCCGTCCGCTGTGGCGCCCGCCCAGCCGATGTAGCCGTCGGGGCGGATGAGGAAGACGCCGGGGCCGTAGGCCTCGTAGGGCGGGATGTGGACCGTGGGTATGCCGGCGAGCCGCGGCAGGGGTGGGGCGTCCGGCCCGACCGTCAGCAGCGTCCAGTGCGGGCCCCGGAACGCGTCGAAGAGGTGTACGCCGCCCCGGTGGCCGTCGGGGGCGCGGTCCCCCGCGTGGAGGGCGTCCGGGGGGAGGGCCGCGCGGGTCTCGGCGGAGAGGGAGGCTTCTCGGTAGCCCAGGTCCAGTTGCTGGGTGGCCCGGCCTCGGCGTTGCTCGCCCCGGTGGACCCGGGTGGACAGGCCGAGCATGGCGGCGGCCACGGGGCGGCGTTCCTCCTCGTAGGTGTCCAGCAGGGTCGGGTCCGCGTCGCCGTGGAGTACCGCGCCCAGCTTCCAGCCCAGGTTGTAGGCGTCCTGCACGCTGGTGTTGAGGCCCTGGCCCCCGGCGGGCGAGTGCACATGCGCCGCGTCCCCGGCCAGGAACACGCGCCCCTCCCGGAAACGGTCCGCCAACGCCATCCGGGGCCGGAAGTCCGAGGCCCAGCGCACCTCGGTCACGTCGTCGGCGGCGAGGTGGGAGCGGGCCGCGACGACCTCCCGGACGCCGTCCAGGGACAGGTCCACGACGGTGTCGGGCCCCGGGAAGTGGGCGGCGAGCTGAAAGTCCTCGGTACCGGGAAGCGGACAGATGGCCATGAATCCACCGAACCCGGCCGGGCTCTTGGGGGTGGCCCGCGCATCCTGTGCCGCTTCTGCGGCCGCAACGCTTGCCGGCGCTTGCCCCGGCCGGCCGCCGGCGCCGTTCGCGGATTCTGCCGGTGCGCCGCCGGCGCCGTTCGTCGGCTCTGCCGGTCCGCTGGCCGCGCCGTTCGTCGGCTCCGCCGAACCGCCGACTGTGCCGTCAGTCCGGCCTGCCGTGCCTGCTGTGCCTGCCGTGCCTGCCGGGCCTGTCGGCCCGTCGTCCGGGCCGTTTGCTGGGGCTCGCGCCGGGCTGACGGCCGCCGCCCCCTCGGCCGGCCTTCCCGGCAGGGCTTCAGCGGGCGGGAACATATGCCAGTTGTCGCGGTCCAGTGCCGGGATGCGTACGTCGGCGATCAGGGTGGGGCTCGGGTCCAGGGTTTCGCCCGTCATGGGGATGCCGAGGAGGCGGCGGGTCGTGGAGCGGCCTCCGTCGGCGGCGACCGCGTAGCGGGCGCGGATGTCGGGCCCGGTCGCGAAGGCCGCCGTCACTCCGTCGGGGTCCTGGGTGAGGCCGGTCAGTTCGCGGTTGAAGGAGACATCTCCGCCGAGTGCGCGCAGTCGCGTCAGCAGGATCTCCTGGGTGCGCCACTGGGGGATCAGCCACGGTCCCTGATACGGCTCCGCCTCCGTCGGCTCCGTCTCGTCGAACATCCGGCGCTCACCCTGACGGCGGCCTCCGGCCCAGACCATCCCGACCGGGGCCGGGCCGCCGTGGGCGCGGATCTCGTCCCGTACGCCGAGGTCGTCCAGGACCTCCAGACTGCGGGGCTGGAGGCCCTTGCCGCGTGAGCCCGGGAACAGACCGGTCGCCCGTTCGACGACCAGGGCCGGTATGCCGCGCCGGGCCAGATCGACGGCCAGCGCGAGGCCGGTGGGGCCGGCGCCCACGATCAGTACGTCGGTGGTGTGCGGGGTCCTGGGTGGAGTGCCGTGTGGGGTGCTGTGCATGTCGTGCGCTCCTTAACGTCGTTAAGTTGGCCTCGCTCACGAGAATGCGCTTAACGCCGTTAAACTGTCAACGTGGTTTCCCGGAACTCCCCCAAACTGGACAAGAAGCTGGTCGCCGAGACCGCCCTGCGGCTGCTCAACGAGGTCGGGCTGGAGGGCCTGAGTCTGCGTGTGATCGCCAAGGAGCTGGGGGTTCAGGCGCCGGCCCTCTACTGGCAC
The DNA here is from genome assembly GCF_053592555.1 of Streptomyces sp. NPDC002643. Taxonomy (NCBI): domain Bacteria; kingdom Bacillati; phylum Actinomycetota; class Actinomycetes; order Kitasatosporales; family Streptomycetaceae; genus Streptomyces; species Streptomyces sp. NPDC002643. The sequence continues at coordinate 175,487 of NZ_JBSFVY010000017.1, forward strand.
TTCAAGAACAAGCAGGAACTGCTCGACGAGATGGCCACCGAGATGATCCGGCGCATGGCGGTGGACTGGGCGCGGGGCCCTGCCGGGCGGGACGGCGACGGGGAGTACGACTGGCGGGAGGCATTCCGGGAGCGGATGCGGGGGTTGCGGGCGCATCTGCTGCGGTACCGGGACGGGGCGAAGGTGTACAGCGGTACGCACTTCACGGATCTGTCGTACGCGGAGCCGATGGAGGCGAATCTGCGCTTGCTGACGGCCGCCGGGTTCAGTGCGGCGGGGGCGGCGCGGGCCTGGTTCACGGCGTACAGCTACACGATCGGGTATGTGATCGAGGAGCAGGCGATGGGCGGCGGTGCCGCCGGCGCGGGGGGCGAAGGGGGGTACGACCTGGATGCGCGGGCGGAGAGGCTCGCGGCGTTTCCGCTGGCCGCGGAGGCTGGGCGGGAGATGTTCCAGGATCGGGAGCGGGGGTTCGAGGCGGGGTTGGAGGCGGTGTTGGCGGGGATCGAGGTGACCCTGCGGAGGGGTGAGGGCGGGTGAGAGCTCGGGTGGTTGCGGTTGGTCTGCGGCTGCGGGTCGTTCGTGGCTGGTCGCGCCCACGCGGCGGAGCCGCACATTGATACAGCCTCGCGCCCCTTTGCGGGCTGCGCCCCGCAATTCGGGCTGCGCCCCGTATTTCGGGCTGCGCCCGCCCCCCGGCGCCGTAGTCGGCGGCGGGTTGTGTGTGGCTGGTCGCGCCCACGCGGCGGAGCCGCACATTGATACAGCCCCGCGCCCCTTTGGCGGGCTGCGCCCGCCCCCGCCACCGCCCCCACGACGGCCTGTGCCCCTCCCGCTCGGGAGGGGCACAGGGCAGGCGGTCTGCTGGGTCAGCTGGTCTTTGCTCGCTTGTTCGCCTTTGCCTTCACGATCGCCCTTGTGACCACCGGCGGGAGGAGGTCCACTGCCAGGCGGCGGGCCGCGCTCCTCGGGGGTTTCGCGGGGCGGGGCTGGGGCTTGGGCTTGGGGGCCACCGGTTCCGGGGGCGGGGTCGGCTTCGGGGCGGGCTCCGGCTTCGGTTCCGGTGGGGTCCAGTGGCGGGACTTCGGGAACTCCGGTGCCTTCATGCCCTTGGACTTGAGGCGGATGATGCGGTGGCCGGCCGCCTGCTGGTTGCTGACGTGGCAGTCGTCCCGCTGCTCGATCATCTCCAGGAGGGCGTCCTGGATCGGCTCCGCGTCGCCCCACGTGCCGTACAGCTTCTGCGTGCTGATGCAGATCGGGTTGAGGCCCCGGTTGAGGACCGCCTCCCACGTGGCGATCGAGACGCCCGGCGTGTGCTCCGAGCGGAAGTCGTCCAGGACGACCAGTCCGCCGGGGAGCAGCGCGTCGTTGGCGGCGGTGATGTCGCCGTACACATGCTCGTACAGGTGCGAGGCGTCGATGTGCACGAAGCGGCAGGAGCGCGGCTTGACCTCGTCGGGGACGATCGAGCTGGGGCCCTGGAGGACCCGGGGCAACTCGTCGTGGAACGAGAGGTAGTTCGACTCGAACGCCTGCCGTGTCAGCGTGCTCCGGTACGACTTGGTCGCCTCCGCCTGATTGGCGTCGTCCGGCGCGTCGCTCTCGAAGAGGTCGCAGACCGTGTAGGCCTCGCCCTCCTGGAGATGCCGGCCGAGGAAGATGGCGCTCTTGCCCATGTACACGCCGACTTCCAGCAGGTCGCCTCTCTCGCCCGCGGCTTCCTGGCGGTTCAGGAACCAGTCGAAGAGGAGTTGGTCGAGCACCGGGAACCACCCGGGGACGTCATCGAGCTCACGGGGTAGCCGGATCGTGCCTTGCTCAGAGGTCATGAGGAAAGAAGACTCTCTTGGATCGACGAGGCGAAAGGCGAACGGGCCTGGAACCTATGAGACGGCTATGGCCCGGTCAAGGATGTTGCCGAGCCTGTCCTGAACCGGACCCTCAAATCCTGGGAACAGATGAACAGTTGGTTAATTTGTTACCGAGTGCTGACGCTCCGGCCGCGGCTCGCGGCGCCCCTCCAGCGATCTGCGCAGGATGGGCCCCAAGGGGCGTTCCACCCCGTGGTGCAGCGCCCACGCGAGCATCAGCATCAGTGTCACCGTCAGCGCGACGGTGACGGACGAGGAAAGGCCCAGGCCCTGGTGCAGTGCCTCGACCACCGGCCAGCCCAGATGCTCGTGGACCAGGTAGAAGGGGTACGTGAGGGCACCGGCCGTCGTCAGCCAGCGCCAGTTCACCCGGTCCAGCCAGCCCAGCGCCACCGCGCCGACCGCCACGAATCCGACGGTGACCGCGAGGACGATGGCCGACTCGGGGCGGTACGAGAAGAACGCCGCGTTCGGGGCGTGCCAGATCTCCCGGACCGTGTAGTACTGGCTCAGCAGCAGACTGAACGCCACGATCAGCCAGGCGGCGGTGTCCCGGCGGTCGCGATGTACCAGGTAGAGGCCCATACCGCCGATGAACAGCGACGCGTACTGAGGCATCAGCACCAGCTGGAGCAGCGGCTCCTTCGACGCCTGCGCCAGGGCCGCCGCGAGGGTCCAGCCGCCGCAGAACCAGATCACCCGTCTACGGGTGACCCCGGGCACGACCACGCACAGCGCGAACAGCAGATAGAAGCGGACCTCCGCCCACAGCGTCCAGCAGACACCGAGCACCCGGTCCGCGCCCAACGGCATCTGCAACATGGTCAGATTGACCAGGAACTCGCTCGGCGAGACCGCCGCGAACGCGATCCCCGGAAACGCGAAGACGGCGGCGACCAGAATCACCGCCGCCCAGTAAGCCGGCAACAACCGCGCCGCGCGAGAGGCGAGGAAGGACTGGAGGGAACGCCCCCAGCCGCTGGCACAGATCACAAACCCGCTGATGACGAAGAAGGCTTGTACCCCGGCCCACCCGTACGCGAACCAGCTGTGGGCGGTGGGGAACTGGACGGAGGGCGAAGCTCCCCAGGCCCGCCCGATCTCCCCGTCGCGCCCTCCGTAGTGGTAGGCCGCGACGGAGAGCGCCGCGAGCAGCCGCAGCCCGTCGAGTGCGTATAGCCGCCGCCCGGGTGGAGCGCCCCTAAAGGGGCGCGGGGCTGTGTCATGTGCGGCTCCGCCCCGTGGGAGCGACCAGCCACGACGGCGCCGCAGCCAAGATTCCGACCTGTCAACGTTTTCCGGCGAAAGGGTCGAACTCTGATAAGTCACCCGGGGCTCACCCCAAGGTCGCCCGCTTGATGGACCGTGCCCGACGGGCAACTCTTCGCACCGTGGCATTGCGCGGAATGAACGCGAGCTGCACCGGAATCCCACCGGGCAACCCCAGCGAAGTCAGCCGGCGCCGCTTGAAGTACCGCAGCGTATGGGTGCTGAGGTTCTTCGTGAGGTACGCCTCGGTCTCCCCACGCAGCGACGGGTAGATCTTGGCCTGCATCGCGAATCCCACGGCCCGCACGAGGCGGTTGAGGTCGGCGACACTCATTCCCGGCTTCTGCGAGGCGACCGCCTTCTTGTCGCTCAGCTCCGGCAGCAGCGCGTCCACGACGGTGACGGGCACCCGGTTGCTGTTCTCGTACGGCGCCAGCCGCTCCAGCAGGGTGCCGGTGCCGACGCGGGCGACGGGGAGGCCGTAGAGCGCGGAGGCGGTGAGCAGGGCCGTGGAGAAGCAGCCGACCACGAGGGCGGGACGCATCCGCTGGTAGAGGACCTCGGCGAGGACCGGGGTGTCGAGGACCGTCAGCTCGGCGCCGAGCCGCTCCGCCTCCTTCTCCAGGTCCCTCGACCAGCGGGCGGGGGCGCTGGGGTGCGGCTTGAACACCACCCGGGTGTGACCGAGGGCGACGGCGCCCTTCAGCATCCGTACATGGAGGTCCTCCTCCTCCTCGGCGGTGAGGATGTTGAGGGCGGAGAGGTACTGGCCGAGCAGGAGGGCGGGCTCCTCAATGGAGGGGAGCGAGTCGCCGGTGTCGATCAGTTCCGCGAGGACCTTCACGAAGGCGTCCGTGGGGACGATCTCCGCCTCGACGCCGAACTCGGTGAGGAGCAGGGGCTTCAGGCCCGGGACCAGGTCCAGGTGCAACAACCGGTCGATACGGGTGCCGACCAGCGGGTCGATCTTGTTGCGGGTGGGGCCGTAGCTCATCAGACCGTCGGCGTAGACGGTGACGGGGGCGCCGGTGAAGATCTGGGTGAAGCCGAGCGCCGGGTGGACCTGGATGGACTCCACGGCCAGTTCCACGTCGTCGTCGCCGAGGTTCCACAGCAGACGCAGATACCGCTCCCAGAGGACCACGTCGTCCTGGCGGGGGGACCAGCCGCCGGGGTGGAACGGGCTGATCGTCTCGTTCCAGGAGATCACGTCGTCGAAGCGGGAGCGCAGCCGCTCGAAGCCGGGCATCTCGTCCAGACCGGTGGCCGTCTCCGGGGTCGCCGCGTTGTTGGAGATCAGCAGGATGCGGCGGGAGGCGGGGCGGAAGCACTCGGTGTCCAGCGCGGCGGCCAGGGTGGCCGTGCCGTACAGCGTGGACGCCATGAAGATCTGCGTGGTCACGCGGCGGCTCCCGTCGTGGCGACCCGGCGGCGGAGCCGGCGCAGCCGGGTGGCGCGCTGGACGTCCATGGAGTCGAGGGCCTCGTCGAGCACGTCCTGCGGCATCCGCCGCAGCGCCTGCGCGCTCATCGACTTCAGTTTCCGTGCCACCGCTGGTTCGAACCTTTCGATGGAGCCCAAATGGTGGGAAATAATCGCGCAATATGTACGTACGGCCTTGGGGAGCAGTTTGTCCGCATCCCGGTCCGCCGCGGTTTCGGCGATGACCTGGTCGAAGGCCCGGATGAAGTCGAGTTGCCGGACGTCGCCGATCTGGGTCAGCGACGACGCCACACCGCGCCGGTAGAAGACACCCAGCAGGTTCACCGTCGCGAAGGACTCGGCTTCGCGGTGCAACTTCCAGATCCAGGGCCGGTCCTCCGCCGTGCGCAGCCCGTGTGTGAAATGCAGCACACCTTTGTCGACCAATCGGCGGTGGTAGATACCGGCCCACGCGAAGGCGTAGTCGACGGAAGTGGAACGGTCGGCGGGCAGAATCGCGTCGCGCGGGTCCATCACCACGTTCCGCCGGCCATTGGGGACCCGGTGCACGGAGCGTGACCGCCCTGTGCACTGGACGTGGTCGGTGCGGAGAAAATCACAGCCCAGTTTCTCCATGGCGCCGACGAGCTGCTGGTAGTAGCCGGGGGCGAGCCAGTCGTCCCCGTCGAGGAACGTCAGGTACTCGCCGCGGGCCTTGTCGATACCGGTGTTGCGGGCGGTCGCCAGCCCGCCGTTCTGCTCGTGTCTGACGTACACCGCCCCTGGTAGCTCGCGCTCCGCGCGCGCGAGGATATCCGGTGTCTCATCGCGGGAACAGTCGTCGACGAGAATGAACTCGAAGTCCTCGCGCGCGTTGGCGCTGAGGCTCTTCAGAGTGTCGGGCGCGTATTGCTGCACGTTGTAGAACGGCACGATGACGGAGAGCTTGACCACACCGGTCAGGTTAGGCTGTCGTCCGGCATTCAGCTTGACCGCCCTCTTGATGTTACGTGAACGACACGTGGCGGTCCTGTAAACCGGGGGGTTTTTCGTGCCGTTCGTGACCTGATTCGCCATTCGGCGATGTGGTGTTAACCCTTTGTTGCCTTCAGGTTGGGCGGATCAATGGAATCGGTTCCTAGCGTCTTCGGCGTGCCAGCAAGTACGTCATCAGCCTCGACGAGACCCTTGAGGGTCGCCGTCCTCGCGGACTCCGACACCCGGTGGAAGTGGGGCGCGCTCACCGCGAAGCGCATCGCCCCCGACCGCGCGGGCGAGTCGGCGATCCGTCTCGACGGCTTCCTTCTGCGCGGCCGGGCCACCCCGACGGCCCGCCAGCTCGACGAGGTCGGCGTACGGGCGGACTCGCTGCGCGAGGTGACGGCCGTCGAGTTCCTGCGGGTCATGGGCGCCGAGGAGGCGGCCGACTCGTACGACGTGGTGGTGCTCTCCCTCGTCGGCGGCGGAGTCCAGGCCATGCTGCACGGACTGAGGAACGCCTGGGGCGTGCGCACGCGGCGGCCGGTGATCGTCACCGGCTATGTCGGCGTCGTCTACGAGAAGCTCGCCGACGGACTGCTGCTGCGCCACGGCGCCGACCTCGTCCTCGCCAACTCCCGCCAGGACGCCGACCGCTTCCGCGCCGTCTACGAGGGCGTCGGCGCCGACGCCTCCTCGGTCACCGAGGTCGCCCTGCCCTTCCTCGGCGGCAAGCCGTACGAGGTCGCGAACGACCCCTACACGGTGGTCTTCGCCGTGCAGCCCTCCGTGCCGGACAACCGCCGCGACCGGACCTACCTGCTGAACCGCGCCGTCCAGCACGCCAAACTGCACCCCGAGCGCAAGGTCCTGCTGAAGCTGCGCTCCAAGCCCGGCGAGCAGACCACCCACATCGAGGAACTGCCCTACCAGAAGCTCGCCGAGAAGATCCCCGGCGGCACCCCGGCCAACTTCGAGCTGGCCTACGGGAACATGGGCGCGGTCCTCGACACCACCGACCTGCTGGTCACCATCAGCTCCACGGCCGCCCTGGAGTCCCTGCACCGCCGTATCCCCACCGTGGTCCTCACCGACCTCGGCATCCGTGAGTCGCTCGGCAACCACCACTTCGTGGGCTCCGGCTGTCTCGCCTCCTGGGACCAGCTGGACGCCGGGCACGAGCCGCAGCCCGACCCCGAGTGGGTGGCCCGGCAGGGCGTCGTCGCCGACGGGTCGTACGCCACCGCCTTCGACGCCGCCCGCGACCGCATCGCCAAACTGCTCGCCACCGATCTGCCGCCGCTGACGCCGTACTACACGACCGTCACCGCGCCGGGCTATCTTCCCGGCATCCTCGCCCGTCACCACCTCGGCCCGGACGGCAGCCCGCTGCCCGGGGCACCCGCCGCCGACCGGCAGGCCGGGCCCGTACGGCAGATCGTGCGCCGGGCGGCGCGCGGCGCCTACCGGCACGGGGTGCAGCGGGTGGCGCCCGTCATCCGGCGGATGGGGGAGCTGTGAGCCGCCGCTCCACCACCGCCACGCAAGCACCGCAAGGAGCACCAGCCATGTCCCACCCGGAAGCGGGCCCAGCAACCTCCGCCGCGACGACGGGCCACGGGGCGCCCGTACGCCGTGTCGTCGCCGTGATCCCCGCGCGCGGCGGCTCCAAGGGCGTCCCCGCGAAGAACCTCGCGCCCGTCGGCGGGGTCCCGCTGGTGGCCCGCGCGGTCCGTGAGTGCCTGGCCGCCGACCTGGTGACCCATGTGATCGTCTCCACCGACGACCACGCCATCGCCGCCGCCGCCCGGGAGTCCGGCGCCGAGGTCGTGCTGCGCCCCGCCGCCATCGCCGGGGACACCGCCACCTCCGAGGCCGCCGTCCTGCACGCCCTGGACGCCGACGAGGCCAAGCACGGCGTCCCGGCCGACGTGGTCCTGCTCGTGCAGTGCACCAGCCCGTTCATCCTCCGCGAGGACATCGACGGCGTGGCCCGCGCCATCGTCGAACACGGCGCCGACACGGCCCTGACCGTGGCCCCGTTCCACGGGTTCATCTGGCGGGACACCGCCGACGAGGCCCCGGTCGTCGAAGCCGCCCACGCGGGAGCCGTGGACGGCGACACCACCACGGAGGCAGACACCGAGGGCGGCTACGGGGTCAACCACGACAAGTCCTTCCGCCCCCGCCGCCAGGACCGCCCGCAGGACCTGCTGGAGACCGGCGCCGCCTACGCCATGGACGCGGCAGGACTGCGCAAGCACAAGCACCGCTTCTTCGGCCGTACGGAACTCGTCCGCACCGACCCCGCCCGGGTCCTGGAGATCGACGACCCGCACGACCTCGCCCGCGCCCAGGCCCTCGCGCCGCTCTTCGACGCGAACCGCCCGGGCGCCCTCCCGACCGCCGCCGACATCGACGCGGTCGTCCTCGACTTCGACGGCACCCAGACCGATGACCGGGTGCTGATCGATGCCGACGGAAAGGAGTTCGTCACCGTGCACCGCGGCGACGGACTCGGCATCGCGGCCCTCCGCAAGAGCGGCTTCACGATGCTCATCCTCTCCTCGGAAAAGAACCCGGTCGTCGCCGCGCGGGCCCGGAAGCTGCAGATCCCGGTCCTCCACGGCATCGACCGGAAGGACCTCGCACTGAAGCAGTGGTGCGAGGAACAGGGCATCGCGCCCGAGCGCGTGCTCTACGTCGGCAACGACGTCAACGACCTCCCGTGCTTCGCCCTCGTGGGCTGGCCCGTGGCGGTCGGAAGCGCCCACGACATCGTGCGTGGCGCCGCGCGCGCGATCACCACCGTCCCCGGTGGTGAAGGCGCGATCCGAGAGATCGCCGGCTGGCTCCTCGGTCCGTCTCTCGACTCTCTCGACCCCCTCGACAGTTAAGGAAACGTCTCACCATGAGCACCAACTCCCGTCTGCGTTCGTTCGGTTCCCGCGAGGTCGGCCCGGGCAAGCCCGTCTACATCTGCGGCGAGATCGGCATCAACCACAACGGCGAGCTGGAGAACGCCTTCAAGCTGATCGACGTGGCCGCCGAGGCCGGCTGTGACGCCGTCAAGTTCCAGAAGCGCACCCCCGAGATCTGCACCCCCCGCGACCAGTGGGACATCGAGCGCGACACCCCCTGGGGCCGCATGACCTACATCGACTACCGCCACCGTGTGGAGTTCGGTGAGGACGAGTACCGCCAGATCGACGAGTACTGCAAGAGCAAGAACATCGACTGGTTCGCCTCCCCGTGGGACACCGAGGCCGTCGCCTTCCTGGAGAAGTTCGACGTCCCCGCCCACAAGGTCGCGTCCGCGTCCCTGACCGACGACGAGCTGCTCAAGGCGCTGCGCGCCACCGGCCGCGCGGTCATCCTCTCCACCGGCATGTCGACGCCGAAGCAGATCCGCCACGCGGTGGAGGTCCTCGGCTCCGACAACATCCTGATGTGCCACGCCACGTCGACGTACCCGGCGAAGGCCGAGGAGCTCAACCTCCGCGTCATCAACACCCTGCAGGCCGAGTACCCCAACGTCCCGATCGGCTACTCCGGCCACGAGACGGGCCTGCAGACCACGCTGGCGGCCGTGGCGTTGGGTGCCACCTTCGTCGAGCGCCACATCACCCTCGACCGCGCGATGTGGGGCTCCGACCAGGCCGCCTCCGTCGAGCCGCAGGGCCTCGTCCGCCTCGTCCGCGACATCCGCACCATCTCGGCCTCCCTCGGCGACGGTGTCAAGAAGGTCTACGACTCCGAGCTGGGCCCCATGAAGAAGCTGCGCCGCGTCACCGGCGTCGTCGCCGAGGCGGAGATCGCGGCGGCGGCGGGCGAGCCGGTCAACGTCTGACCGTCCGGCAGAGCCATGGGCAGTTGTGGGCCGCCGCACCGCTGGGGGCGGCTGCCCACCCACTGCCCTGGCTGCGGGCAGTCGCAGCCGTCATAGCTGCGGTCTGTCGTGCCGCTGGGACGGCGCCCACCCGGCAGTCGTCGTAGCTGCGGGCAATCATGCCGCTGGGGCGGCACCCATCCCAAAGAGAGCGGCACCCTGCAAGCGCCGGTAAGCGAAACCCACCCCCGCCCAACCACAGCACCGGGTACCCCGCCCCAGCGGCGGTGCCCGGTCTGCGGCGTTAACCCCCCCAAGATCCGTACTCACGGAAGCGACGGACACACGTCGATGATCCCCCGCGCCAGAACCGCCGGCCCCCGCACTCTCGCCTTCGTCGAGAGCCCGGTCCAGCTCCTGAACGTGCTGGAGTGGGCGCACGCCCACGCCCTCGGCACCCAGGAGGGCGCCGCGCCGCCCGGCGGCTCCGGCACGGGTACGGCCCACGCGGGGCTCACCCTCGTCGTCCTGTCGCCCAACGACCCCATGACCCGGGGCCAGTTGCGCCGTATGTCGGAGCTGGCGCGGGACGAGGGGTACGAGGTGCGCTGGGAGGAGGCACGGGGCGGTACGACGGCCCCGTTCCAGACCATCACCGGTCTGGCCCCGCTGCTGCGCCGGGCCGACCGCGTGGTGATGGGCGACCCCTTCTCCCGCTATGTCCAGCTTCTGCTCACCATCACCCGCGCCGAGGACCTCGTCGTCGTCGACGACGGCACCGCCACCATGGAGTTCGTATCCCAACTGGCCCGCGGCGAACGCCTGGTCCGCTGGCACCGCAAGGGCGGCCGCCCCGGACCCCGGGACCTGGTCTTCGCCCCGGTCTCCGCGAAGGCCCGCAAACGGCTGACCCCCACCGAGGGCAGACGCGTGGAGGTCTTCTCCTCCATGCCGATCGACGAGATCCCCGAGGGCGTCACCGTCACGGCCAACGACTTCGCCTGGACCCGCCGCTTCGGCCCGCCCCGCATCACCAAGGGCGCCGACCTGGTGGGCACCTCGCTCGTGGAGACCGGCGTGGTCGACGGCGACCGCTACCTGGAGGCGGTCCGGACCCTGGCCAAGGCCCACGGTGCCACCCGCTACTTCGCCCACCGCCGCGAGAGCAGCGAGAAACTCCACGCCCTGGCCGCGGAGACGGGCCTGGAGATCGTCCGCCCCGAACTCCCCCTGGAACTGATCGCCCGCCGGGGCCCCATCGGCAGCACGATCCTCAGCTTCCCGTCCACCGTCGTCCACACCCTCCCCCTGGCCCTGGCCGGCACAGACGTACGCGTAGCCGTCTGCGACATCGACCCCACCTGGCTCACCGACAAGGCATCCCCCCGGGCCCAGGGCTTCCTCTCCGGAGTGACGGGGACGGCGCGGGACGTACACCGGCTGTCGTCGGTTACGGCGGTGTGATGTCCATGGGGTGCCTCACAGCTCTTTCGCCTTCAGAGCTTCGATGAAGGGACCGAACGTTTCGTTCGGGATGGTGAGGGGTGCCCTGGCTGGGGCTTTGGAGTCGCGGATGGCTATGTGGGTGCGGCGTTCCGAGATTTCCACGCAGGCGTTGCCGTCGCCACCGCCGGAGTAGGTCGACTTCCGCCAGTTGTCGGGAGTGTTCACCGTGTGCCTCACAGCTCTTTGGCAAGCTTGTGGATCAGTTCACGCGACGGTTCGGGACCGAGTGACGCGGCTTCTACTCTACGGAAGAGCGTTCGAAAGACGCCGAGCTGGGCCTCGGAGTCGATGAACGTCGTACCGTGGGGGCCGTCGCGTACCACGGTGTCCAGCTTCGAGATGCTGCCGCCCGCGTAAATCATGGCGCTGCCTGTGTCGTCGAAGCGTTCCAGGGCGAAGGGGATGACACGGACGGTGATGTGTTCCGCTTCGGAAAGTTCCAGGATGCGGGCGAGCTGAGCCTGTGCGGCGGCCCGGCCGCCGACTCTGATCCGCAGAGCCGCCTCATGGATCAACGCCTCGTACGGGACCGGCGTGGCCCCTTCGATGATCAGGCGCCGTCGCATGCGATGCTGGACGCGCAACTCAAGTTCGTTCTCGGGGAGTTCCGGAATCCGGGTCGAGAAGAGCGCCCGCGCGTAGTCCTCGGTCTGCAGAAGGCCTGACACGTGGAGCAGGTCCACGTCCCATCGGAAGGTGGCGTGGTGTTCCAGCTCGGACAAGTCCAGGAACGACGTGGGCAGATGTCCCCGGTACTCCTCCCACCAGCCGCGCGTCCGATCGGTCGCCATTTCTACAAGGGTGTCGATCAACTCCGGGTCCGAGCAAGCGTAGTTGGATGCCAGTCGGCGCAGCCGTTTCTCGCTTACGCCAGTGAGGGCGGACTCGATCTGATTGATCTGGGCGGAGCTCACGCCGAGCAGGGTCGCCGCCTCACGGCCCGTGAGGCCTGCCGCGTCACGGAGTCTGCGCAGCTCGACGCCCAGGCGCATCTGGCGCGCTGTTGGTTCGCGCCTCAGTCCCGCCATGTGTCGCTCCTCGATTCAACGCGCTTGTAAGCGCGACTCGTTCGGGGGACAGATTACGCGACTTGCTTGCTTGACCTAGAAATCTAGGTCTACCGTCAGTGATGCGACGCACACTTTGCGGAACGTCGGGGTTCCTGGAAGCGCATCACTCCGTCCTGTCATGACGGCTGGGCGCTGTCACCGTCCGCCGACCGCAACCCCACACCAGCGAACCGGAGTTGACACATGCCCAAAACCGCGCTCAAGGCCGAGTCCGAGCCCTGGGAGTACTCCCTCTCCATCCCGAACGACCTGCGAGCCGTCACCGTCAGCCGCCGCACCCTCCGCCTGATCCTCACCATGCACGGTCTGATCAACCTCGTCGACGTCGCCGAACTGCTCGCCACGGAGCTGGTCTCCAACGCCGTACGCCACACGAAGGGGCCCGCTGCCCTGCGGGTGTGCTGGTCGGCGGGCGTGCTGTGGATCGGGGCGTGGGACGCCGACCCCGAACCGCCGGAGCCGCCAAAGCCGGTGGAACGGTCGACCGAGTTGGAGGACGGGCGTGGCCTCGCCCTTGTCCGTGCCTGCGCCGACCTTTGGGGGTGGCAGCCGCTATCCCGGCACGGCGACCGGGGCAAGTACGTGTGGTGTCAGTTGGCCACATAGGCCACGGCCGTTTGCGGGCCAGGACGGCTTCCGCCTGTACCCGAGATGCCCTGAGGGAGGCCAGTACAGGCCCGACTCGTAGGATGCGTGTGCCAAGTATGGGTTCGCGGAATCGAGTTGCTCGCGTGACGCCGACGAGACGGCAGAACGGGGAAGGCGCGGCATGGGGGATACCGGCATACCAAGTGGTCAGGACACAAGGCGCCGCCTGCGTGTCTCCAGCGACAAGCTCACCAAGCTCGCCGATGACCTCGACGACATGCAGGACCACCTGGACAAGCAGATCAAGCGCATGGACGGGATCGTCGACCGCATCGAGGCGGGCTGGCGCGGCCCGGCGGCGACCGCGTACCGCGCGTTCCACCGTGCTGCGGCCGAGGACGCCGTACGCATCCGCGAAGTGATGCGTCACTTGGAACAAGCGGTACGGCTGAGCCGCGACGGCTTCGACCAGCAGGAACTCGATGTGCTCCAGCGGATTCAGCGTATCCAGGTGGACATCGACAGCGAGGTCGACAAGCTGTCCACGCCGAACACGGACGGGGCGGCAGTCGCTCCACCGACCCAGCCGCGCAGCAGCCTCGATTCGTTCTGACACCTGCTGTCCACAAACTCATACCACGGGGAAATCATGCCGACTGGTTCCGCTGACGACGATCACATAGCCGTCTCCTTCTCCACCCTCCGTGACCTTGCCGGCGACCTGGAGGACATTCTCAAGAAACTCAACGGCAAGCTGGACGACCTCTACGACCGCGTTGTCCCGGTCGTGACGTCCTGGGAGGGCGAGACCCGCGAGGTCTTCATCGACAAGCTGGACGAGTGGGACCGCTCGGCACAGGACCTCCAGGCTGCCCAGAAGTGGCTGCACGAGTACGTGACCACCGGCCACACCAACTATGCGGCGGCGCACCAGGCGGTGCTGCGGGGGTGGGGAGCCGGCTGATGGTGGACCGACCCAGCGACACCGAACGCGCGAAGGAACGCGACCGGTTGAGACCAGCGGCGCCCGACGCCGGTGGTGGGTTCGACGTGCAGCCTCCCCATCTGTACTACACGTCGGCGGTGGTCCGAGACGGCCAGTTCGACTATGACAAAGCGGCCGGGGGTCTGGTCAGCACCCTCAACCAATACAGTCAGTCGGCCGGCACGGGATGGGGACCGGATTCCTTCGCCAGCGCCTATGGGCAGATCGCCGAGAAGTTCCTCAAGGCGTGGGCGGCCAGCGTGGAGAGCGTCGGTGGCGTCGCGGTCGGCCTGACAACGACGGCGAACAACTATCAGGCGGCGGACTGGGCCGCACGTCGAATGCAAGGGCCGTTCCCCCGACGTAATCCTCCTGTGGTCATAGAGAAAGCTCCCGCGTACGGCAAGATCAACGACATCAAGTGGACCGGGACGGGCGAGGACGCCGACTCATGGGCGATCTCGGGAGCACTCGGCGAGATCCCGGACTTTCTCGCGGACGTGATCCGGCCGGCCATCGAGCATGGACTCAACCTCGGGAAGACCCATGAGATCACCCCGGGCGCCCGCGAGGACGACCTGAAGGGCATGGCCACTGCGTGGAGAGCGGCGGCGAGTGCGTCTCTGAAAGCCGGGGACGGGTTCACCTCAGCCATCGGCTACATCACGGACCCGAACGGGAACAACGAGTGGCAGAGCGCGATGAAGTCGTTCTGCCAGTCGATCTGGGGCACCACGGCTTGGGGACGCAGCCGTGACGCACAGGGCGATATCGTCCCTCCGCATCAGGGCGGCCGGAGTTGGAAGACCTCGGGGAACGTGGCGCCCGACCAGCGTCGGCCGATCCTCGAGGTGCTGCACAAAACAGCCGACACCGTTCAGAAGACCTGTGACGACCTTGCCCAGGTCGCGCACACCTGCCGAGAGACCACCACAAATCTGGCCAAGGACGCGGCCAGGGCGATGATGAAGGACCTGACGACCGACATCGATGTGACGGAACTGCTCGGACTTGCCAGCACCGCCATGTTCGGCACTCTGGTGATGACCTTCCGCAAACATATGGACCGGGAAGCTGCGGACAGGGCTGTCGAACTCTACCAACAGAAGTTCAACGATGGTGCCACTACACTCCGCAGCCTGGAGTGGGAGTTGGACGAGGCTATCAGGAGCGCGCCCAAGTTCGTTGCCGAAGAGGCCAGGGCCGAGGCATTCGGTGGCCGAGCGCTGAACGAGTTCAAGAAGGAACACAGGCTTCTGAACGGGGAGAACCCGATCCCGTTTAAATACACGATCGACTTGGCGATGGCTGAGGACCTCGGTGGCGGTCACACCATTGACAAACATGTGGGCAAAACCGATGACCAACTGCTGCAGCGTCTGCGTGATCAAGCCAACAGCTCTGGCGTGCCTACGATCCCGGCCGCTTCCAGCTTCCCCGACCTGGCCTCGGCACAGAAGTACACCCAGTTCTGCATCCGGCAGAAGAGCGCCGACATCGACGCCTGGCTGAACACAGGTCCACCACCCACACCGTCGTCGCCCATCTTCGAGGTCAGTTCGGTCAACCCGGACCCGAACAATCGGTTGGCTCCCCGTGAAGTGACCGGTCGTACCTCGGTAGTGGTCAATGGTCAGCCGACCGCAGTGACCGATGCATACGGAGTTCAGACCCGCCTCAGGTACGACGCCAGCCTGGATCCGCCTTTCGTCGTGGTCACGTCCATGCCGAAGTGACGGATGCGGAAATATGCTGGATTCCCAATGATTCCCCACGAGACCAACCGAGTCACCCATTTGGAAGAGCTGATGCCGGTGCCAGACGCCGAAGCCTGGGCGGACGCCCTGACCATGTACCAGCGGCGATATTCGATCGTCGTCGTGGGACCCCGTCACAACGAGGACTGGACGCGGGACGCTGCCGCTCTCCTGCGCAGGGAGGCGGCAGATCCACGCTCATGGAAGTCGTTGGAATTCTACGAAGAGGGCGACGAGGAGTGGAGGCCTGACCGTCTCGCGCCGTTCGTGCCGCCGGAAGCTGATTGGCGGCCCACCGTGCGTGAGATTTCCCGCTCCTCAGCGGAGAAACTCCTGGTTGCCATTTCGGTCAATTGGTTGGATGTCACCAAGGAAGTTGATTTCGCAGATCGACGCTCCGGGCTCGAAGAAAAGGCGCGGGTACTTCTGGCTCGATTCTCGTCACCCGCTCAGTTCTTCACGAACGGGTGGTACGGAGCAAGTGACCCACCGGATTTCTACCAATCGATCACTGGCTGTGACCCCGTCAGTGAACACGACTGGGACGTGGGCCTTATCGCAGTGTCCGAGAACGAAGTCGGTCTTTTCTGGTCCTTTGACGCAACCTGACGGGACTTTGATGAACAACCTAGATGCCATGGAATCCGGGCCTGCCGTCGTACGCACGCGTTCCGCCACCTACCCCCACCGCGAGGCCGCCCAATGGGCCACCCAGCAGGCAGCCACCGTCAATGAGCAGCTCATCCACCGCTGGCTGGCCCGGTCCACGCGCGCCCGGCTGACTGTCGAGGCGTCCTGGCCCTCGCGGGAGGAGCCGGTGGGGCGGGTGTTGTTGCAGGCGATGATGCAGGGCGATTCAGGAGTAATCATCAGTTCCGATTGGTATCCCGCGTCGATGACGTGGCAGGACATCGATCCGACCACTCATCCGTTCACCCCGGACGGGGCACTCGATGTGGTGCGCGCCGTGGTGTCCTCACCTGATCCGGAGTCGGGGCGACCCCGAGGACTGTGGTCGACGAATTCGATCGCGCGTGGCCTTGCCGAGCACTACGGCCCGTGGGCGTTCGGCTGGTGCTCGGCGACGGATGCGTATCCGAACTCCGGTGCCGTCATCAGAGACCTTCCGGCCGATGGGCATGGAGCCGCGGACCTGGAGCAGCAGGCGCGGCGGTACACCAGCGCCCTGCTGCAGTGGCGCGCGTGGCTGGAGGAACTCGCCGCTGTCTTCGGACGGTTCGCTCCGGAGCCGGGCGCCGACGAAGAGGAACTGCGCCGACTGCGCGAGCGTGCTCTGGCGCCTCTCGTGACGCTGGTCGTCGAGAAGACCGGGGCCGGTGAGACATGGCGCGGTGCATGCGCGCAAGCGCTGATGTGGTACCTGGAGTCGACCGGTATGTCGTCAAATGACGCGGAGGACCTGGCGGTCGAGGTGGTGGACTCGACATTCGACAGCTGGATCGCCCCCGACGAGGAAGCGGTCGCCCGTGCCCGGCGGACAGTCGGGGAGCACGGTGCGTGACGATCTCCAGACCTGGCTCGGGGTGCGTGCGCGGATCGTGTGGGAGCAGGCGTCCGAGGACCTGACTGGTCCTGTCCGGGGCAGATGTGACGCCATCGAAGTAGCCGCGAGTGCTCGTGGCGGCTCAGGTGGGACGGTGCGTGGAGATCGGCTGCGCGCGGCCTGGCGCTCGGCCCGGGAGGATGCCGCGGCCCAACGACTGCTGGGCTTCGATCTCATGGCCGGGTGGCAGCAGCAGGTGCTCGGGCGCCCGGAGATCGCGTTCCGAAGTCTCCCCGCCTTCGCCAAAGGGGGACGTGAGCGGTATGGCCTGCATGCCGGAACCTCCGAGGAGTTCGACCGGTGCCTGGCCCAGGCCACCGCCGTCGGTACGCGAGTCCCTCTGCCGGCCCGAGCAGCCCGCGCTTATCTGGACGTGTGTTTCTTCCACCCTTTCGACGACGGGAACGGGCGCGCCGCGCTGCTCGCGATGGCGTTCGTGCTGGCGCGCGAGGACGTCTTCCTGGACGAGGTCGGACCCGTGCAGGTACGGAGGTACGCGGATGATCCGGTGGGCGCCCGTTCACTGGCCCGCCTGATCCACGTCCTGGCCACGGCGGCGGCACACCGTGGTCGGGGAGTACCACCGCGCGGACTTCCGGCATCGGATCGCATCGGCCGTGTTCAGCATTCCTTCATCAGATCCCCCGCGAGGTGGTAGTCGTGCCCGAGACACCCCCTGTACGTACCAGGACCTCCACCTACCCCGACCGGGAAACCGCCCAATGGGCCACCCAGCAGGTCGTCACAGCCAACGAACAGCTCATCCACCGGTGGCTGGCCCAGTCCACGCGCCCCAGGCTGACTGTCGAGGCGTCCTGGCCCTCGCGGGAGGAGCCGGTGGGCAGGGTGTTGTTGCAGGCGATGATGCTGGCCGGGAGGGAGCCGGTGGATGTGCGGGCGGCGCGGGTGATTCTCAGACGGGACGCGGGGAGCCCGCACGGCTTCGTCGTCCACGCCACGTTCCCCGTCTATCTGTGAGCCTGACCTCCCCGTCTACCTGTAAGCCGGCCTCCCCCGGCCCCTGCGAGCCGTTCCCCGCCCACCCGTAAGCCGACCCCTCGCCCACGACCTACCGGTAAGGCCCACCCCGTGCCCCTGAGCCCCCTCGAACACGACCGCCGTTACGGCGAGCTCGATCAGGTGATCCGTGCCTACGCCGGGCAGTCGGCCGACGACACCCCGGACGAACCCAGCCAGGCCCTGACCGCCTATCTGCGGCACACCTGGCACACCCGACCGTGGGCGCTCGCCGTCGCCGAGCGGCAGTTGCGCGAGTACGCCGACAGGCCGCCGGGGAGGTTGCGGCTGCGGCTGGGCGAGTTCTACGCCATCCCGGATGTCGGGCTGCCCGAGGCGGACATCCAGCTGTGGCTGTACTGCCTCGCCGAGCACATCAGGCGGAGCGTGGAGGAGGGTGTCGTACCGCCTCCGGCCAGCCCCGTCACCCACTGGGAGTGGCATGCCCGCTTCCCCGAGACGGCCCAGTTCCTCGGCGGCTGGTTCTCGCAGGACATGCCGGACGAGTTCGACGACCACGAAGCGGCCGTGGCGGACTATCGCGGCGCTACTGATCCGCACCTCGTCGCCCGTCTCGCCGGCGAGCTCCATGAGCTGCTCGCCCTCGATCTCGACGAGGCCGACTACGCGCTCGCCGTCGCCGAACTCGGCATGGAGGTCGACCCGCCGGCTCCGTACTCGCCGAGCGGCTGGCTCGCCCTCGTCGCCGACCGGCTCGCGAGCCCGCGCCCGCCCCTTGCCGACCACGGGCCGCCGAGCCCTGGGGACGGCGGCGTCGGCGGGTGACCTTCGTCACCGGTGGGTGATCCGGGGCAGGTGAATCCCGGGCGGCCGGATCTGACGTCCCGCGCCACCGTGATCCGGTCGCTCTCCGGTCGCGCCGGCCGATCCACCCCCGCCCGCCCCCGCCCCACTGGGGCCTCGCAGTCGAGGCAGGTCAGGGGCGGGGTCGCCACGCCCGGCCACCGGGGTCCGGCCATCGACCAGGGGCTTCGCCCGTGCCGCGAGCGAGCCCTGCCGAGGTCCGTTCACCCGTCCGGCGGTCGCCGCCCCCACCGGCTCAACACTGCCCGACGGTGTCATGTCGAACACAAGCCGTAGCCGAAGAGTGCCCCGACGGTGACGGTTCCGGGGCGGCCGGATGGCGTGGACGTGGTATCCGTGGAGTGTGGGAATCGTCCGGGACACCCTGGACGTTTAGACGATGGGATTCGCGGGCAACCCCGGCGTTCCCTGAGGGGCCGCCCCGGTCATCGCGACAGCGCCGGCGATCGCGTCCCGTCCCTGCGGTGCACCCGCCCCCGAAAGGTGGTCGGGTATACCCATCCCTGCCAATACGTATGCGTTGTGCGGCCGGAAAACTTCCCCGGACGGGCTGATTTTTTGTTGATCGAGGGATCGTCGGCCGCCCGATCGCCCTACCCTTCAGAGGGTGAACCAACTGATGTCCCGAGAGTCCGAGGCCGATCTGCCCGGGGAAGCCGAAGCCGCCCTCCCCGGCACCCTGCCCGAAGCCCTGCGTGCCGAACTCGTCGCGTTCCGCCGCGACTTGCACATGCACCCGGAGCTCGGCAACCAGGAGTTCCGTACGACCGCCGCGATCAAGGCCCGCCTGGAGAAGGCGGGGCTACGGCCGCGAGTACTCGACACCGGAACCGGGCTCATCTGTGACATCGGCGACTTCGACGGCGACGGCGCCGACCGACCGGTTCTCGCCATCCGCGCCGACATCGACGCGCTCCCCATCCCGGACACCAAGGTGGACTGCGACTACCGCTCCACCGTCCCGGACCGCGCCCACGCCTGCGGCCACGACGTGCACACCACCGTCATCCTCGGCACCGGCCTCGTCCTCGCCGCACTGCACGAGCGGGGAGAGCTGCCCAGGCCCGTACGGCTGATCTTCCAGCCCGCCGAGGAGGTCCTGCCCGGCGGCGCCGCCGATGTGATCAAGACCGGCGCGCTCAAGGGCGTCGGGCGGATCATCGCCGTGCACTGCGACCCGCGCGTCGACGCCGGACGGATCGGGCTGCGCCACGGGCCCATCACCTCCGCCTGCGACCGGCTGGAGATCTCCCTCGACGGCCCCGGCGGCCACACCGCGCGCCCCCACCTGACCACCGACCTGGTCACGGCCGCCGCCCGCGTCGTCACCGACGTGCCCGCGGTCGTCGCCCGCCGGGTCGACGCCCGCAGCGGACTCTCCGTGACCTGGGGCCGGGTCGAGTCGGGCCACGCGCCCAATGTCATCCCGCAGCACGCCGAGCTCTCCGGCACCGTGCGCTGCCTCGACATCAACGCCTGGCGGCAGGCGCCCGACCTCGTCCACGAGGCCGTCGCCGAGATCGCGACCCTGCACCGCGCCAAGTCCGAGATCAACTACATTCGCGGAGTCCCCCCGGTCGTCAACGACCCCGTCGTCACCGAACTGCTGCACGACGCCATGGCCGCCCGTCGCGGCGTCAGGTCCATCGAGGACACCGAGCAGAGCCTCGGCGGCGAGGACTTCTCCTGGTACCTGGAGCACGTCCCCGGCGCCATGGCCCGCCTCGGCGTACGCCGCCCCGGCGATCTCACCGTCCGCGACCTCCACCAGGGCGACTTCGACGCCGACGAGCACGCCATCACGGTCGGCGTCGAACTGTTCACCGCCGCCGCCCTCCTCGACGCCCGGATGCAGCTCCTCGACGCGGCGGTCACCAGCACCCCGTAAGCACCCCGCTACGCACGGGCGGGCGGGCCGGTAAGCGGCTCGGTACCCGATCGTCGCCCCATCGAGACCCCTTCCGGTTGCGGGCCCCTCGCCCTCGCGGCAGCCTGGTGCGCGTGTCGTACGCCCCTCGTACGGCGCGCGCACCAGACGCAGAAGTCACCCCGAGTACTCGGAACGCGAGGGGCGGCGCCCTCGGGGCATGCCCCGATCCGCCCCTTTCGATCCCATGGTTCACGAGGACGTAACCGGCATCGGCACGAATGGATAACGGCCAGTCGAAACCCCGTTCCCAGGAGTGTCTACGCGCGTTAATGTGCGCCGAACTGAGCACCCGGCTGCGGGGCTGTGGAGAGATGGGGAACTTCAAGATGCGTCGGATTTCCAAACTGACCCGCGTCGCGGTGGGGGTCGCGTCGCTGGCACTCGCCGCGACGGCCTGTGGTGGAACCAGCAGCGAGAGCGGTAGCAGCGGCGACGGCGAGAGCCAGGGCACCAAGGGTCTCGCCATCGCGTACGACATCGGCGGCAAGGGCGACCAGTCCTTCAACGACGCGGCGTACGCGGGCCTGGAGAAGGCGAAGAAGGAGTTCGGCTACGAGACCGCCGACATCGAGCCCACCGAGGGCGAGACCGACGCGGACAAGGAGCAGCGCCTGGCCTCCCTGGCCAAGCAGGGCTACAACCCCGTCATCGGCGTCGGCTTCGCCTACGGCCCCGCGATGGAGGCCGTGGCCAAGGACTACCCGGACACCACCTTCGGCATCGTCGACTCGGTCGTCGAGGGCGACAACGTGGCGTCCCTCGTCTTCGCCGAGCAGGAGGCCTCGTACCTCGCCGGTGTCGCCGCGGCCAAGGCCACCAAGACCAACACCGTGGGCTTCGTGGGCGGTGTGGACATCCCGCTCATCCACAAGTTCGAGGCCGGTTACAAGCAGGGTGTCGAGGACACCAGCGGCGGCAAGGTCAAGGTCATCTCGCAGTACCTGACGCAGACGGCCGAGGAGGGCGGCTTCTCCAGCCCCGACAAGGGCAAGGCCGCCGCCGAGGGCCAGATCGAGAAGAACGCCGACGTCGTCTACCAGGCGGCCGGCCTCTCCGGCCAGGGTGTGATCGAGGCCGCGGCCAAGGCCAAGGTCTGGGCGATCGGCGTCGACTCCGACCAGTACAACCAGGAGGCCCTCGCCTCCTACAAGGACTACATCCTCACCTCCGCCCTGAAGGACGTCGGCGGCGCGGTCTACGCCCTCGCCAAGTCCGTCGAGGACGGCAAGCCCCTCACCGGCGTCCAGACCTTCGACCTCAAGGTCGACGGCGTCGGCCTCGCCGACTCCAACCCGGAGTACGCCAAGATCGAGGGCCTCTCCGCCGCGGTCGACAAGGCCAAGGAAGAGATCATCGCCGGCACGATCAAGGTGAAGACCGAGTAGTCGGACATCTTTGAGTGAGGTGAGGTGGGCGGGTGCGGCATGTGCACCCGCCCACCTTCGCTTTTGTGGGTCACTTATGTACGCGGGTCACTAGTGAGCGCCGCTGAAGGCCACCGCCGAGTCTTTTGGGGGCGCGGGGAACTGCGCGACCAGCCACAACACACCCGCAGCCGACACTCGACCGACAACCCCCCACACCACCCCCGGCCCCCTTTGCGACACGGCCCCATAACAACGTGGTCCCCCCGCCTTTCCCGGAGGGTCTACGCGCGTTACCCTCGGCGAAAGCCAGCGCCGCACCTGTGAAGCACCACCGTGCAGTACCCCCCGGCGCTAGAACGACTAGGAGCACCAAAACATGCGCCGGGTTTCCCGTCTCGCGGTCGCAGGCGCAGCGACCGCCTCCCTCGCCCTCGTCCTGACCGCCTGCGGCGGCACCTCCACCGAGGCCTCCACGTCCGCCGACTCCAAGGGCGGCGACAAGGGCCTCGCCATCGCGTACGACGTCGGCGGCAAGGGCGACCAGTCCTTCAACGACGCGGCGTACGCGGGCCTGGAGCAGGCGAAGAAGGAGTTCGGGTACGAGACCCAGGACATCGAGCCCACCGAGGGCGAGACGGACGCCGACAAGGAGCAGCGCCTGGTCTCGCTGGCCAAGCAGGGCTACAACCCGGTCGTCGGCGTCGGCTACGCGTACGCCACCGCCGTGAAGGCCGCCGCCGAGCAGTTCCCGGACGTCACCTTCGGCATCGTCGACGACTCGACCGTCCAGCTGGACAACGTCGCGGACCTGGTCTTCTCCGAGGAGCAGGCGTCGTACCTGGCCGGTGTGGCGGCGGCGAAGTCCACCGAGAGCGACGTCGTCGGCTTCGTCGGCGGTGTGGACATCCCGCTCATCCACAAGTTCCAGGCCGGCTTCGAGCAGGGCGTCAAGGACACCAACCCCAAGGCCGAGGTGCTCACCCAGTACCTGACGCAGACGGCGGAGGAGGGCGGCTTCTCCAGCCCGGACAAGGGCAAGTCGGCCGCCGAGGGCCAGATCGAGAAGAAGGCCGACGTCGTGTACGCGGCGGCCGGTCTGTCCGGTCAGGGAGTGATCGAGGCCGCCGCCGCGAACAAGGTCTGGGCGATCGGCGTCGACTCCGACCAGTACCAGCAGGAAGCCCTCGCGAAGTACAAGGATTCCATCCTGACCTCGGCGACGAAGGACGTTGCCAAGGCGGTGTACAACCTGGCGAAGTCGGTCGAGGACGGTCAGCCCGCGACCGGTATCGTCAGGGGCGATCTGAAGTCCGGCGAGGTCGGTCTCGCCGACTCCAACCCCACCTTCAAGGGCAACACCGAGCTCCAGGAGGCCATCGCCACGGCCAAGGAGAAGATCATCAGCGGCGAGATCAAGGTCAAGACCAGCTGAGCCGGTCAGCGAACGAGCCGGCTGTACCACGAGCAGCCAGGTGGCGCCGGGGGAGCGAGGACGGGTCAGGTCCACTCCTCCTGGAGGGCGGACATGAGCGGTCCACCCCTCGGTGTCACCGGTAACCGCGGGGTTACGTGCGCTCAACGGGGTACGGGGAACATCGCTCCCGCGGGAGCAGCGCTCCCTGTACCCCGTTGTCTAGGTACGTCGCCGCCCGCTTTCGATGCCGTAGGGGCGCTACGCGCGTAGACGACCCCCTTTCCCAGGAGAGTGCGCCATCAACGCGTCCAGCAGCCCTCCGGCCGACGCGGCGGTCAACGAATCGGTGACCGCCGTCGAACTCGCCGGGATCACCAAGCGATTCCCGGGTGTCGTCGCCAACCACGACATCCATCTCACCGTCCGCAAAGGCACCGTCCACGCCCTCGTCGGGGAGAACGGCGCCGGCAAGTCGACGCTGATGAAGATCCTCTACGGCATGCAGAAGCCGGACGAGGGCACCATCGCGGTCGACGGCGAGCAGGTCTCCTTCTCCTCCCCGGCCGACGCCATCGTGCGCGGCATCGGCATGGTCCACCAGCACTTCATGCTCGCCGACAACCTCACGGTCCTGGAGAACGTGGTCCTCGGCAGCGAGAAGCTCTACGGCATCGGCGCCAAGGCCCGCCGCAAGATCAAGGAGATCTCCGACCGGTACGGCTTCGGGGTGCGCCCCGACGTCCTGGTCGAGGAACTGGGCGTCGCCGAGCGGCAGCGCGTGGAGATCCTCAAGGTCCTCTACCGGGGCGCCCGCACCCTGATCCTGGACGAGCCGACCGCCGTGCTCGTTCCCCAGGAGGTCGACTCCCTCTTCGCCAACCTGCGCGAACTCAAGGCACAGGGCCTCGCGGTCATCTTCATCTCGCACAAGCTGGGCGAGGTGCTGTCGGTCGCCGACGAGATCACCGTCATCCGGCGCGGGACGACCGTCGGTACGGCCGTCCCGTCCGAGACCACCCCGCGCCAGCTCGCCGAGCTGATGGTCGGCAGCGAGCTGCCCACGCCGGAGACGGCGGAGTCGACGGTCACCGACCGTCCCATACTGACCGTCGACAAGCTCCGCCTGGAGACCGTCGGCGGCAAGGCCCTCCTCGACGACATCAGCTTCACCATCCACGCGGGCGAGGTCCTGGGTCTCGCCGGTGTCGAGGGCAACGGCCAGACCGAACTGGTCGACGCGCTCATCGGGTTGAAGCACGCCGACTCCGGCACCATCAGGCTGGCCGACGACGAGATCACCGCCTGGCACACCCGCAAGCGCCGTGAGCAGGGCGTCGGTTACATCCCCGAGGACCGCCACCGGCACGGTCTGCTGCTGGAGGCCCCCCTCTGGGAGAACCGTATCCTCGGCCATGTGACCGAGCGGCCCAACGCCAAGGGCTTCTGGCTGGACCCGAAGGCCGCTCAGGAGGACACGCGCCGGATCGTCGAGGAGTACGACGTCCGCACGCCCGGCATCGACGTCACCGCCGCCTCCCTCTCCGGCGGCAACCAGCAGAAGCTGATCGTCGGCCGCGAGATGAGCCACAAGCCGCGCTTCCTGATCGCCGCCCACCCCACCCGTGGTGTGGACGTCGGGGCGCAGGCCCAGATCTGGGACCAGATCCGCGAGGCCCGCCGCGAGGGCCTCGCCGTCCTGCTGATCTCCGCCGACCTCGACGAGCTGATCGGTCTGTCCGACACCCTCCGGGTGATCTACAACGGCAAGCTGGTCGCCGACGCCGATCCGGCCACCATCACCCCGGAGGAGCTGGGCTCGGCCATGACCGGCGCCGCCACCGGTCACCTCGAACACGAAGAGACCCCCGAGACGCGGGAAGTTACCCCCGAGACTCCCGACCTGCGCAAGGCCCCCGAGGCCGGCGAGTCTCCGGAAGACGAGGCCAACTGATGAAGAAGTTCGACAAGGAGCGGGTGCTCCTCGCGGTCGCCGGACCGGTCCTCGCGCTGGCCGTGGCCTTCGTCCTGACGGCGATCGTGCTGCTGGCCTCCGGCAAGAACCCGGTCGAGCCGTTCTCGATCATGTTCGAGCAGGCCTCGTTCTCCGACATCCAGGTCCGGATCATCAACCAGGCCTCGCTGTACTACATCGCGGCCCTCGCGGTGGCCATCGGCTTCCGGATGAACCTGTTCAACATCGGTGTCGACGGCCAGTACCTCCTCGGCGCGATGATCACCGCGATCGTCGGCGCGCACATGGATCTGCCGGCCGCGCTCCAGATCCCGCTGCTGATGCTCACCGCGATCTTCACGGGTGCCTTCTGGGCCGGCATCGTCGGTGTCCTCAAGGTCACCCGGGGGGTCAGCGAGGTCGTCGCCTCGATCATGCTGAACGCGATCGCCACCTCCGTCATCGGCTATCTCTGGCTGCCGAACGTCGCCGGTGTGAAGGTCGGCAACAACAACACCACCGGTGAGATGGCCGAGTCCGGCTGGGTGCCCGGTATCGACATGGGCAAGGCCGGCGAGATCTACGGGCTGGTCCTGCTCGCGGTGGCCCTCGGCATCGGCTACTGGATCGTCATCAACCGCACCCGCTTCGGCTTCGACCTGCGTGCCTCCGGCGCCTCGGAGACCGCCGCCGCGGCCAGCGGTGTCGACCCCAAGCGGATGATCCTCACCGCCATGCTGATCTCCGGCGGTGTCGCGGGCCTCGCCGGTCTGCCGATCCTGCTCGGCGACACCCACACCTACAGCCTCAACTTCCCCACCGGCATCGGCTTCCTCGGTATCGGCATCGCCCTGCTCGGCCGTAACAGCCCCGTCGGCATCGCCTTCGCCGCCCTGCTGTGGGCCTGGCTCGACAAGGCCTCGCCCGAGCTGGACTTCCACGGCTACGACAAGGAGATCGCGGTCATCATGCAGGGCCTGATCGTGCTCTCGGTCGTCGTCTCCTACGAGACCGTCCGCGAGTGGGGCCTGCGCCGCCAGCAGCGCCGGGTCGGCGCGGAACTCGCCGCCGGGCATGTACTCGGCGCGGACACCTCCGGCGACAACAACAACACGAAGGAGGTGGCTGGCCGATGACCACGAGCACCACCGCGACCGACGTCAACCAGCCCTCGTTGCAGCCGGCCGCCCCGACCGGCCGCAAGCTGTCGCTGCCCGTGCTGCTGCTGGTCATCGCCGGCGTCCTGGCACTCACCTCGATCGTCCGCATCATCACCGGCGCCGACGGCATCACCAACGTCAGCCAGATGTCCACCGCCCTGGAACTGGCCGTCCCCATCGGCCTCGCCGGTCTCGGCGGACTGTGGGCCGAGCGGGCGGGCGTGGTCAACATCGGCCTCGAAGGCATGATGATCCTCGGCACCTGGTTCGGCGCCTGGGCCGGCTTCCAGTGGGGGCCGTGGACCGGCGTCCTCGTCGGCATCATCGGCGGCTGCGTCGGCGGTCTGCTGCACGCCTTCGTCACCGTCACCTTCAACGTCAACCACATCGTCTCCGGTGTGGCCATCAACATCCTCGCCCTCGGCGCCACCCGCTATCTCGCCCCCCTCGCCTTCGAGGGCCACCAGGGCGGCTCAGCCAAGCAGTCCCCGCCGGTCGACTCCCTCGGCGACTTCACGGTGCCCGGCCTCTCCGACGCGCTCCAGACCCTCAACGAGAAGGGCTGGTTCTTCATCTCGGACATCGCCGGTCTGCTCGGCGGCCTGGTCACCAATGTGTCCTGGCTGACCCTGGTCGCCGTCGCGCTGATCCCCGGCACCTGGTGGATTCTGTGGCGCACCGCCTTCGGGCTGCGGCTGCGCTCCTGCGGTGAGAACCCGGTGGCCGCCGAGTCCCTCGGCGTCAACGTCTACAAGTACAAGTACCTCGCCGTGATCATCTCCGGTGGACTGGCCGGCCTCGGCGGCGCCTTCCTCTCCATCGTCGCCAACCCCTTCTATCTGGAGGGCCAGACCAGCGGTCGCGGCTATATCGGCCTCGCCGCGATGATCTTCGGCAACTGGATGCCGGGCGGCCTCGCCATCGGCGCCGGCCTCTTCGGCTACACCGACAGCCTCAACCTGCGCGGCGGCTCCGAGAACGTCCACGCGCTGCTGTTGCTGGGTGCGCTGCTGCTGATCATCGGTGCCGTCTGGCAGGCGGTCCGCAGGAAGTACGTCGCCGCCGCGATCACCTTCGTCATCGGCGCCCTCGTCCTCACCTGGTACTCCGTCACCAACGAGGTCCCGAACCAGGTCGTCGCCGCCACCCCGTACGTCATCACCCTGATCGTCCTCGCGCTCTCCGCCCAACGCCTGCGGATGCCGAAGGCGGACGGCCTGCCGTACCGGAAGGGACAGGGCAAGTGACCGTCGCCGCCGTCGACTGGGACGAGCTGCGGGCGGTGGCCCGGGACGCCATGTCCCACGCGTACGCCCCTTATTCGGACTACCCGGTCGGTGTGGCCGCGCTCGTCGACGACGGCCGTACGGTCTCCGGCTGCAACGTCGAGAACGCCTCGTACGGTCTCGGTCTGTGTGCCGAGTGCGGACTGGTCTCGGAGCTGCAGCGCACGGGCGGCGGCCGGTTGACGCACTTCACCTGCGTCGACGGCAAGGGCGAGATCCTCGTGCCGTGCGGCCGCTGCCGCCAACTGCTGTACGAGTTCGGCGGCCCCGATCTCCTGCTGGAGACCCCGGCGGGGATCGTCCCCCTCTCGGAGATGCTGCCCCAGGCCTTCGGGCCGGGCCATCTCACCAAGTAACCCCCGTGCGGCCCCTCTGAGTTGGCGCTCAGGGGGGCCGCGCACTTTCCGATCACCGTCGGACCGTTGTCGAAGAACCCCGATCGGAATCCTGAAAGGACAGCCATGGCCATGGACGCCATCTCCGTCATCCGCACCAAGCGGGACCGCGGCGAACTCAGCGACGAGCAGATCGACTGGGTGATCGACGCCTACACCCGTGGCGAGGTCGCCGACTACCAGATGGCCGCCCTCAACATGGCGATCCTCCTCAACGGCATGGACCGCCGCGAGATCGCCCGCTGGACGGCCGCGATGATCGCCTCCGGCGAGCGCATGGACTTCTCGTCGCTCTCCCTCCCGACCGCCGACAAGCACTCCACGGGCGGGGTCGGCGACAAGATCACGCTGCCCCTGGCGCCGCTGGTGGCGGCCTGCGGCGCGGCGGTGCCCCAGCTGTCGGGCCGGGGCCTCGGCCACACCGGCGGCACCCTGGACAAGCTGGAGTCGATCCCCGGCTGGCGGGCCCTGCTCTCCAACGAGGAGATGCTGGCCGTGCTGGACAGCGTCGGCGCCGTGATCTGCGCGGCGGGCGACGGCCTGGCCCCGGCCGACAGGAAGCTCTACGCGCTGCGAGACGTCACGGGAACGGTCGAGGCGATCCCCCTGATCGCCTCCTCGATCATGTCGAAGAAGATCGCCGAGGGTACGGGCTCCCTGGTCCTGGATGTGAAGGTCGGCAGCGGCGCCTTCATGAAGACGCTGGAGGACGCCCGTGAACTGGCCTCGACGATGGTGGGCCTGGGCACGGACCACGGTGTGAGGACGGTCGCCCTCCTGACCGACATGTCGACCCCGCTCGGCCTGACCGCCGGCAACGCCCTTGAGGTCCGCGAATCGGTGGAGGTCCTGGCGGGCGGGGGCCCGGCGGACGTCGTGGAGCTGACCCTCGCCCTGGCCCGCGAGATGCTCGACGCGGCCGGGGTGAAGGACGCCGACCCGGCGAAGGCCCTCGCCGACGGCTCCGCGATGGACGCCTGGCGCCGCATGATCGCGGCCCAGGGCGGCGACCCGGACGCGCCGCTCCCGACGGCTCGCGAACAGCACGTGGTGAAGGCGCCCGCCTCCGGCGTCCTGACCCGCCTCGACGCGTACGACATCGGCGTCGCCGCCTGGCGACTCGGCGCCGGACGCGCCCGCAAGGAGGACGCGGTCCAGGCGGGCGCGGGCATCGAGATGCACGCCAAGCCCGGCGACCCGGTCACCGAGGGCCGGCCCCTGCTGACCCTGCACACGGACACCCCCGAGCGCTTCGACTACGCCCTGGAGGCGGTGGCCGGCTCGTACGACATCGCGGCCCCGGGCACGGAGTTCACGGCTTCACCGGTGGTGCTGGAGCGGATCGCCTGACCCGCGCCCGTGCGCGCGCCGCGCCCGCGCCCGTGCCCGGGGCCGCGCCCGTGCCCAGGCCCGCGCCTGCGGCCAGGCCCGCGCCCGTGCCCGGAGGCCGCTCATGGCACACCCCTTTCGGGTCCGGCCGAGGGCTCGTCGGTTCCAGCCGGCACCTGGCCCCCGCGGCCGAGGGCCGGCCGGGCCGGTACCGATGAGTTACGCCCCTCCCCCCGGTCTACCGATCGTGGACGCCATGACACCCGCTGTACTCGTGCTGGCCGGCCCCGTCACCCGGGATGACGTGGGGCGGCTGTGTGACGACGTGCGGAGGCTGCTGGCCGCGACCGAGGCCGGGGCGGTGGTGTGCGATGTCGGCGGGGTCGGACCGCCGGGCCTCGGCACCATCGACGCGCTGGCCCGGATGCAGCTCACCGCGCGGCGGGCCGGGGGCCGGATACGGCTGCGGGACCCCGACCCGGCGCTGCGGGCGCTACTGGGCCTCGTCGGGCTTGCCCTCGATGTGGAGGGGGAGACCGAAGAGCGGGAACCAGCGGGCGGTGTCGAGGAAGCAGTGGAACCCGGCGATCCGGCCCTCTGATATCTCCAGCACCTGCACGGCCCAGGCGGTGAAACCACCCTCCTCCGGGTCCGGCTTGTACTGCGCGAACCCCGGCAGTCCGTTCACCGCGACCGGCACCAGACGCGACCCCGCGCAGGCGGCGCCCAGCGTGGTCATGAACCCGGTGATGTCGCCCGTGCCGGTCAGCCACAGGTCGAACGGCGGCATCGTCATCACCGCGTCCTCGTGCAGCAGAGCCGTCAGCGCCGCCATGTCGTACCCCTCGAACGCGGCGACATAGCGCTCCAGGAGCTTCTGCTGCTCCTCGTCCAGCGGATCGGAGACATCGGCCCGCGCCGCGCGCCCGTCGCTCTCCCCGAGGGTCGCGCGGGCCCGCTGCAACGCGCTGTTCACCGACGCCACCGAGGTGTCCAGCAGCTCGGCGACCTCGCTGGCCTTCCATGCCAGCACCTCACGCAGGATGAGCACCGCCCGCTGCTTGGAGGGCAGCTTCTGCAGCGCCGCGACGAACGCCAGCCGCACGCTCTCCTTGGCCACGGCCGCCTCCGCAGGGTCAGCGGTCGTCGGCAGCACCCGGGCGTCCGGGACCGGCTCCAGCCAGGTGTTGTCGGGGCGGGGTGCGAGGGCGGCCCGGGCGAGGGGCGTGGACTCGCTGAGATCCATCGGACGCGCCCGCTTGTTCCCCGCGGTCAGCATGTCCAGGCACACATTCGTCGCGATCCGGTACAGCCACGAGCGCAGCGAGGACCGGCCCTCGAACTTCTCGTAGCTCCGCCAGGCGCGGATCATCGTGTCCTGCACCGCGTCCTCCGCCTCGAAGGACGAGCCGAGCATCCGGTAGCAGTACCCGGTCAGCTCGACCCGGTACTCCTCCAGCCGGACATCCAGGTCCGCCGTAGCCGTAGCCGCGCCTTCACTCATCGCCAACCCACCCCTGTGGCTCGTCCGCGTCGCACGCCGCATCGCGCACCCGCACCAACAGTTCGCAAGCTACCCCAGCCCACTGACAATGGCCCCTGCAGCGAACAAACGCCCAGGTCAGAAGGGTCGCAGCGCTCAGGTGGCGTTCCGTCGGCGCTCCGGTGGGAGGGGGCCAGGGCCCGGCGGTGTCCAGTCCGCGTGACGCAGAACGGCTCGCACGGACAGGCCGGACGGGGCGAGCCGGAGGCCCGCGTTGCGTGCGGCCACGGCGACGGGATGGGCCAGCCGCTGCCCCATCCGGCCCGCCTGACGCGCCGCCCGCGCGACCGCCTGGCTCCGGGGCCGGCGTTCGGCGTCGTAACGGCTCAGCGCGGACTCGACAACCGTCTCGCCGGCGAGCGCGGCGGCCAGGACGGCCGCGTCCTCCAGCGCCTGGCAGGCACCCTGCCCGAGATGCGGGGTCATGGCATGAGCGGCATCGCCCAGGAACGCGACCCGGCCCACCACGAACGCGGGCAGAGGTGTGACCAGCTCATGGATGTCGTGGTGCAGTACGGCCGCCGGGCGGGTCGCGTCCAGCAGCGCCGGGATCGGCTCGTGCCAGCCCCCGAAGCGGCGCCGCGTCTCGGCGAGGCCGTCCGCGTACCGCACTCCTGGCGGCGAGTTGAACACCGCGTGCCACTCGGCCCGCCCGTCGGAGAACGCGATGTGCCCGAACTCGGCGCCCTTCCCCCACGTCAGCTCGAAGTCGGTACGCGATGCGACGACCGGCCGCTCGGTGATGGCCCGCAGCACCGTCGACCCGCTGTACACGGGTCCGGGGTGGCCGGGAAACAGCAGTGTCCGCAGCCGGCTGCCCACCCCGTCGGCGGCCACGACGAGATCCGCCTCCAGCACACCGTCTTCGAGAGGCACCCGTACCCGCCCGGGGACGGAGACATCGACGGACGTCACCTCCCGTCCGACGACCAGACACTCCGACGGCAGCGCCTCGCGCAGCAGGCGGTGCAGCACGGCTCGCGGAATGCCGACGATCGGGGAGCCCAGCTCGCGTTCCAGCACCGCCCCGTCCATCCGGGCCAGCCAACCGCCGCCCGGCGTACGCGTACCCCCGGTGTACTGCGGCCGCGCGGCGGCCCGTACCGCCTCCCCGACACCCAGGACGTCCAGGGCGCGCAGCCCGTTGGCGTGCAGGGAGATGCCCGCGCCCGCGTCGTCCAGGACGGCCGCCCGCTCGACGACCGTCACCTCCCAGCCGGCCGCCCGCAGCCCGATCGCCGCGGCCAGCCCGCCGATGCCGCCGCCGACCACCACCGCGCCGCCACCCATGTCCGGCCCCCTCCGGTTGCCACGCCACTCACCACGCCACGGTCTTCTACAGATGTAGAAGCCTCAGGCCCGCTCAGGCTACTCCGATCTCCTCCGATCCTCTACAGGTGTAGAAATGGGGGGTGCCCACCGATCGACGCACCCACCTCGCCGACGCCGCCCTCACGGTGCTCGCCGAGACCGGCATCCGAGGTCTGACCCACCGCGCGGTGGACCGGGCCGCGGACCTGCCGTCCGGCACCACCTCCGCGTACTTCCGCACCCGCCGGGCGCTGCTCACCGCACTGGTCCGGCATCTGATCGCACTCGACCAGGCGGAACTCCAGGAGATCGGCGACCGCACACCGATGCCGGGCAACGCCGACGAACTGACCGCCGGTATCGCCGCCCTCATCGAGCTGCGCCTCACCGGAGAGGGCCGCCGACGCTCCCTCGCCCGCTACACCTGCGCCATCGAGAGCGTGCACCACCCCGAACTCCGGGAGATCCTCGTCCCCCGCCGCAACGCGGGCCGCCAGATCGTCCAGGACTTCCTGACGGCCCAAGGCGTCGAAGACCCCGAGGAGCGCACGATCACCCTGCTGACCTGCGTGGACGGCCTGGTCTTCGACCGCCTGGTCAACGGCGGCGGCGTCCCCGAGGGGGAGATCCGGAGGCTGGTGGCGGCGGCCCTGTCGTGAACGGTGAGGCGTTGAGGTGTTGAGCCGTGGGGCTCAGTACGCCGCCGCCAACCGCCGTTCCGCCCGAGCCGCGCGCGAGCCGACCACCGTGATCGCCACGACTCCCAGCACCGCGAGCAGTCCCATGGCGACCGTGCCGAGCCAGCCCCCGGCGTGGAAGGCCACCGCGCCGAGCGTGCTGCCCGCGCTGGAGCCGACGTAGTAGGCGGACTGGTACAGGGCCGAGGCCTGGGCCCGGCCCTCCTTGGCCGTGTGGCTGACGGCGGACGACGCGACCGCGTGGCCCGCGAAGAACCCGGAGGTGATGAGGACGAGGCCCAGCAGCACCAGGGGCAGGGAGTCGGAGAGGGAGACCAGCAGACCGGTGGTGGTCGTACCGCCCGCCAGATACAGCGCGCCGCGCCGGCCCAGGCGTCCCACCAGCTTCCCGGCGGTCGAGGCCGACACCGTACCGACCAGATAGACGAGGAAGATCGAGCCGATGACGCCCTGCGGGAGGGAGAAGGGGGCCTCGGTGAGGCGGTAGCCGATGACGGTGTAGACGCCGCCGAAGACCGTCATGAACAGGGCGCCGATGGCGTACAGGCGGCGCAGCAGCGGGTCGGCGAGGTGGGTGCGGACCGTGCGGACCAGTACCGCCGGCCGCAGCGACCCGCTCGCGAAGTGCTTCGGCGCGGGCAGCAGCAGCCGGAAGGCCACCGCGCATCCCACCGCGATCAGCCCGAGCACCCCGAGCGCGACCCGCCAGCCCCACTCCTGCGCGACCCATCCGGTGACGATCCGCCCGCTCATACCGCCGACGCTGTTGCCGGCGACGAAGAGACCGATGGCGGTGACCAGGGCCTTGGGCCGCACCTCCTCGGCGAGATAGGCGGTCGCCGACGCGGGCACCCCGGCCAGCGCCGCACCCTGCACCGCCCGCAGCACCACCAGCGCGCCCAGCGACGGCGCGAAGGGGATCAGCAGACCGACGCCGACCGCGACCGCCAGCGACACCGTCATCACCGTGCGCCGCCCGAACCGCTCCGACAGCGCGCTCATCGGCAGTACGAACAGCGCCAGCGCACCGGTGGCCGCCGACACCGTCCAGCTCGCCGCGCTCGCCGTGCTCCCGAAGCCGCCCGAGATCAGCGGCAGCAGCGCCTG
This sequence comes from Streptomyces sp. NPDC002643, assembly GCF_053592555.1. Lineage (NCBI taxonomy): Bacteria > Bacillati > Actinomycetota > Actinomycetes > Kitasatosporales > Streptomycetaceae > Streptomyces > Streptomyces sp. NPDC002643. Next base: position 209,662 of record NZ_JBSFVY010000017.1, read on the forward strand.
GGTGGAGTAGAGGAGGGCGAAGGTCGCGATACCCGCGAGGAAGAGCGCGAGGCTCATCCGCCGGTAGCCGGGCCCACCCGGGGTCATCCGGGAGTCGACGGCGTGCGAACGGCGGGACGCGCTGGAGTGGGTGGAGGAGGCTGAGACGGCGCCCACGGTGGTGGACGCCCCGGTACTGGCGGAAGGCATGCCTCGAAACTACGTACGCCACCGTTCATCCGTCCAATGCATGGAACCCCCATAATCGTTCCCGTGATGCATCAACTGAGGTCAGAGCGGCGGCTGTCACAGCCCAGTGACACAAAACAAGTCGATGGCCATGCCACCCATGCCACCCATGCCACTCGTGCCGACCACGCCAACCATGCGCCCCATGACGCCGAGGGCATCGAGGACATCGTCCTGAGCCTGGCCCCGCGCCTCGCCTACTTCGCCGGGGTCGCCCGCACCGAGCACGTCACCCGGGCCGCCCAGGAGATGCAGGTCCCGCAGTCGACGCTCTCCAGGGCGATGGTCCGCCTCGAACAGGACCTGGGCGTCGACCTGTTCGCCCGCCGGGGCCGCACGGTCTCCCTCACTCCGGCCGGCCGTACGTTCCACGCCTCCGTCGAACGCGCCCTCGCCGACCTCGAACGCGCCGCCGACGAGGTCCGCGCCGACGCCGACCCGGCCACCGGCAAGGTCGCCTTCGGCTTCCTCCACACCATGGGCGCCGAAACAGTCCCGGCCCTCCTCCAGGCATTCCGCGCCGAGCACCCGCGCGTCCGCTTCAGCCTCGTCCAGAACTACGGCGAGGCCATGATCGAACGCCTGCGCGCGGGCGAGTTGGACCTCTGTCTCACCTCCCCGATCCCCGACGCCCCCGACCTGGTCGCCCGCCGCCTCGACGAACAGAAACTCCGCCTGGTCGTCCCCGCCGACCATCGCCTCGCCTCCCGCAAACGAGTCCGTCTCACGGAGGCCGCCGACGAAACCTTCGTCACCCTGGAACCCGGCTACGGCATGCGCCGCATCACCGACGACCTCTGCAAGGAGGCCGGCTTCAAGCCGCGCATCGCCTTCGAGGGGGAGGAGGCGGAGACGCTGAGGGGTTTGGTCGCGGCGGGCCTGGGCGTGGCCCTCCTGCCCCCACCGGCCGTGCCCAGACCGGGCGTGGTGGAGCTGACGGTCACGGCTCCGAGAGCGGTAAGAGAAATCGGCGTGGCCTGGCTGGACGGCCACCCGGACACACCTCCGGTGGCGTCGTTCAAGAAGTTCCTGTTGTCGAGAAGAGGGAACTTGCTGGCAAGTTGAGCGGCAGCCAACCCAGGGGCGCGGGGAACTGCGCGAGCAACCACAACGCACCCGCAGTCGCGATACAACCTCAACCACGCAGACGAGATCGCTCCCGCCCAAAGCCGGAGGCAAGCGGCATCCGCAATCCCAAAGGCGGCGGAGCCGCAAGCGCATCCTCGACGGGCCGAGCGAACCCCCTCCCGAACAACACCCCCATCACAAAATCCGAGGCCAACGCATACACCTCGTCCCGGTACTGCTGCAGCCCATGCCGATCCGCATGCACCTCGAACCGGCAGATGCCGGGATTCGTCTTCTTCGCCCGCTCCGCGAACCGGAACGACAACTCGGGATCGACCCGCTCGTCATTCGTGCCGTGCACGATCAACACCCGCCGCCCGGACAACTGCTTCACCGGCTCGGGAGGAGTGGCCACATCCTCCTCCGGCAGCCAAGGAGCGATGGCGAGCACGGAGTTGACGGCGTCGTGCCCCCCGGCGTGGAGCGCGGCCCGCCCGCCCATGTGGAGGCCGACCAGGCACACCGGTACGTCGCCGTACCGCCGGACCACCTCGTCCGCGGCCCACTCGGCATCCCGCGCCAGCCTCGCCTCCGTGCCGTTCCATCCGCGACAGCGGTAGTGGACGACATGGATGGCCAGACCCTCCCCGCGCCCCGCCCGCGCGAGCCGGCGGCCGAGGGCGCGTACGGAGGCCGCGGCCAGCATGGGGGAGGGTCTGCGGGTGGATGCCTCGTCGCCGTCGGGCAGCAGCAGAACCACACCGCTGACAGCCCCCGGCTCCGGGCCGACCGTCCGCCCAAGTCGGGGCGTACGGACCGGCATTGCTTGCTGCGCCATGACAGAACAGTGTCAGAAGTCATGGTGTACGCCACCCCTACGCCTGGTCACCATTGGGTATCGACGGCCCCACCCGACAGGCGCTCTACGCGCGTAGGAGTTATCGTGCGAAAATGACGAACCAGACTGAGCGGACCGGAGGCACCCCGGACTCGGACCAGATCCGCCGGGCGCCCAAGGTTCTGTTGCACGACCACCTCGACGGCGGCCTCCGCCCCGGAACGATCGTCGAACTCGCCCGCGACAGCGGCTACGCGGGCCTCCCGGAGACCGACCCCGACCGGCTCGGCATGTGGTTCCGCGAGGCCGCCGACTCCGGGTCCCTGGAGCGGTACTTGGAGACCTTCTCCCACACCGTCGGCGTGATGCAGACCCGGGACGCGCTGTTCCGGGTCGCCGCCGAGTGCGCCGAGGACCTCGCCGCGGACGGTGTCGTCTACGCCGAGATCCGCTACGCCCCCGAACAGCACCTCGACGGCGGCCTCGGCCTCGAAGAGGTCGTCGAGGCCGTCAACGCGGGCTTCCGCGAGGGCGAGCGGCGCGCCAAGGAGGCCGGTCACCGTATCCGTGTCGGCGCCCTGCTCACCGCGATGCGGCACGCGGCCCGCTCCCTGGAGATCGCCGAACTCGCCAACCGCTACCGCGACCTGGGCGTCGTCGGATTCGACATCGCCGGTGCCGAGGCCGGGTTCCCGCCCACCCGGCACCTGGACGCCTTCGAGTACCTCAAGCGCGAGAACAACCACTTCACCATCCATGCCGGTGAGGCCTTCGGACTGCCGTCCATCTGGCAGGCGTTGCAGTGGTGCGGCGCCGACCGGCTCGGCCACGGGGTGCGCATCATCGACGACATCCAGGTCCACCAGGACGGCTCCGTGAAGCTCGGCCGCCTCGCCTCCTACGTCCGCGACAAGCGCGTCCCGCTGGAGCTGTGCCCCAGTTCCAACCTCCAGACCGGTGCGGCCCGTTCGTATGCCGAGCATCCCATCGGGCTGCTGCGGCGACTGCATTTCCGCGCCACCGTCAATACCGACAATCGATTGATGTCCGGTACCACCATGAGCCGTGAATTCGAGTGTCTGGTCGACGCCTTCGGTTACACGCTCGACGACATTCAGTGGTTCTCGGTCAATGCTATGAAGTCAGCATTCATTCCTTTCGATGAACGACTGGCCATGATCAATGACGTGATCAAGCCCGGATATGCCGAGTTGAAATCCGAATGGCTGTTCCGTCAAACGGCTTCCACCAGCGGTTCTCTCAACGAAGAGGGCTGAAACGCGCCTTGGGGAAAAGGTGGCGTCAACCGCGACGCGGCCACTTTTCGATGTTTGCGTACGGCGGGACTTTGGTGTTTACGTTTCGACACCGCTCACCACTCGTCGAACGCATCCAAGGACGCATTCCCCATGAAGCAGTCTGCTGCCAAGACCCTCGGTGTCGCCGCCCTCGGTGCCGCCATCGCCGCCGCGGGCGCGGGCGCCGCCAACGCCGCCCCGAGCGCACCTGCCCCGGATGCCTCCCAGGCCCTGGGCACCGTCACCCAGTCGCTGCCCGTGGAGAAGGTCTCGCAGGCGCTGCCGAGTGCCACCGGTGCCGTCACCCAGGGCCAGCGGGCGCTCGGCGCCGGTCTTGAGGCCGCGCAGCCCGCCACCGCGAGCGTCCTCGCCGAGGGCCCCACCTCTCCCGTCGGTAAACTCCTCGGCGGCCTCCCCGTCGGCCAGACGGCCCTCCCCACCACCCAAGGACTCGGCACCAACGGCCTCGGTGTGAACGGTCTGCCGCTCGGCGGTGGCGCGGGCGCCTGAGCGCCGCCCGGCCGGGTGCCCGCGTCCCGCATTCCCCGCGTACGCACGGGAAGCTCCGCACCGCCGCCGTACGTACGCGACAAGGGGCGCACCCTCCGTGGGTGCGCCCCTTCGGTGTGCCGGTCACCGGGTGGGTGTCACCCGGTGGGTCACCACGCCGTGCGGGCCTTGTCCTCGGAGGGGAGCACGATCCACAGGGCTATGTAGAGCAGGAACTGGGGGCCGGGAAGCAGACACGACAGCAGGAAGATCACGCGCATCGTGGTCGCGGAGGTGCCGAAGCGCCGTGCCAGCGCTGCGCACACTCCGCCGATCATCCGGCCTTCAGCAGGGCGGGCAAGGCGGCTCATGAGGGGCTCCTTCGTCGGTGTGGGGCGCCGCCCGCGGACCGATTCCACGGGCCGACGGCGGGGCGGGGCCTCTTGGCGGCCACCGCTCCTTTCCACACCATCGACGCTACGGTGACGAAGCGGACGAAGCGTCCCTCTACGGAGCCATTCCGACCCTGGGAATCGTCGGGGTACGACCCTGAGAGGGCTCCCCCCGGCGAGGCTCCGACGGCACGCGGGTGGCGGCCCTGCGGCGCAGCGCGCCCCTGACGGCGGGTACGACGGTGACATGGGCCAGCGCCACGCCGAGCGTGTTCAGCAGGATCGAGTCGATGTCGACGACCTGACCGGGCACCCCGGTCTGCAGCAGCTCTATCGCCAGCGACAGCAGCGCCCCAACCGCCATCGTGCGGGCCAGTGAGGCGACCGGCGACACCGCCAGTCTGCCGTGGGCCATCGGCAGCAGCACACCGAGCGGCGCCAGCAGGGCCAGCGCCTCGCCGAGCCGTCGCGCCGCCTCCGGCCAGCCCAGCGCCAGATCCGCTCTGATGCCGGCGAAGGGGCGGAGGTTGGAGGCGCTCACATAGGTGACATCGAGCGGACGCAGCGTGATCCAGGCAACGAGCACGAGATGTGCGACGAGGAGGACACCCCCCGCCGCACGAACCCGGACCCCGGCACTGTGGCCGCACGTACCTTGACGCTGCACGCCCCCCAAGACGCCGCCCCCGGCACGATCGGTTCCGCCGCTTTATCCGAATCCCGTAACACCCACACCCGCCTCCGACGCCCCAGCGCGCCGGCCTCGGGCACACACGCCGACGACGCCCGAAGGCGCGCCCAGGGGCTCTGGCACGGTGGACGCGCGCCTCGCGGCCCGACGATGCCCCCGGAGCCCTGGCTCGGGAGGATGGGACGCCCGGTCGCCCGAGGCGGCTCCGAGCCCCGCTCGGCCCGCGCGCCCCCGGGGCTCGACGGCAGCCCCACGCCCCGGCTCAGGAAGGCGCCCAGCCCTGCAACGGTTCCCGGGCGGGAGCGCCCGGCGGGGTTTTCGTGCGGTGGACGCGGGCCCGACGGCCCCCCGGAGCCCTGGCTCGGGTGGATGCGATGCCCGGTCGTACCGAGGTGGCCCCGAGCCCCGCTCGGCCCCGCCGGGCGCCCCCGGGCCCGGTGGCAGGCCCATGCCCCGGCTCAGGAAGGCGTCCAGCCCCGCCGTGGTTTCCGGGCGGGCGCTTGGCGGGGTTTTCGTGTGGTGGACGTGTGCCTGGCGGCCCGACGGCCCCCCGGAGCCCTGGCTCGGGAGGGTGCGATGCCCGGTCGTCCGAGGTGGTCCCGAGCCCCGCTCGGCCCGCGCGCCCCCGGCCCCGGCGGCAGCCCCCACGCCCCGGCTCAGGAAAGCGTCCAGCCCGTCATGGTTTCCCGGCGGATGCCGGCAGCCGCCTCAGGATGAAGCGACCTCCGTCGATGGTGGTGTCCCGGTGCCCGGGTCCGACTGGATGTCGGGGGTGCACTCGTAGCGGCGTAGGGCGTCGGCGCTGGTGCTGCCGAGGACGACCGAGCCGTTGTCGCCGGCCGCCGCCGAGTCGGCGAAGGTGCAGACGATCTGGGCGAGGGCGTACGTGGGCAGCGCGTCCGGGGCCGTGGAGAGCCGGAGGGTGTCGGCGGGGTCGCCGGGTCGGGGGCCCGCCACGGTCAGGCCGGGCGGCACGGCGGTCTGGTAGCCGGCGTCGTCCTCGACGGTCGACGGCTCCCCGGCCAGGGTGTCCAGCAGGCCCTGGGCGACCATGACCCGCCGCCGCTGCTCGTCGCCGCTCTCGGCCACCTCGATCGAACGGTTGACCCGTACCAGCGCCCCCGAGCACAGCAGGAACACCTCGACCGGCGTACCGGGCGGTGAGGCCTGCACCGGAGCCTCCGGCATCGACACCTCGCACGGCACCATCGAGGGCGCGGGCCCGAAGTCCGTCGGCACCTGGGTGGCCCGGATACCGCACCCGGAGAGCACCCCGGCCAGAACCCCGAGGGCCGCCACCGTACGCAGCCGCCGTACCGCTGGACGCCGTACCCCTAGGGGCCGTACCCGTAGTACTTCGCGCGGCGGGGCGGTCGATACCTCCACGTCGCTCGTCATCACTGCCCGTCCCCCTCGGTGCCCTCCGTGCCGCCGTCGCCCGTCTCGTCGTCGGCCGACCGTGGGGGTTCGATCAGTGGGGAGGCGTCCCGGGGCAGACGCAGGGTGAACACCGCGCCGCCCTCGGGGGAGTTGGCGGCGGTGATCTCACCGCCGTGGATGTGCGCGTTCTCCAGCGCGATGGACAGGCCGAGGCCGCTGCCCTCGGAGCGCGGCCGGGAGGCGCTCGCCTTGTAGAAGCGGTCGAAGACATGCGGGAGGACGTCCTCGGGGATGCCGGGGCCGTGGTCCCGCACCACGACCAGCACATCCTCGCCCTCCACCCGCACGGCGACCCGTACCGGCGAACCGCCGTGCTTGAGGGCGTTGCCGATGAGGTTGGCGAGGATCACGTCCAGGCGGCGCGGGTCGAGGTTGGCCATGATGCCGCGCTCGGCGTCCAGCTCCACCGCGTCCAGCCAGGCGCGGGCGTCGATGCAGGCGGTGATCTGGTCGGCGATGTCCACGTCGTCGAGGACGAGACGGGCGGTGCCCGCGTCGAAGCGGGTGACCTCCATCAGGTTCTCGACCAGGTCGTTGAGGCGCCGGGTCTCGCTGACGACCAGCCGTACCGCCGGCTCGATCATCGGATCGAGGCTGCCGGTGTCGGCGTCCAGCTCCTCCTCCAGCACCTCCGTGACGGCGGTGATCGCGGTCAGCGGCGTACGCAGCTCATGCGACATGTCGGCGACGAACCGCCGGGACGCCTCCTCGCGGGCGCTCATGTCGTCGACCTTCTTCTCCAGCGCCTCCGCCGCGTCGTTGAACGTCCGTGACAGATCGGCCAGTTCGTCCGTGCCGGACACCCGCAGCCGGGTGTCGAGCTTGCCCTCGCCGAGCCGCCGCGCGGCGACACCGAGGCGCTGCACCGGCTTCAGCACGGTCGTCGCCGCGGCCTGCGCGAGCAGCGCCGAACCGATCAGCGACAGGGCCGTGGCGATCCCCAGCGACCAGGCCAGCGAATTGAGGTCCTTCGCCTCCGGCTCAAGCGACTTGCGCATATAGCCGGTCGGACCGTCGCCGATCATCCTGGCGCCACCCACCAGATACGGCCTGTCGCCCTCGATGACCCGCTGCCAGTACAGGTGGTACGCGTGCTGGTTGCCCGTGGTCAGCTTCTGCCGCTTGTCGACGGCCTTCCGCAGCGATGCCGGTATGTCGTCCAGCGTGAACCCGTCCAGCGCGTTGGCCGTCGACGAACCCGACACCGACCGCCCCTCGGGGTCCTCGGCGATGAGCAGCACACTGAACCGCTGCCCGTCGTCGGCCATCCGCCGCGCCGCACCCCGCAGTTCGTCCTGCGTCGGATTCGGGCGCAGCGTGCTCACATGGCTCTGCATCTCCCGCTCGAAGTCCTCCAGCGCCGCGTTCTGCGCGCGCGTCAGCACGGCCTCACGGTTGAGCCAGTACGCGATCCCCGACGCCGACGCGGCGGCCGTGAGCGCCACCAGCCCGAACACGACCACGAGCCGCAGCCGCAGACTGGTGAAACGAATACGGGACTGAACTTTCCTTCGAGCCGCGGACCAGCCGCGGTTCCCCCCTCGGGCCTTCGTCACTGAGGAACATCCAGCCGGTAGCCCACACCACGCACCGTACGGATCAGGGTCGGTGACGACGGCACGTCCTCGACCTTGGCGCGCAGTCGCTGCACGCACGCGTCCACCAGCCGGGAGTCGCCCAGGTAGTCGTGCTCCCAGACCAGCCGCAGCAACTGCTGCCGGGACAGCGCCTGTCCGGGCCGCCGGCTCAGTTCGAGCAGCAGCCGCAGCTCGGTCGGCGTCAGTTGCAGATCCTCGCCGTTCTTCGTCACGGTCATCGCCGCGCGGTCGATCACCAGATTGCCGAACGTCGCCGCGTCATTGGCCTCGCGCTCACCACGCCGCAGCACGGCACGGATACGGGCGTCCAGCACCCGCCCCTGCACCGGCTTGACCACGTAGTCGTCCGCGCCGGACTCCAGCCCGACCACCACGTCGATGTCGTCGCTACGCGCCGTCAGCAGGATGATCGGCAGCTGGTCGGTGCGCCGGATGCGTCGACACACCTCGAAGCCGTCGATGCCGGGCAGCATCACATCCAAAACGATCAGATCCGGCCGCTGTTCGCGCAGCAGCTTGAGACCATCCTCGCCGCTCGCGGCGGTGGCGACACGGTGCCCCTGGCGCGTCAGTGAGAGCTCCAGGGCCGTGCGGATGGCGTCGTCGTCCTCGATCAGCAACAGGGAAGGCACGGGCTCATTCTGGCCCATGGCATGGCGCCGAATCGACCGTTGGAGCGCTCCCACCCATGATGCGCACATGATCGTGGGCAACGCGTAGCCGTACGACTCTTCTCTGTGATCGAGCTGTCGGTTGATCATGACCCACCCCTGTGACAGGTCTGTGACAGTCGGCGGATACGGCCGTGAAGGTGGCCCGGCAGAGTTCTCGGCACAGGCAAGGAAGCGCCGCCCGACAAGCACGAGGGGGCGGGGCGGAGACCGGAACTCCACGACGGGGGGCGCGAGATGAACACGCTGCACAGCACCAGCACTAGCGCAGTTGTCACGCGTCTCCACGACGTCATCCGGAGCGCGGAGAAGTCCGGTGCCGTGAGCGGGCGGGGGTGCGCTCGCGGCACCGGGCGTCAGCACACCACGTACATGACGGTGGTTGACGCGCATGTGGGGGGAAGCACCACGGGGGTGACCCACGGGGGAACGGGGGTCGCGGCAGCGTACGGGGAGGACACGGGGGAACGCCGTTCTGTGTCGGAGGTGGAGTTCACCGCCTACGTCCAGGAGCGTCGTGCCTCCCTGTACGCCACCGCATACCACCTCACCGGTGACCGCTTCGAGGCCGAGGACCTCCTCCAGAGCGCCCTCTTCTCGACGTACAAGGCGTGGGACCGGATCAGCGACAAGGCCGCGGTCGGGGGCTACCTCCGCCGCACCATGACCAACCTGCACATCAGCGCGTGGCGCCGCCGCAAGCTGAACGAGTACCCGACCGAGGAACTGCCGGAGACCGCCGGTGACACGGACGCGATGCGCGGCACCGAACTGCGCGCCGTCCTGTGGCAGGCGCTCGCCCGCCTCCCCGAACTCCAGCGCACCATGCTGGTCCTGCGCTACTACGAGGGCCGCACGGACCCGGAGATCGCGGAGATCCTCGACATCAGTGTCGGCACGGTGAAGTCCAGCATCTGGCGCTCGCTGCGCCGGCTGCGTGAGGACGAGGTCCTCAGCTTCGGCCGTGACGAGGAGGAGTCCTTCGGGGAGCTTGTCGCCTGAAGGTCTGGGGGGAACGGGGAAAAGGGGAAAAGCGGGGGGAAAATAAGGGGAACCCAGGGGGACTGGGGAAACCGGGGGACAACGGGGGAACACGGGGGGAACCGGCGCGACCACGGGGGACACGGGGTCACGACGGGGGAACACGGGGGAAGCGGGACTGGAGGGCCGGGGGGTCCATCCAGTCCCGCTTTTTCAGCGGCCCGTCCAGTCCCGCTTTTTGGAAACCATCCAGTCCCGTTTATTCATGTTCATATTCATAGAGGCGAGGCCGGTCTCACCTGTGCCCGGCCCGCGGCGGCCGCGGCCAGCCGGCCCAGGGCCTCGTCCTTGTCGCAGGGGTGGGCGCCCAACTCCGCCTGACGGGCCACGATCGAGCGCTCCAGCCGCATCAGCCGCCAGCCGCGCCGCAGCAGGAACGCCACCGACTTGCGGCCCTCCCGCAGATCGCGCAGGAAACGCCGGCGGAACGTCTTCGCCGGCCCCCGGGTCAGACAGAGCGCGTCCGCCAGCAATCCCAGTTCACGGCAGCGGTCCACGATCTCGGCCGCGAAGATGCCCTCCGCGATGAACACCGGAGTCCGCTCGATGCCCGTCCCGATGGTCATCGCCTCCGAGCCTGTCCGGGCGCTCAGCGAGATGTCGTACGTCGGCACGGTCGTACGGCCCGTGCGGCACAGCTCCTCGATCGCCGTGACGGCGACCTCCGCGTCCCAGGACAGCGGGTGGTCCCAGTCGATGTCCGAACTGCCCTCCACCAGCGGCAGCGTCGGGTCGTCGCCCTCTTTGTAGAAGTCGTCGAGCCGCAGCACCGGCAGGCCGGAGCGGGCGGCGAGAAGGGACTTGCCTGAGCCGGAGGGCCCGGTCAGCAGGACGACCCGGGTCGGTATCGAGGGATGCGAACTCACGAGAGTCCAGTGTGGGGCATCGCGGCGCTCCCGCCGAGACGGCGGGTCGTCCTTGGTGCGCACATCACATCTCAACTACCGTATGTGTCTCTATGGTTGCTTTCCGTAGTGGATGGCGACAATTCCGGCAGTAGAACAATTCCGGCAGCAGAAGGTGCAACGTTGATGGCTCGACACTCGGCCCCCCAGAACCCCACCGTCCGGCGCGTGTTGCTGGCCGTCACCACCGCCGGCGTCGCGCTCGGCGTGGGCGCGGGCGGCGGTACGGCCGCGGCCGCCGAGGACACCGCCCCCGTCCTCGACGTGATGCGGACCCGCCCCACCACCCTCGGCAACGTGGACCCCGAGGCCGGCCTCCAAGGCGTCACCGGCAGCGTCCAGTACATCACCGGCCCGATCGCCAACCTCAAGCCGAACCCCCTGGCGGGCACCGGCGTCGACCCCCTCGACAACGGGGTGGGCACACAGTTGGCCGACTTCCAGGCCGTCAAGTCGACCGCCCTGACGGGGCCGGTGGCCCAGGCGCCGTCGATCGGCAGCATTCCGCTGGTGGGGCCGCTGGTGGGCGCGTTGCGCTGAGCGCGCTCCGGAAGAAGGGGGCCGCGCGTCTCCCGGACAGATATGAGACGTGGGCCCCTGCTTCGACGGTCGCTCAGTACGCCGAACCCGACGCGCCCAGTGAACCCGTGGGGTGCCAGACCGTCTTGGTCTCCAGGAACGCCGTCATGCGGTCGATACCGGGGGTGGCCGTCCAGTCGTCCACAGGCTGGGGGCGGAGGACTCGTTTGAGGTTGTCGGCCGCGGCGACTTCGAGTTCCTTCGCCAGTACGTCGTCAGCGCCGGCCAGGTCGATCGCGTTGACGTCCTGGTGCGCGGCGAGAGGTGTCGCGATCTCCGAGGTGCGGCCGGAGAGGATGTTGACCACGCCGCCGGGGACGTCGGAGGTGGCCAGGACCTCGCCGAGGGAGAGGGCCGGGAGGGGGGACCTCTCGGAGGCGACCACGACGGTCGTATTGCCGGTCGCGATCACCGGGGCGAGGACGCTCACCAGGCCCAGGAACGACGACTTCTGGGGGGCCAGGACCGCCACCACGCCCGTCGGCTCGGGGGAGGAGAGGTTGAAGAACGGGCCCGCCACCGGGTTTCCGCCGCCGACCACCTGGGCGATCTTGTCGGTCCAGCCCGCGTACCAGACCCAGCGGTCGATCGTGGCGTCCACCAGCGCCGCCGCCTTCGACTTCGACAGGCCCTCGGCGTCCGCGACCTCGCGTACGAACTGGTCGCGGCGGCCCTCCAGCATCTCCGCCACGCGGTACAGGATCTGGCCCCGGTTGTACGCCGTCGCCCCCGCCCAGCCGCCGAACGCCTTGCGGGCGGCGACCACCGCGTCACGGGCGTCCTTGCGGGAGGAGAGGGGGGCGTTGGCCAGCCAGTTGCCCTTCCCCGCCGCGTCAGCGGCTGATGTCTGCGTGCTCACTTCGTACACCCGGCCGCTTTCGGAACGCGGGAACTTCCCGCCGACGTACAGCTTGTAGGTCTTCAGCACATTGAGTCGGTCAGACATCGAGGTACGCCTCCAGGCCGTGGCGGCCGCCCTCGCGGCCGAAGCCCGACTCCTTGTAGCCGCCGAACGGCGAGGTCGGGTCGAACTTGTTGAACGTGTTGGACCAGACGACGCCCGCGCGCAGCTTGTTCGCCACGGCGAGGATGCGGGAGCCCTTCTCGGTCCAGATGCCCGCCGACAGGCCGTACGGGGTGTTGTTGGCCTTCGCCACCGCCTCGTCCGGGGTGCGGAAGGTGAGGACGGACAGGACAGGGCCGAAGATCTCGTCGCGGGCCACGGTGTGGGCCTGGGTGACGTTGGTGAAGAGCGTCGGAGCGAACCAGTAGCCGGAGGTCGGCAGTTCGCAGGACGGCGACCAGCGCTCGGCGCCCTCCGCCTCGCCCTGCTCCACCAGCGCGGTGATACGGGAGAGCTGCTCCTCCGAGTTGATCGCGCCGATGTCCGTGTTCTTGTCCAGCGGGTCACCGAGGCGGAGGGTGGACAGGCGGCGCTTGAGGGAGGCGAGGAGTTCGTCCGCGATCGATTCCTGGACGAGGAGGCGGCTGCCGGCGCAGCAGACCTGGCCCTGGTTGAAGAAGATGCCGTTGACGATGCCCTCGACCGCCTGGTCGATGGGGGCGTCGTCGAAGACGATGTTCGCGCCCTTGCCGCCCAGTTCCAGGGTGAGCTTCTTGCGGGTGCCGGCCACTGTCTTGGCGATCTGCTTGCCCACGGCTGTTGAGCCTGTGAACGCCACCTTGTTGATGTCCGGGTGGGCCACGAGGGCGGCGCCGGTACGGCCATCCCCGGTCACGATGTTGACGACGCCCTTCGGGAGGCCCGCCTGACGGCAGATGTCCGCGAAGAACAGGGCCGAGAGGGGGGTGGTCTCGGCGGGCTTCAGGACCACCGTGTTGCCCGTCGCCAGGGCCGGGGCGATCTTCCACGCCAGCATCAGGAGGGGGAAGTTCCAGGGGATGACCTGGCCCGCGACGCCGAGGGGGCGGGGGTTCGCGCCGTAGCCGGCGTGGTCGAGTTTGTCGGCCCAGCCCGCGTAGTAGAAGAAGTGGGCTGCCACGAGGGGCAGGTCCGCGTCCCGCGTCTCCTTGATCGGCTTGCCGTTGTCGAGGGTTTCGAGGACGGCCAGTTCGCGGCTGCGCTCCTGGATGATGCGGGCGATGCGGAAGAGGTACTTCGCGCGCTCCGAGCCGGGGAGCGCCGACCACTTCTCGAACGCCTTCCGCGCGGCCTTGACCGCCCGGTCGACGTCCTCCGCGGTGGCCTGGGTGTACTCGGAGAGCACTTCCTCGGTGGAGGGGGAGACCGTTTTGTTGAGATCCCCACCCGAGCTTTCGACGAACTCCCCGTCGATGAACAGGCCGTACGACGGGGCGATGTCGACGATCGCGCGCGATTCGGGCGCGGGAGCGTACTCGAATGCCATGGGTCAGTCCACCGTAACGTAGTCGGGGCCGGAGTAGCGGCCGGTGGCCAGCTTCTGGCGCTGCATCAGCAGGTCGTTGAGGAGCGAGGACGCGCCGAAGCGGAACCAGTGGTTGTCCAGCCAGTCCTCGCCCGCCGTCTCATTGACCAGCACGAGGAACTTGATGGCGTCCTTGGAGGTACGGATGCCGCCGGCCGGCTTCACGCCCACCTGGACGCCGGTCTGGGCGCGGAAGTCCCGTACGGCTTCCAGCATGAGGAGGGTGTTCGCCGGGGTGGCGTTGACCGCCACCTTGCCGGTCGACGTCTTGATGAAGTCCGCGCCCGCGAGCATGCCGAGCCAGCTGGCTCGGCGGATGTTGTCGTAGGTGGAGAGTTCGCCGGTCTCGAAGATGACCTTGAGGCGGGCGCTTGCTCCGCAGGCCTCTTTGACGGCGACGATCTCGTCGTACACCTTCATGTAGTTCCCGGCGAGGAACGCGCCCCGGTCGATGACCATGTCGATCTCGTCGGCGCCGGCGGATACGGCCTCGCGGACGTCGGTGAGCTTGACGGCGAGGGGGGCGCGGCCGGCCGGGAAGGCGGTGGCGACCGAGGCGACCTTGACCGAGGAGCCGGCCACGGCCTCCTTCGCGACGGCCACCATGTCCGGGTAGACGCAGACCGCGGCGGTGGGGGGTGTGGTGCGGTCGGTGGGGTCGGGGTGGACCGCCTTGGTGCCGAGGGAGCGGACCTTGCCGGGGGTGTCCGCGCCTTCCAGGGTCGTCAGGTCGACCATGGAGATGGCCAGGTCGATGGCGTACGCCTTGGCGGTCGTCTTGATGGAACGGGTGCCGAGGGAGGCGGCGCGCGCCTCCAGGCCGACCGCGTCTACGCCGGGCAGTCCGTGGAGGAAGCGGCGGAGTGTGCTGTCCGACGTGGTGACGTCGGCTAGGGCGTGGGGTGCAGCTGTGGACATGGTCACCAGACGAGCATATCTACGCGCGTAGCGGCTGTACAGCCCCGAGGGTTCGTTGTGGGGGCGCGATGGGGGTGGGGGCGCGATGGGGGTGGGGCGCAATGAGGGTGGGGGCGCGTGGGGCGCGTGGGGCGCGTGGGGTGCGTGGGTGGGGCGGGGCCGGGCCGGTGTGTCAGTCCGTCGCAGGCGGACGTACTGCTCGGGGGTTGGATGGCGTGAACTTTGCTGAGCCGGCTGTACGCGACGGAC